>JAAYEH010000471.1 GCA_012728855.1 Rhodopirellula sp. | reverse complement strand
GCCGAGTTGCCTGAGCACTTGCTCGATGGACACTTCACGGCGGAGCATGGCGATGTCCAATGACCGACGGCCATCGTTTGTGCCGTCGGTGGATTGATCGGCGAGCCGAGGCGGTTCGCAGTTGCCCCGTGCAGCCTGGCGCATTTCTTGCCGGCGTTGGCGAGCCTCTTCGAGTTTGTGGTCGCGTTGGATATGGACCACCGTCTCCAGGCCCAAGAGCTTGTCGGCGGGGGTGACGTAGCCGATGGCCGAGTGCAAGCGTACCGTGTTGTAATGTTCGACGAAGTCCGCTACCAGTCGTCGAGCATCCTCCAGTGACAGCGGCGTTCCAGGCCGAATACACTCTCGCTTCAAGGTGCCAAACCAACGCTCTTTTTTTCCGTTGGTCTGTACCGTCAATTGCGCCCGATTTGAACGTTGAACAACAACGTTTTCGGGTGACTCATCCGTTTCATCCCTGGTTTGGGCGTGAATTCGCGCTGGTGACCTACCGGCTCAACTGGGGCGAAGAGCGAGTCTACCTCCACGACGATGCCGGGCGGCGACTCCATTCAGAACGGCGATCAGAGCCGTACACAACATGCCCGGCACCGGCCACTCCCACACGATGCCGTTCCGCACTTCGATGCATGCATCGCTCAAATCACCCAGTGATCGTCGACGGAGCGGTCATCGCATGAAAAGCCAGTCCTTCTCGGAAGACCCGCAGGCCGAGTTGCCGGACTGTTTTCGCAACGAAGCTCACGTAGAGAAGCTCGTGAAGGGGCTGAAAAACCTGAAAAAAGGGCTCCTCTCGGCAGCGGTGCAACGTCTACGCCGACTCCGCTTATTCCTTTCCAGACGTAATTGAGGAGCCCAATCCTAATCCATTCATTTGCCCTGCTATTCCTAAAAAAACGCATGTTGGAGCTTCCGACAAACCTCATTCTGCCCACGAATTCTGCGGAGGAGCCGAAAAAAGAGGGGCGTGAGCAGGAACTGGAAGTGGAGGAGCCTTCGCCAACCAGCAAAGCGTCGGCGGAGTCGTGCCCGCAAGATCGAGACTCCGGGCAGCCGGAGAGTTTGTTCCACACGTGCTCGCTAACAGCGCCCAAAGATCAACGAACGTCGTCTTCCGCCCACTGAGTACCACTGCCCCGGCACGATGCACCCGTCGCCATAGGGCCCGTCCGATGGTAGAATGCAGCAGTCTGGTCGCAAGCCAAGAAACCGCAAGTCGATATGGGAGAACGTCGTGGAGGATCTGTCAAGACCGGAGGACGCTGCGCGGCAGCAGTCCGAGAACTTCGTGTCGGCCGAAGTCGTCAGGCGGGAGGCATTCGCTTCGCCGCCCCCTCGCCGACGATCTGGCACGCTCGCCTTCTTTCTCGTTCTCACACTCCTGATCCTGGCGGCATCGTTCCTCGTGAACCTTGTGTTGATCGTCGGTTCCGGCTTCGAAACCGCCGACAAGGTTGAGGAGGAAGTTTACCAGCCGGATCGATTTGGTCGCGGCAGCGAGAAGGTGGCGATTATCTCTGTGGAGGGAGTGATTCTCAAGGGCGAGGGCTTCGTTACCCGCCAGATCGAACAGGCACGGCGCGACGACGACGTGAAGGCTGTCGTTCTGCGCGTCGAATCACCCGGTGGCACGATCAATGGCAGCGACTATATCTACCATCGCTTGAGAGAGTTTCGTGAGGAAACGGGCAAGCCGATCGTGGTCAGCATGGGAAGCATTGCCGCTAGCGGGGGGTATTATGTTTCAATGGCTGTCGGAGAGACACCCCAGACGATTTTCGCGGAGCCGACGACCTGGACCGGCTCGATTGGAGTCATTATTCCCCACTACAATTTGGCGGAACTAATGCAAGAAGTCGGAGTGAGCGAAGACTCGATCGTCAGCCACCCACTGAAGGACATGGGAAGTTTCGCCAAGCCAATGACCGAACAGGAACGAGACATCTTCCAGGATCTGGTCAATGAGAGCTTTGAGCGATTCAAGAACGTGGTGAAATCCGGTCGGCCCGCTTTCAAGGATCACCCCGAGAACCTCGATACGGTAGCCACCGGACAAGTCTTCACCGCCGAGCAAGCCGTCGAGCAAGGACTCGTGGACAAGATCGCCTTTCTGGACGAGGCCATCGAGCGGGCCATCGATCTGGCGGGAGTGGACCGAGAGGACTACCGCGTGGTCCGCTACGACCGCACGCCAACTCTGGCCGATCTGTTTCTCGGCGACCAGATTCGCAGCCGGGGGCCCGATCTTTCCGGCCTGCTGGACTTGGCCTCTCCCCGTGCATACTACCTCTACACTTGGCTCCCGACAGCGGTGACAAGCCGATGATGGGGCAACCGGCTGGAAATCAGTTCCTAGCAGCCCGCCTACTACCGTCCGGTCAAACGACTGCGTAACGGCAAGCGATACCCGAGCAGGCGGGCTGCTGGCCGGTCCGTTCTCTTTCGCCGGTCGCCCAATGGCATCGGGCTTCACCTCTGAGGGGGAGATGGCTGCCGTTCCGTCCCGTTGCGTCCTGGAAATGGTGATCCCCCGGGTCGATGACCTCGCCTCCAGGAGGACCACGGCGGAATTCGCGGCGATTCGTCTTTCAATCGCCAGCGTAGATATTCCTGGCGGAGTTCCCGACGCATTTCGTCGCTCGGCAGGTTCAATAGCCGGTCTCGCTGCTCGCCGGTGAGTTCCTTTTCGAAAAAGCGTTCCAATTCCTTTTCATCGACGATCGGCAACGCCGGATCGAAACGCCTACTTCCCAAGTGGTACATGGCCACGAATCTCATCCAGCCGAGCACGGTCCGCTCTTGCTCGGCCGGAGGCATGGTCTCCAGCCACTTGCGCGTTTCCGCGGAAAGCTGCCCACGGAGTTCCATCAACTCCGCTTCACCTACCTTGGGCGCCTTGCCGGGGTTTTCCGTCAACCAACGCATCCACAGGCCGGTCAGCCGCTCCCGGAGTTCCGCGGAGTTCTCGGCTGACGCGACCGCCCGCCGGGCCTGCTCTCGCCATGGTTCGGGCATCGCTTCAATCAGTTTCGGCGATTCCTTTTCGAGATAGCGCCCGAACCATTCGAACACCGCCTTGAGGTCTTCCAGCGTAGGCCGCCTGCGAGCATCGGGCCCCATCTCCGCCCAGGGCCGACGCGCGCGCTCCAGCGATGGGAAGCCGCCGGAGGCTCTTCGAGCCGTCTCCGGTTCTTCGAACAGCTTCTTAATCCGCTTGACTCGTTCTTCCGGCGGCAATTCCAGCAATTCCGCTCTTTCGTAAGAAGAATTCAACCCGGCAAGCCACTCGCAATATCGCTGCATGATACCGGCGAGTTCGTCACCATCGGGCGACTCTTGAAGCTGCACGTGCAATTTCCGAAGTCGGTCTTGCTCTGCCGGTTCGAGGTCGTCGAACAACTGGCGGCGCCGGAGGAGATCCTCCTTCTTTGATGGATCAAGGGCCTCGATCCGCGTCTGGCGGTCGCGCAAGGATTCCTCGGCTTGCAGCATCGGAGCCAGGGCTTGAGAGCATAACGCCGCCATGCTGCCAAGTGCCAAGAGAACCACGCTCGCCGTGCTACGTGCCATGATCCTCTTTCTCAACGAACAGGCCCTCTTTGCGGAGCAACCGGAGAAACTCGATATCTCCGACCTGCCGGTATTCATCCATTCTTTCCAGTACCGGCAGATCCTCGAGCAACTGGCGGTTCGGATCGGGTTTCAAAAACACCGCAGCCAGGAAACCGACCACGGCAGCCGCCGTGATTCCGCCAAGCTGGATCAACAGCAGTCGTCGCCGCCGCCGAGGGATATCGCGGTCGACCTGCCGGACTTCCGCCTCTGCTTCCACGGCGACCATTTCCAGCGTCGTCTGCGTAAACGACACATCCACTTCGTCCGCACCCAACTGGTCGAGCATCTCCCACGTATGCTCCAGTTCTTGCAGGGTTTGACGAACTGCCGGATCCGTTGCCAGGCGTTGCTCGATGCGGCGTTCGGCTTGTGCATCCAGTTCGCCGTCAAGGTAGGCCACCAGATCTTCCTCCAGTGGCGGACCGGCGCTCGGATCGTGTTGAATGTCTTCTTGCGACATGGTACAAGCCTGCCGTCAACCGGGGTTTTCCGAACGGCCCGGGGCGTCGCCCGTCGCGGGCGGCTGGCCGTGTTGGACATAGGCCTCGAGTACCTCGCGCAGGTTCGCCCGCGCCCGGCTCAAGAGCGATTTAATCGCCTGGGGCGACAGTTCCATGGCCGCGGCGATATCCGCATAGCTCATTTCTTCAAACTTGCTCAGCAATACGGCCATCCGCTGCCGGTCGTTAAGGGATTCCAACGCCAGTTGGACCATTTGGCGGGTTTCCGCCTTGTCCAATTGACGCGTGGGCATCTGCCCGCTGCTGGCCTGAAGCACCCGCTCCATCGGGTGCGCCTCGGAGAGCCCGCTCTGGCGAAGCTCGAGGCTGACCTCCCGGCGGCGGGAGCGATTTCGCAAGGCATTGAAGGCGACATGATTCGCGATCGTGTACATCCAGGTCGAGAACTTGGCGCCGGGCACATAGGTCTTTCGCGCGCGATAAATCCGCAGAAAAACCTCCTGCGCCAAATCTTCGGCCCCGTCCCGATTCCCCACCAAGTGCTCCAGCACGGCCACCAGACGCTGCTGATAGCGCAGCACCAACTCCTCGAAGGCCGCGGCGCTTCCATCGCGAACCTCGAGCATCAACCTCACGTCGGGGTCGCGCAGCGCGCCAAGTTGGGTCGACGATTCGCTGATCACCAACGCGGTACCAGTGGTATCGTTGGGGGACTCGTGGCAATGTTTCGAACGCTCTGCCTCCAGTGTAGACCAACCGATCGGACAAGGCCAGCCGTCCACCTCCCCTTCGGGGTAGGTTCAGGGGTGCCGGCCTATTCCATGAAACCCCGCGAGACGCGGCCGGTTCCGGTGCGCCCCCCCCTCGATTCGTTGATTCGTCACTGGTGAACTCCGTCCTATCGGCGAAAACCAAATCTTCTGTCAGCGCCGATCCCAAAACCGCGTGACACCCTGAGAAGGGTGTCGCACGGCGGGGCATTTTGTTACCATGCCGGCATGACGTTCGCTTCCAAGGGAAAGGAGATTTCGATGAGGCGCCCATTGCTGATCGCTTTGACTTTGCTCGTCGGACTCTCTTCCAAAGGCGTACCGGCGGCGCCGCCGGGGCCGGATCGCATGTTGGCCGCGCCCACGGCGATGTTTACCGAATGGCAGACGCGTTTCGGGGCACCGCGGCCCGACTTCCAGGCATTACGCACGTTCGCCGCTTTGCCGCCGCTGTTGGAGTTCTACGATGGGCGTCCGGTGCGGACGGCCGACCAATGGCAAGAGCGAAGAGCCGAGTTACGCCGGTTGCTGTGTGAATACTTCCTCGGCTCGCCGCCCGACCATGTTCCGCAGTTGAAGGGGGTGAAGATTCTCGCCGAGACCCGCGAGGGTTCATCGATCTCTCGTCACATCGAGCTGACTTTCGCGACCACGCCCGAGGTGGCGATGACGATCGAGATCCTGTCACCCGAAGGCCCCGGGCCGTTCCCCGTGTTGTTTACGCAGACCAATCACCGCCGCTGGGGGCTGATCGCGCTGGCCCGGGGATACATGGCATGCATCTATCCCGGCGCGGATATCGACGACCAATCGGACAAGTTTCTCACCGTCTATCCCGATTGCGATTGGGCGCGATTGCTGCGCCGCGCCTGGACGGCCAGCCGCGCCTTGGACTACGTGCTCACATTGCCCGAGACCGACCGGCAGCGCGTGGCAATCACGGGCCATTCGCGCAACGGCAAGCAGTCGTTGATCGCGGGCGCCATGGACGAGCGATTCACCGCAGTGATCTCCAGCAGTTCAGGCGTGGGCGGGGCAGTTGCCTACCGGTTCGGCAGCGAGCGGGCGTTTGATGAAAGCGTCGAGTTCATGACCCGCAATCGGACCACCGGCTCCTGGTTCAGCCAGCGTCTGCGGTGGTTCACCGGCCGGGAGAACAAGCTCCCGACCGACAACCACGCGCTACTGGGCCTCATCGCCCCGCGGCACTGCCTCATCTCCACGGCCCACAACGACGGTTGCGATCAAACCTTCTCCGCCGAGCAGTCGTACTTGGCTGCCCGCGAAGCCTACCGCTTCCTCGAACGCCCCGAAGCGCTGCGGATTCTGTGGCGCCCCGGCGGGCACGAAACCTGTGCCCAGGTGATCGAGGCGTATCTCGACTGGTGCGACTTCGCCTTCGGCCGGTCGCCGACGGGCCTGCCCGAGGTGCTGATCCACCACTTCGACTGGGAGGTCTGGCGGAGCCGGCCGCAACCCGCTCCTCCCGCTTCCGGCGCCGATGTCCGCCGGCGGATCGCCTGGGGACTGGGCGAGGAGCCGCCACGGCAGACCACGCCCGGCGGCACGTATGGGAGTGGGGCTGCCCATGTGGCGGAGATGCTCGACCGCGGTCAGTCGAACGACAAGTTGGGCCGGGTGGCCGTGAACTTCGGCGAGTACGTGGCCGGCGACCTGTATTACCCCAAAAACGCGAAGGGGCCGCTGCCCGTCGTCATCTGGCTGCATCCCTACAGCTACAACCTCGGCTACAACGGGGCGTATATGGTTGGGCCGCGGATCCAACAATTCCTTCCCCAAAAAGGCGTGGCCGTGCTGGCGTTCGATCAGATCGGCTTCGGCTCGCGGCTACACGAGGCCACCGGCTTCTACGATCGTTATCCGCGCTGGTCCCGCATGGGAAAGATGGTCCGCGACATCCGCGCGGCGGTCGACCTGCTCACTCTGGCCGGCCAGCCCGACGACCTGCGCCGACCCGAGGACAAGCTCAAGGACTTGCCGCCGATCGACGCAAAGCGGATCTACTTGTTGGGCTACTCGCTGGGCGGTAGGGTGGCTCTGCATGCGGCGGCCCTCGACGCGCGTGTCGCCGGCGTAGCCTGTTTCGCCGGTTTCACGCCCATGCGGACCGACACCGACGCCAAGCCCACCGGCGGCCTGCGGCAATTCTGGCAGTGGCACGCCCTGCAACCTCAATTGGGGCTGTTTCATGGGCGGGAGTCGGAGTTGCCCTACGATTTTGACGACCTGCTGCGTCTGGTGGCCCCCCGTCCGTGTCTGGTGGTTTCGCCTCAGCACGATCGCGACGCCGACCCGGCCGACGTCAACCGCTTGATCGACTCGGTTCGTTCCGCCTGGAACGAAGACGGCGCGGCGAAAAACCTCACGTACCAAACCCCCGACGATTACAGCCGTTTCCAGGCCGACCAGCAGGAGGTCTTTTGGAAGTGGTTTGAAACGACGATGCAGTCAACACATCCGTGACCGTTTCGCGACACGGACCCGCCAACCCTACCCCCTTGAAAGAAGAGACCACATGAAACCAACTTATTCCTTGTCTGCAATGGCCCTTGTGGGGATGATGGCACTGGCCTCGACCGCCGCCGGTAGCGACGGCCCCGATCCCGGTCTGCTGGGCTCGTGGGCCTTCGACGAGGGGGCGGACTTTTACTCGGCCAGCGCGGTCGACCCGATCGACGAAGCCGAGCTGCACAATGCGTCGTGGGTCAAGGGCGAGTTCGGAACCGCAGTGCGGCTGACCGGTTCGGAGAGCTACGTTACTCTCCCGGCCATGCCGAAACTCGACGGCTCCGACGAAATGAGTCTGGCCGTCTGGGTCTATTGGGAAGGAACCGGACAGTATCCAAACATCCTCAGCGGTGGAACGTGGAGCCCGGGGGGATTTCTGATCTTCGTGAGCAACCGCAATTGTTCGTTCCGTATCGGCCGGCCGGGGCATCGGCATGCCGTTGCCGGCGAGGCGTGGAAGGAAGTTTCCGCTCCCTTGCTCTCGGAACTGCCGATGAAGCAATGGGTTCACCTGGCGGTGGTTTTCAAGCGGCCCCAGATTACCACCTACGTCAACGGCAAGAAGGTCGGTTCGGCGCAGTGGGACTATCCGGTCGGGCAGAGCGGCGACATCCAGGTGGGGCGCTGGTCCGGATCAACCACACACGCCGGGTTGATCGATGATGTTCGCATCTACCGCCGGGCACTCGATGCCCAAGAGGTGCTGGCCTTGGCGAATCCGGCCGGCCGCGAAGGCGCCGATTACAAGGATCTTGGCCCGGCCAAGGTCGAGGCCAAGCAACTCGTCCGTCTGGAAACGCGCTGGGCCACGCTTGCCGTCGGCGACAACGGCACACTCCTCTCCCTGCAGGAAAAAGGCAGCGGGCGCGAACTGCTCGCCGCGCCGCTGCCCGTGCTGGCGGTCGAACAGGCCCAGGGGCGGCGATTGCAGGCTCGGCGAATGCGCCTGGACGGCGGTCTGCTGGTGGCGGATTTTCCGCGCGGCGCGGGCAGCGCGGCGATTCGCATCGAAGCGAAGGAGCACTACTTCACCGTAACCGCTGCCGCGTTGGACGTCGTTGGCGCCGAGCGGTTCACGTTCTTTCAGCTTTCGCCGGCGCCGACCGAGTATATCGGCAACATGGCCGGGCTGGCTTCCGACGACGCGTCGGGCGTCTGCCTGCGGAGCCTGGCCTTGGAGGTCGATACGACGTTCCACGCTCCCGCTCCGAAGTTCCGCGCATCGACGACTGCCGAGCACGGTCTGGTCGGACACCGCATCGGCCTGGCTGCCGGGCCGCGGCAGCAGTTGATACCGATGCTCCGCTCGATGGCGGAGAACGAGCCGGTGCCGCAATCTCGCGTAGGGGGGCCCTGGTCGCTGGGCGCGGAGGAGACCCGCGGTTCCTACCTGTTTGCCGACTTGGCGGCGAAAGATACGGACGCTTGGATCGAGTTGGCCCGCCGCGGAGGTTTCACGAACATCCACATGCATGGCTGGTGGAGCACGCTGGGGCATTACGAACCGCGCACGGCCTACTTCCCCAAGGGGCTCGATGACATGAAGGCGACGGCCGAGCGGATTCGCCAAGCCGGATTGAAGCCGGGCATTCACACCCTCACCGCCTGTATCAGCACCAACGACCTCTGGGTTACGCCGGTCCCGTCGCCCCACCTGATCGCATCGAATCGCTATACGCTGGCCAAGCCGCTTTCGGCCGGCGACACGACGATTTTCGTCAACGAAATGCCCGCCCCCAACCACGACGTTGTCTGGAGCTATTCCAGCAACGGTAATGCCCTGCGCGTGGGAAGCGAGTTGATTCGCTACGCAGCCATCTCGCGGGAGTCGCCCTACGCTTTCCAGCAGTGCGAGCGGGGCGCCTTCAAGACCCAAGCCGCCGCACACGCCGAAGGCACGGCGGTCGACTACCTCCAACAGCGATACCTCGCCTTCTACCCCGAGCCCGACAGTCCCCTGGCAGCCGAACTGGCCGACCGTATCGCCAAGGTCTACAACGAATGCGGGCTGGAAATGATCTACTTCGACGGGTCCGAGGGCATGCGGAGCCGATACGGAACCGACTCGATGCGTTGGGCCATCTTCAATCGCCTGCACGGCGGTGTGACCGAGGCCAGTGAATGGGGACACAACAGTTGGTGGATCCATTCGCGGCTGGGCGCATGGGACCATCCGGTCTGGGCCATGAAGCAGTTCCACGACGAGCACGTCCGGCTGGCCGCGAGTTATCGGCTCAGCAACCTGCTGGAGCCGCAACTGGGTTGGTGGGCGCCGCGGGGGCCTTCGAACGTCGCTCGCGGGCATTTTCCCGATGAAATGGAGTATTTTGCCGCCCAGAATCTGTCCATCGACGGCCCCATGTCGATCCAGGGCGTCCATGCCGCCGCCCGCCCGTGGAATGCCCGCATCGAAGAGTTGTTCACCATTCTGGGCTGGTACGAGCGGTTCCGGCTGGCTCGTTACTTCGATCCGCCTACCTTGCAGCAGGTCGGTACGCCGGGCCGCGACGTTCGTCTGCGGCCGAATTCCGCGGGCCAGTGGCAGTTCACTCCGACGCATTTGGCGAAGCACCGCGTCAGCGGGCTGGGCAGCGGTTCCGACCAATGGTCGAGCGAGAATCCATTTTCGGCGCAACCGCTCCGACTGCGTCTGGAAGCCCTCTATAGCGTGGCGCCGTACGACGACCCGAAGGCTACCGTGCTCGCCGATTTCGCCGATCTCGATGCACTGGACAACCGCCGGAATGCGGCGGGAGTGAGTGCGGAGGTCGCTTTAGAGAGCGACGATGTCAAGGCCGGCGGGCGGAGCCTGCGGTTCCGCGCCACCAACGCCGGCAAGAGCCCTCGCGGCGCTTGGGCGCAGATCGGCACGCAGCACAAGCACCCCTATTTCAGCATGATGCCCGGCGACGCGTTGGGCCTGTGGGTCAAAGGCGATGGCAGCGGCGCGCTGTTGAACGTCCAGATACGCTCGCCGCGCGAGTATCATGGCTGCATTTCGGATCATTACGTCGATCTGGATTTTGTCGGCTGGCGCTACGTGGAGATCCTGCTGCGCGAGCGCGATGCGGAGCGGCTCTCCGACTACGTCTGGCCCTACCGCGGCGGCGGCGGAAGCCACGCCATCTACCGAAACGCGGTAGACCGGAAGCATATTTCCGAGGTCAACCTGCTGCTCAATGAAATCCCGGCCGGCGGCCAGGTCGACATCCTGGTCAGCCCGATCCTGTCGCTCTCCACTCGTAAAGCCGAATTGACGAACCCGTCGTTGGAAGTCGCCGGAACCAAGGTGACCTTCCCGGTCACCCTGCAATCCGGTCAATACATCGAACTGGAAGCCATGGACGACTGTGTGTTGTACGACGAGCGCGGCGAACTGCTCAGCCGCTTCCGGCCGCAGGTCGACACTCTGCCTTTGCTGGCCGAGGGCGCCAACCCGCTACGCTTCGACTGCACGGCGCCGGAGGGGCTCAGCGCGAGAGCCGAGGTCACCGTCGTGTCGCTGGGACAGCCCTTCGGCAGCCCCAGGGCCGACGCGGAAATCGACTGGAAGCGGCTCGATCGCGAGTATGACATTCCTCGGGTCGTCACCCGTGTCGATGGCGCCGACAATGTCTGGAGCATCATCCGCAGGTCCGATGCGCCCGGCGATCGTTCCGTGAGTCTGCCGGCGCTGGAGGTCGAAATCGCGGTCCAGGAGCTTGGCAAGCCCGAGAAGGCGGGCGAAACTCCACAGGAAGGGCTGTATCTGGATAATCCGATACTGACGATCGGCGATCAACCGATCCGTTTCCCCGTGCGGTTGCTTGCAGGCCAGCGACTGGTTTGCCGTGACCAGGCGACCTGGCAGGTGTTCGGCGCCGACGGTGCCGAGGCAGCTTCGGGCAAACTGGCCGGACCACTGCCAGCGCTTTCGCCTGGAACGAACCGGGCCGTGCTCGATTTCCAGGAAAAGAAAGCCGGTTCAAGCTTCCGCGTGCTGGTCAAGACGGCAAAGGTTTATCGCTGAAGGCGGGGATGTTGTCAGGCCCGGTACTCGAGTGACACGGCCCGCGGGGCAATGGCAGTGACTCGATGAAGTACACGATCTCCTCGGATTTCGAGGGGGGAAATCTCCAAGTCGTCTCGGAGAAATCGGCGGATCACTTCGCGGGCAACGCCCAATGCAAGCTCTCCGAACCGCGGCCGATGTGGTACTACTTCCGCATCGACGGTCCTCCGCTGGGCAGCGTCGTCAATCCTGGCACCGGCAGCGGGTAGTTCCCCGTGGCGTCTGGGCGGGTGGGCGGCTCCATGTCGAGACGGACATCGGCCAGTTTCGGCTCGAATTCCCAATCCCCGGCCAGCACGTCTTCCCAGCGGACCGGTTTGCCGGTGTAGCAAGCGATCTGTCCCATGATGGCGGCGTAGGTGCTGTCGATCATCGTCGCGGCGTGGTTGACCGGTTTGCCGTCGCGAATCGAGCCGATGAGGATCTTCTGCTCCTCGGTGTGCGGGTCGTTGCGGTCGCCCTCGTAGCGCCAGGGGGTTTCGCCTTCTATCCGGCAGGCAGTCCAGCGACAAACCCCCTTGGTGCCCATGACGATGTCGTCCCAACTCCCGTAGCATCCGGCTCGCGTCTGACACATGGCGTAGAGCCGGGGGCCGCTGGGGAACTCGTAAGCGACGGTGTGATGATCGAACATGTCCCCGTAGACCTCGCCGAAGGAGGTCGATCGCCCCGCGAGTCCGAAACACCACGCGGGGTTTTCTTCGCGAAGCACCCAGCGCATCCGATCGATATTATGGACGAGCGATTGCGGGACGTCGTCGCCCGAGAGCCAGCGGAAATGGTACCAGTTGGAAAACTGGTACTCGGTTTCGCTCAAACCGGGCTCGCGCGCGACCGCCCGATAGGGAGCGCGGAGAAAGTTCGATTGGATGGCGACCACGTTGCCGATCGCCCCGTCGTGGATTCGCTTGACTTGCTCCTGGTAGGGATGCGAGTAGCGGCTCTCATGCCCGGAGACGAGCGAGAGCTTCTTTTCGTCGGCCAGTTTGCATGCCTCCTGCAACCGCAGGCAGCCGGCCGGATCGATGGCGTGCGGTTTCTCGATGAAAACGTGCTTGCCGGCTCGAATCGCCTCGCCGGCATAGAACGAGTGGAATTTCGACGCGCAGGCGATGAGCACGGCGTCGCTGGCCTCGATCACGGCCCGGTAGCCGTCCAGCCCGTGGGCGCAGGTGTCGCCGTTGGCGATGAACTGATCGGGAAACGTCGCCTTGAAGAACTCCTTCTTGGCCAGCATGCGGTTTTCGAAGACGTCGGTCATCGCCGCAAGCTTGACATCCTTGCCGACGCTCAGCGCCTGCGCACCCGCGCCGGAACAGCGTCCGCCGCAACCGATCATGCCGATCTTGATCGCCTCGTTGCCGGCAGCGTGCGCGCCGCGGACGATGGAAATGCCGGCCATCGCCGCAGCGCCCGAGGCGGAGCGTTTGAGGAAAGCGCGGCGAGAGGGGGAAGAGTGGTCATTTGTCATTGGTCATTGGTCCTTCGTCACTGGTTGGTCAGGACTCCCGCAACACATTCCATCATTCCATCACTCCATCACTCCAATCTTCCCGCTGCCCAAAGACTGGCATTCTGGACCAGTCTGTCCAGGCCGGGCGCGCGGATGGCGGTGACGTCGTGCCCGAGAACGGTATGGAAAACCCGGCCGTTGCCGAAGGAGTGGACGAAGGCCATCGGGTAGTCCTGATCGTCGACCTTGGAACGGGCCGTCGCCACGACGTGGATGGGCCGATCGCCGCCGAGGCAGGTGTAGAGTTCATCTTCGATCTCGAAATCGGCAAGTCCGCGCGTGACGGGATGGTCGCCGCCGAGGATGTGTACGGTGAAAGGACCGCGAGGGTCGTGCGCCCGCTTGCTCTTGTCCCAAACGCGGCCCGCCAGGTCGAGATACCCGGGCCACGTCTCGAAGGCCCCACATGCGAAATGGAACAAAACGAGACCGCCGCCCTCCTCAACGTAACGCGTCAGGTTCACCTGCACCTGCTCCTGCCGTTTGGGTGGGTCGTAGTTCTTAAAGTGCAGCAACACCACGTCGTAGTCGAAGAGGATGTCCGAGGCCAGGAATTCCAGATCGTCGACGATTCGGACCTCCAGCCGCTTGTCTTCTTCCAGCACGGCGCGAAGCGCCGGCGACGTCTCTTTCCAGAGATGCCCCTGGTAATCGACGCCCGTCACCAAGAGCACGCGAACCGGGCCATCCGCTGCAAGCCCCGACGGGACGGATAGCAGCAGTGTGGACGCGACGGTCATGGCCGCCAACGGGCCCATTCTCCATGTCTTCATCATGACACCTTTCGGAATACCTCGATTCAGGGAATCAACACTCACAGTCCTTCCGGTGAGTCCTCTGCATCGGCCTCGATCACCGGCAGATCGACGATCACCGAGGTTCCTTCGCCGGGCGCACTGGTAACCACGGCTCTTCCGCCCAACAACTCGGCCCGCTCGCGGATCGCATCCAGCCCGAAATGCCGGGTATCCACCAGGTCGCGATCGAAACCGACGCCCCAGTCGCGAACTTCGATGTGGAGCCGCTCAGACTGTTGGACAATCCGAATTTGCACCCGCTCGCTCTGGCTGTGGCGCCTCGCATTGGCCAGGCTCTCTTGAACAATCCGGAACAACGCCGTCTCCAATGCCGGGATCAGACGCGAGAACTGAACATCGCAAATGTAGTCGACCCGGATGCGCCCGTCGACCTGCGCCTCCGTCACCAGGCTGTCGATCGCCGCGATCGCGCCCATGTCGTCCAAAACAGACGGCCGCAACACGGTCATTAAACGGCGCGACTGGGCAATCGTATCCAGCAAAAGGCCACGGGCGCGACCGACGTTCTGTCTCGCATCGTCGACCTGCCGTCCGTCGAGATGTCCAAGCGAGGCATCGACGCTCATCAGCGCGCCGGTGAGTACTTGCGTAACGCCGTCGTGGATTTCGTAGGCCAGCAGCTTGCGGTGCTGCTCGTGGATGTCCAGCGCATTGCGGAGCACGCGCTGTTCCGATCGGAGCGATGCTTCTGCTTTTCGCCGCTGGATCACTTCGGCCTCGAGTTCCGCCGTCCGTTGGGCAACCTGCTGTTCCAGCGAGGAGTGCATTTCGCCCAGCCGCTGGGCGAGCACATTAAAACTGGCCGTGAGGCTGCTGATCTCATCGTCGCCGGAGACCGGCAGCGGCGCCAACGCCGCCTGGCCTTCTTGGCAGGCAACACTGCGAAAATGGCCGGCGAGCGATTTCAGGCGGCGTCCGATCATCCACTGAAACGCGACGAAGATCGCCCCGAACAGCGCCAAGAGCCCGACTCCCGCCGCCACCGATTGGGTGATCGCTTCGGAAAACATCGCCGATTGCACCGTGGCCAGCGGCACGGCCACCGTGTCCAATCCGGCGATTTCACCCAAACGGAGGTTGAAGCCGGCGTGCGGCCCGTACCGCTGGACCAGCGAAGCCGGAGCGTCCTCCGATCGTCCGTGGCATTGCAGACAGCTCGGCTCGACGCGTATCGGACTGAGATCGACCCAGTAATCCTCCGCGCCCAAACGGAGTTGGCCGGTCCACCGTGTGATCTGAGGGTTTTCCTTGAAGTACTCGATCATGCGAAGTTCTTCGGGGCCGGCCATGTTATTGGGATTGCGCGGGGCCGCCGAGGAGAACTTGATCACGTAGTCGGGGAGTTTCTCGCGAACCAGGTCGAAGATCGATCGCGCGGCAAACGAGGTCGACATCGCCTCGATCACGAATTCGTCGGGCTTGACTCGCTTGGCCATCTCCGGCCGGATCTTCTCTGCGACATACTTGCGAATGGCCAGATCGAACTCCAGCGCGAGTTCACTTTCGCGCGCAACGAGTTTCTCCATCCGGTTGCGGGTGGACGACCAGGTTCGCCAAAAGACGAACCCGGAGAAGGCGAGTGCAAAGGCCACCACCACGGCGCAGAATCGCGCGCTGATGCTTCTCATGTAAGCCCCCCCGGAGTCTGCCGATGCTCACAGCATAACGGCTATTGCAATGCCGGGAAAGTACCTCGGGCTTTCCAGCCGAACCTGTAGAGAACGTCAGGCTGGAAAGCCTGACGCACCCTCCGGCCTACGGGATCGATTCCCTGCGAACGCGGGAAAGATATTTTTCCAGAATGACCGGAACCTGGTCGGCAGTGACTTGGGCGTGGACCTCATTGTCGATCATCAACACCGGCGCCAGCCCGCAGGTTCCCAGGCAGCGCGAGCCTTCGAGCGTAAACACGCCGTCGGTGCTCGTTTCGCCAAACTGAATCCCCAACTCCTCGATCAGTTTCTGGGCAACGCGATCGGCCCCTTTTACGTAGCAGGCAGTTCCCATGCAGACATTAATCATGAACCGCCCGCGAGGCTCGAGCCGGTAGTAATGATAGAAGCCGGCCACCCCCGCCACCTTGGCGGCCGGAATCTGCATCAATTGGGCGACGGCGTCGAGGTGGGCCTCCGCCAGGTAGCCATTGCGGGCCTGTATCTTGTGCAACACGCCGATCAGATGGCTTTCGGGCTCTGCGGTCTGCCTGCACAGGTCGATTTCCGCGGAGATTTCGTCGCCCAGGATTCGCCGGGCGGTCGTTTCGACTTCTTGCCGGTTGTCGGTCGTGGTGCTCATCGGATGCCTCGTGGCAACTTGGCCGAGTAGTGGGTGTGCAACAGTTCGTGGGCCCGCTTGGAGCCCGGTCCGCCCAGGAAGGAGTCGTACAGCTCTTCGATGGCCGGATTCTCATACGATTTGCGGAGTTTCTTGCCGGTGTCGATCGTGTACAAGGCCCCGGCGCGTTTGCGGAGCAACTCGGGATCGAGAACCTTGACGCCGGTGGGCGGATAAGGCTGCCCTCCGCCGCCGATGCAGCCGCCGGGACAGGCCATTACTTCAATCACGTGAAACTGTTCCTTGCCGTCTTTCACCTTGTCGAGGAGGACTTTGGCGTTGGTCAATCCGTTGGCCACCCCGACGTGGATGTTGCGGTCGCCGATGGCCACGTAAGTCTGCCGCAGCCCCTCGACCGCCCGCACCTCGGTGAATTCGAGCCGATCGGCCGGCTTTCCCGTCACCAGTTCGGCGGCCGCCCGGAGCGTCGCCTCCATCACGCCGCCGGTCGTGCCGAAAATGTCGCCGGCGCCGCTGGCGACGCCCAACGGGCTGTCGAACTGCCCGTCGGGGAGCATGTCGAAGGTCAGGCCGTAGCACTTGATCATCCAGATCATCTCTCGCGTGGTGAGCACCGCATCGGTATAGGGAGTGCCCTCGGCCATCAAGTGCTCCGGCCGCCGCGACTCGTGCTTCTTTGCCACGCACGGCATCACGGCCACCATGTACACCTGGGAAGGATCGATCCCTTTCTTCTCGGCGTAGTAGGTCTTCGCCAGCGTGGAAACCATGCTCATCGGCGACTTGCACGTCGACGCGTGCGGGATCAACTCCGGATAAAACTTCTCCATGAAATTGATCCAGCCCGGCGAGCAGGAAGTGATCATCGGCAGGGGGCCTTCTTTGAGCCGTGTGAGGAACTCATGGGCCTCCTCGACGATCGTCAGATCGGCGCCGAAATCCGTGTCGAAAACGGCGTCGAACCCCAACGCCCGCAGGGCGGTGATCATCTTGCCCGTGGCCACCGTGCCCGGCGGAAGACCGAAACCCTCGCCAATCGCCGCGCGAATCGACGGCGCAGTCTGCACGACGACGTGCAGCTTGGGATCGGCCAGCGCCTTCCAGACGTCCTCCGCGCTGCGTTTCTCCAGGAAGGCGGCGGTTGGACAGACGTTGATGCACTGGCCGCACTGGATGCAGACCGAATCGTCCATGGCGGCCAGGTGGGCCGGGCCGACGACCGTGTGGAAACCGCGACCGTGTTGGCTGAGATTGAAAACCCCTTGAATCTCGGCGCACACCCGCACGCAACGCCCGCAGAGAATGCACTTCTCGGCGTTGCGGACGACCGAATGGCTCGAATCCTCAATGGCGAATTGCTTCCGTTTCCCCTCGAAGAGCCGTTCGCGGACGCCCATCGAATAGGCGAGATTCTGCAATTCACAGTTGCCGTCGCGTTCGCAGGTCTGGCAGTCTTGGGGATGATTATCCAACAGCAATTCGACGATGTCGCGGCGGGCCTGCCGGATCTCGGGCGAGTTGGTCTGGATCTCCATCCCCTCCCAGACCTCAACGCTGCAGGCCGTCATGTAATAGCCCATCCCCTTGACGTCGACGATGCACACCCGGCACGAACCGGCCAGACTGAGGTCGGGATGGTAACAAAGCCGTGGGATGCGGATCCCCAACTGTTCGGCCGCCTCCATGATGGTCGTCCCCGGGGCGACCGCCATCGGAGTCTCGTCGATGGTAATGTGGATCTTTTCTTTTTTCATGGTTCTCTTCTTCCCCGGTTTACAGCCTCTGCACCGCGTCGAATCGGCACACTTCAAAGCACTTTCCGCATTTGATGCACCTTTCCTGTCCGATGACGTGCGGTTCCCGCCGCGCGCCGGCGATGCACGACACTGGGCAGTTTCTCGCGCAGACCGTGCAGCCGACGCACTTCTCCGGGCTGATCTCGTAGTGAACCAGCGCCACGCACTTCTTGGCCGGGCAGCGCTGCTGGGTCACGTGGGCGAGGTACTCGTCCCGGAAATGCTCCAATGTGCTCAGCACCGGGTTCGGCGCCGCCCGGCCCAGCCCGCAAAGCGAGGCACGCTTGATGAGTTTCGCCAGCCGTTCCAGTTTCTCGAGGTCGGCCAGTGTGCCTGTTCCCTGGGTGATGCGGTCGAGGATTTCCAACAGCCGGGTCGTCCCTTCGCGGCAGGGCGTACACTTGCCGCACGACTCGTCCTGCGAGAAGGTCATGAAGAACTTGGCGATATCGACCGCGCAATCGTCTTCGTCCAAGACGATCATGCCGCCGCTGCCCATGATCGAACCGGCTTTGGCCAGTGTGTCGAAGTCGACCGGCGTGTCGAGCCACTTGGCCGGGATGCAGCCGCCAGCCGGGCCGCCGGTCTGCACTGCCTTGAGTTGCTTTCCGCCGGCCACGCCGCCGCCGATTTCGTAGACGATCTCCCGCAGCGTTGTGCCCATGGGCACCTCGACCAAACCTGTGTGCGCGATCTTACCTGCCAGGGCAAAGACCTTGGTGCCGCCGCTCGTGGGCGTGCCGATGCGTGAGAACCAGCCCGCGCCGTAGTTGATGATCGCCGTGATGTTGGCGAAGGTCTCCACGTTGTTGATCACCGTCGGCTTGCCCCACAAGCCGCTTTCGGTCGGATAGGGGGGCCGGATCCGCGGTTGGCCCCGCTCGCCTTCGATCGAGTGGATCAAGGCGGTCTCCTCGCCGCAAACGAAGGCTCCGGCGCCGAGGCGGATTTCCAGATCGAAATCGAAGCCGGAACCGAGGATATTCTTCCCCAGCAGGCCGCGCTGGCGGCATTGGCGGATCGCGCCGTCGATGCGGCGGATCGCCATGGGATACTCCGCACGCACATAAAAGAACCCTCGCTGCGCTCCGATGGCGAAGGCGCCGATGATCATGCCCTCAACCACGTTGAACGGGTCGGACTCGAGCATGCTGCGGTCCATGAATGCGCCGGGGTCGCCTTCGTCGGCGTTGCAGATGATGTAGCGGGTCTTCTCGGCGGCCTTGGCGGCCATCGACCACTTCTGCCCGGTCGGATACCCGCCGCCGCCCCGGCCGCGGAGCCTGGCCTTGGTGACCTCGTCGATCACCCACTGGGCGTCTCCCTTGGCGAGCACCGTGCTGAGGGCCTGGAATCCGCGGTAGTGAAAGTACTCGTCGATGCTCTCTGGATCGATGATGCCGTTGTGACGCAGCGCAATGCGGCTCTGGCGATTGAAAAAGGCCACGTCGCCGTACATCTCAAAGAACTTGCGGCCGACCGTCTTCTCGACGACCTTGAGCCGCTCGACCACGTTGCCGTGGAGCACGTGTTGCCGGAGTATCTCGTCGAGATCCTGCTCGTTATGAACCCGGTAAAGAACCTTGTCCGGTCGGACGAGCATGTGCGAGCATGTGCCGAGTTGGCTCAGACCGCAGGCCCCGAAGCAACTGGCCGGCGTCACACGAACTTGCTCGGCCGTGATTCCCCACTCCTCAAGCCGCCTGGCCAATGCCGTCTGCAACGACTCGGCCCCTTCCCAACCGCAGCGATGGCTGGCACAGGTGAGGATCTCGTGCTGGGAGAGCTTTTCCAGCGGACCGTCAAGAACCCGCGATAGTATCGGTTCGCCCTGCAGGATGTGACGGGTGAAGATCTCGTGAACCAGGGCACGATCCACGCGTTCGTATTTCACCGGCATCTTGCCCGGCGTCAGGATCCCGACGATCGGCTCGCGGCTGCAGCGGCCGGTGCAGCCGGTCTGGCGAAGAACGATATCGTCGCGACCGCTGGCGGCAACGTGCTTGCGAAACTCGTCAAGAACGTCGACCGAGCCGGCGGCGTTCTCGCAGGTCGCCGAACCGATCTGGACGACAATCTTCTCGCCCAGAGCTTTGTCGGAAAGCGTCTGCTCGGCCTGCTGGGCGAGAGCCTGATATTGTTCGGTAATCGTGCTGTTCACGGTCGTATTGTGCCCTCCCGTCGGCAAGGACGGGCTGAAGAAAGCCTGTTTCCCGCGGCCGCGCGCCGCGCGCCCTCCAATTTCCTCGAAAACGGGCCCATTGACAAGGGCTGGTGGATCTGGTGAGAGGGAAAAAGGGAAAGTGGAAAGAAAGGAAGGGAAGATAAAAACAATGGGAGGTCTTGTCGGCGGCACCCGCGGCGGAAACTGGTTTTCAAACGGCCGCTGCGACTTCTTCGGCTTCGGTCGACCGCTCGATCAGCATCATGCCGACCATCGTCAGCACGACTCCCATGATCAGTTGAAGATTCGGCTCTTCGTGAAACAGGACGATGCCGGCCACGGCCGACAAGGCCACCTGGGAAGCGCTGATCACGTTTGCCTGGACGATCGAGAGCAGGTGCAGGCCTTTGGTAATGGCGAGGAAAGCGACAAGATTCAGCCCGCCGGCCAGCAGCATGAAATTGAGGGTTCCGGGCGGTGTGGCCAGGATGCCCATCGGCCCGAGTTGCCAAAGACTCGCCGGCCCCAATGTGACAACTCCCACCCCGGTCACGATAAACACGACCCCCTGCACCGGCGCGGCGACGGCGGCGGTGCTGCGGATGACGACCGTCATCGACGCGTAGCTCATTCCGGCGAGTGCCGCCATGCCCACACCAAGGCCGGCCATCAGCGGGCCGGCCGACGCCAGTTGCGCTCCTTGGTCCGCGCCCGCCTTCAACAACACGATCGATGCTACCAGCAACGCAATGGCCATGATCGACCGCCGCGTGACGGTTTCGCCAAGAAACACGCGCCCTAAAACGGCACTGGCCGCTAGCGATACGCCCAGGGCAACCGGGATCGTCACCGATAGCCCCACCACTCCCAAAGACCAGATCAGGCCGAGATTCCCGAACGTCTGCACGGCCAAGCCGACTGCGGCCAAAGCCAAAAGAGATTGCGTCGGCGGCAAACCGGGCAGTCCCCGCCAAATCCGCCAAGCTACCCAAGGCCCCACGACCACCACAGTGACGAGTTCCTTGACACAACCCACCCAGACCATCGGCGCCTCGCCGGCCAGAGACCGCAGACAGGCATTCGCCGCCGTGTACCCGATGGCGGCAAAGGCGCAACAACCCATCCCTAATACGGAGGGGGCGCATCGAGGGACGGGCGTAGAAAATGTCAATGGTTGGGAGTCGGACGGCGGTTGCAGAGTACCTGTCACGGGAATCATTGTAAAATGTCCGTGGTCTTCTGGCGAGGCACGCTTGCCAAACCGCTTTCGGCGACGGACAATCAACGGGTGGGAAGGCGGCACCAGAATGTTGTCGCGGACATGCCGCCGCGCGGGACGACTTTCAACCGTAAGGAGTTCGACGATGAAACTCAGTTCTCGCAATGTATTGAAGGGGACCGTCAAGCACATGGCACATGGGCAGGTGAACGTCGAGGTGACGCTCGAGTTGCCCGGCGGTCAGGAGATCGTCTCGGTGGTTACCCGCGCGTCGGCCGAGCGGATGGAGCTTGCCGAAGGCAGAGAGGTCTTTGCCATCATCAAGGCTTCGAACGTCATCCTCGGCACCGACGAATAGAGCGGCCTTGAATCGCATCGAGTCGATCGACGACCCGCGCGTGGCGCCTTATCGTGCCATGAAGGAGCGGACGGCGCGCGGGGAGAGCATCTTTGTCGCCGAAGGAGTGCTTCTCGCCGAGCGGCTGCTCCAGAGCCGCTTCGAGACGGAGTCGGTGTTTGCCTCGGACTCCTTCGCCGCGAAGATCGCGCCGCTGGTCGCCGACCGGACGCCGCTCTACGTGGCTTCCGAGGCGATGCTGCAACAGATTGTCGGCTTTCCGTTTCACCGCGGGGTGCTTGCGCTGGGACGCCGTGGCAGGCCGCCGGTCGTCGAGGAGTTGATCGGCGGCGCGGAGGCCGAATCTTCGCTCAGCTTGATCGTTTGCCCCCACGTAAATCAATCGGAAAACTTGGGCCTGATCTTCCGCACGGCCGCCGCCTTCGGGATCGACGGCGTTCTGCTCGGCGCGGCCACGGCAGATCCGTTCTCCCGACGCTGTCTGCGGCTTTCGATGGGCGGAGTCTTGACGACGCCGTTCGCCGTGTCGGCCGATCTGCCGCACGACTTGAGGCGATTGAGGGACCAATGGGGCGTCGATCTTGTGGCCACGGTGCTCGACGACCGGGCGGAGCCATTGGGCGATTTTGCGTGGAAACCTCGAACGGCTCTCCTTTTAGGCAATGAGTTCGAGGGTCTGCCGGCCGATTGCCTCCAGTGTTGTGACCGCCGGGTGACGATCCCGATGCGGCCGGGCACCGACTCGCTCAACGTCGGTGTCGCGGCAGGCATTTTCATTTACCAGTGGAGAGAGAGTCAAGAGTCGAGAGTCTAGAATCCAGAGCCAATCCATCCGATCGGAGGGCGATCCGAAAGTAGTGGCACTCAAGGGGGTGGGATTCCATTGCCGTAGCGGTCATCAGTAGCGGAAAGTCAATGGCCTGGTCTCCAGAGCGAATCGGATTACTTGGCGTTCGACTTTTGGCTCTCGACTCTTGACTCTCTTCTGACCTAGACTTGAAACAGGCCCTTCCTACCGAAAACCTTGTTGTCCTGAATAAGGCTCGCCATGCTGACCAGCACCGCCGAAAGTCGTGGACAAGTTCTGGCAGCCATCCTCTCGGACGAGTCGTTTCGGCCCGCGCCGCCGCGGTCGCTCGAGGATACGCAGGTTCCCACCTCGCTGCTGGAATCGCTCGTGATCAAGCACCTGGCCATTGTCGGCGCCGACAGCGGGCGGGGAATTGCCAAGCATGTATGCCTGCCGTTTGGAGTGCTGGAAGGGTTGTATCAATTGCTCCGGTCGCGCCAGTGGATAGTCCACCGCAGCGCGGCGCCGCTGAACGATTACACCTATGTATTGACCGAAGAAGGCCGGAGGCAAGCACACACCGCCTCGGCCGCCTGCGCCTATGCCGGTCCCGCCCCGGTACCGCTGGCGGAGTATGTCCTTTCGGTCGAGGCGCAGACGATTCGCGCCGAAGCTCCGAAGCGCGAACAGTTGACAGACGCATTTGCCGATATCTCCATCGATCCGAACCTGTTCGAAAGCCTGGGACCAGCCGTCAATTCCGGGGCGGGACTGTTCTTGTACGGCGCCCCCGGCAACGGCAAGTCGACCCTGGCCAAGCGAATCACGCAGTGCTTCGGCCAGCATATCTGGCTGCCGCAGACGGTGGTCGAGGACGGGCAGATCATCAAGCTGTTCGACGCGGCCTACCATGAGACGTCTGCCGAAGATGGCCACGGGCTGATCAAACAGGCCGAACACGATCAGCGGTGGGTGCGAATCCGGCGGCCCACGGTCGTCGTCGGCGGCGAGTTGACCTTGGACAACCTCGAGATTCGCTACGATCCGCACAGCAACGTCAGTGAAGCTCCCCTGCAAATGAAGAGCAACTGCGGCTGCCTGTTGATCGACGACTTCGGCCGCCAGCGAATCGAACCGGCGGAACTACTCAATCGCTGGATCGTCCCTTTGGAGGCCCGCCACGACTTCCTCACGCTTTCCACGGGCAAGAAGATCCAGGTTCCCTTCGAGCAAC
Organism: Rhodopirellula sp.; assembly: GCA_012728855.1. GTDB lineage: Bacteria > Planctomycetota > Planctomycetia > Pirellulales > Thermoguttaceae > JABWBD01. Next base: position 81,165 of record JAAYEH010000471.1, on the reverse strand, counting down.
TGATCATCTTCTCGACGAATCTCGAACCTGCCGACCTGGTCGATGATGCCTTCCTGCGGCGGATTCCCTACAAGATCGAGATCGCCGACGCAACCGAGCAGGAGTTTCATCGGCTGTTTCAGCTCTATGCCCATGCCTTCTCGTGCGACTACCGCCGCGAGATGGTCGACTATTTGATCGAAAAGCACTACCGGCCACACGACCGTCCCATGCGCCGCTGCCATCCGCGCGATCTGTTGAGTCAGATCCGCAACTACTGCACCTATAACGAGCTACCGATGGAGATGCGGCCGGAGTACTTCGACCGGGTCGTGAGCAGCTATTTCACTGTCGTACGAGCGAAGTGACAAAACCCACTCACAACGATCGCACGCCAGCAAAAGAGGGGAATGGCAAGAACTCGCGCAAAACGCTTGCCAATGTTCGGCTGCCGTGTTAGGATCCGGGTGCCTTCCTTCCTCCCCTCGGAGTTTCGAAAGCGAAAACCGGGGTGGCCCGCCCTTTGCCTGTTTAAGCACCCATTTTCGGTCCTCAGTTTTCCCGTTTCCAGGAGATCGCCATGCGAAAGAGATTGGTTGGGTTTACGCTCGTTGAGTTGCTCGTAGTGATTGCCATTATCGGCATCTTAATCGCGCTCTTATTGCCGGCAGTTCAGGCGGCCCGCGAGGCGGCTCGCCGCTCGCAATGCACGAACAACCTCAAGCAGTTGGGGTTGGCGATGCATAATTACCACGACACGCACAAGTGCTTTCCCTACGGCTGGAAGGCGGAAGCCGCCGACCAATCGCACCGTCGCGACTGCTGGTATCACCGGATTCTGCCGTTTATCGAACAAGGCCCCTATTCCGACAAGTACGAAGCTGACGTAACGCAATACGTCCACATGATCCCCGCTACCCTCGCGGGCATTGCTGTCAACGTGATGATGTGCCCATCCGACCCGTCCAGCCCGGCGGTAGGAGCGGGTGGCTCGAACAATGGTTTTCAGGGAAACTACGCCGTCTGCGCCGGTGGCGGCACGGGAACCCCGATCAACATGAACATCATCTCGACGGATCCCGGCGGCATGTTCGGTACGAGTCAGCCCGGCTTTGCCCGCAGTTTTGCTTCTTGTATCGACGGCACCTCCAACACGCTTCTGGCTTCGGAAGGAATGATTCGGGGGAGCACCGGGGCCACCTGGGGTGAACTCGGGGGCTACTGGGGCGGCGCGCCGCACGGTTCCTACGCCTTCTCCTCGGCGGAGCCGCCCAATACCACGGTTCCCGATCGCGTCTACTCTTGCAAGAGCACGACTTGGCCCAATGCACCTTGCGAGAACGGCAACGCCGGTGGACTGACCGGCCGATGGAACTTCGCCCGCAGCTACCATCCCGGCGGAGTGAACGCGACTCTGTGCGATGGGTCGGTCCGCTTCGTCAGCGAGACGGTCAATACCCAGACCTGGCGCGACGCCGGCAACCGCCAGGACGGGCATACCCTCGGGGAGTTCTAACCGTTCGAAAGGCCACCTTTCGGACGGCGAATTTCCACGAACACTTTGTGAGCCGCGGCGCGTCGAAGCTCGCGCCGCGGCTCTGAATCTTTTACTACCACAACACTTTCTCGAAGGTTCTTCATGCGTACCCAACCTGTGACCATCGTCCTCTTGCTACTTGCCACCCTGTTCTTCGTCGGCTGTGGCTCCTCAGGCGGCCTCGACGTGCAGCCCGTTCGCGGCAAGGTGACCTTCGACGGCGAGCCCATCTCGGAAGGGCGGATCTTGTTCAGGGCCGTCGACGGCGACAAACGGGCGTTTAGCGCCGAGATCGTCGGTGGCCAGTACCAGGTGGAAACTCTCCCCGGTAAGATGACCGTGGAAATCACCGCCTCCCGGTTGATCCCCGGCAAGTTCGACGAGTCGAACCCCGGCGAGAAAGTCCCGGTCGGCGAGATGTACATCCCGGCTCGCTACAACTCGCAAACCGAACTGACCGCCGAAGTACCCTCAGGCGGCGCCGAGCAACTCGATTTCGCGCTAACCAGCCAATAATCGCGCACCCTTCTCCCGTCTTCCTTTGCGTCTTTGCGTCTTTGCGTGAGGCTTTTCCGAAAAAAAAGAATTCTCACGCAAAGGCGCGAAGACGCAAAGGATTAGAGCGAGAGAGATAGGAATGGGGGCTGTTGGGATTGTTTTTTATTCGGCCGCGATCACCGTGAAGGCTGTCTCCGTGGTCCGCCCAGTAGCGATGTCGGTTGCCCGCACGGCCCATTGACCGAGTGCGTCGTTCAGCGCCAACGGGATGGTGGTGTGGATCTTGTCCGCGCCGGCCAGGGCGTTTTGTGCATAGTGACCGAGGGGTTGCCGTTGCGGGTCGAATAGCCCAACGCGCACGCAGTGGCGGGCTTGCGGTGGTACCGAAGATGGAAATACGATCTCGACATCGAGATCCGCTCCCGCGCGGACTTCGGGCGCTGCCCGCAGTTGGATGCCGGCTACGTCATACGGGAGCAACGCCAAAAGCTTGGCCTGGCCGGGAACCAAGGTCATTTCCACGGAGTCCGTCTCGCCAAGCGGCTTGCCGGCACGGACGTCGTAGACGAACCCCCGGTGCGGCATCCGTATGCGGACGGGGCGAGTCGGTCGGCCGACGAAGCGGTCGTCGGGCAGGATAGCGACGTACAGCACGTCGCCATCCGAGAAGCGGACGACCTCCCACGGTCCCTCGGGCGAAACGTGTACCGCCGGCTTCAGGCCGGCTCGGCCGAGGAAATCGCCGATGAGGCGTCGCTCGGCGGCGCCCTCTCCCTGTCGACGAGCACTCCGATATGGCTCGATCGCCGCATTCAACAGAACGGCCAATCCCTTGCCGACCGAACGGACCAGTACGGCCGGCGCGTCGCCGGCGGCCACCGCTTCCGCGTCAGTCGCCTTGATCGCGGCATCGTGGACCGTGAAGACCGATTCGATCTCCTTGCCGTCCGCCTTCAGCCGGATCGGCTTGGCGCCTTTCAGCTCAGGCAATCCCGATCGGGAAACACCAAAGAAGTCGTCGAACTGGCCGGTCGGCGGGAGATAACCATCGTCTTCAAGAATGCCAGGCAGGGTGTCGGCGATCACCAGTCCGCCCTGCTCGACGAATTCGCGAATCGCCTCGGCCTCCCTTCGACTCAACGCCGTGCAGGCCGGCATCAGAAGCGCCCGACAGTCCCGAAGCTTGCCTTGCTCGATCTCCTCGTAGGAGAGCATGCGGTGCTGATAGCCCAGATCTTCGGCTAATTGCGCGAAGGCCCACTGGGCGTCGGCCGGACGGCGGCCAAGAAGAGTGCCGGCATGGACGCTTGCCTGGCTGTAGTGGATGGCGATGCCGTCGTCGAGACGTTCGGCGGCAAGCAAGAGCTTGCCAATCCCGCCGCGGATCTCGCCGATCGACTCGCGCATCCACTGAAACTGGGGCGTGGGCCGCAGATCGGGAAAGAGCATGGCCGGGCCGGTGTTGTAGGAAGTCCAGTACCAACTGCTGTTGAATCCGTGAAAGAGCAAGTGCCAGGATAGCCACCGCGCCGACGTTTCGTCGCGGTTGCCCGTGTGGTTGTACCATGAGCCGAGGATCGCGCCGGGCTGATGCCAACAGCGGAGATACTCGATCTGCGGCGGCCGCACCGCGTAGACCTGATTCAGGTCGCAATGGCGGCAGAGCTGGTAGAAATCGTAGCCGTGCCAACTATTCAGATCGAACACGCCATCGAAACCGACGCGAGCATCAGGATCGACCGAGCGGATCGCCTCGCGACCCTTGGCATGGGCGCGAGTGAATACACTGTCCATGAAGAGCCGGTGCAACGCCCAACGCGGCCAATGCTTCGGATCCTCCTTCACTTCCTCCAACGTCGCGGGAATCACTTCGTCCCAGGCAGCATACCGGGTCTGCCAGCGGGCATTGAGCTTGTCGAGGCTGCCGTAACGATCCTCGAGCATGTGGCGAAACTCGGCCAGGCACGTCGGCGAAATGCACACGTCGACCGAGTTGGCCCGCACCAGGTAGTTTTCATCGCCGAGGGTGTAGGCGGGCACGCCGTAGCGCGACGCGCCGCGAGCCCGTTGGCGTAGCCCCGTCGTCCACTGGTCCAAGTGCTTCGGGTCGGTAAGGCAGGGATGACGGACGCGATCGGACTTCTGTTGCGAGTGGATGCGGGTGATATAGGGAATGCTCCACAGTCCTTGGCGGGCGGCGTTGCGGCAGGAGATTTCGGCCGTGCCTGCCTCGCCGCCGGTGAGGCCGGTATTATCGATCCAGTCGACCCCTCCGAGCGCCAAAACATGGTTGATGTAGTGACGGACCGCCCGGTTGCTCCCGTCGGACCAGGCAAGAAAATGATAGTCGCCGTCGTCTTGCCACGCGATGCCGAGATGCTCCACTCGCTGGTCGAGCCAGCGTCCGTCGCCGTCGAGCCGAACGCGGATTTGATGCAGCGGCGCGAGCGGTTGACGCAGCGGGACTTCGAACGACACCTCCGCGGCGATTGGGTTGAGTTCCTCTTGCGATACGACCCGGCCCAGTGCATCGCGGAGTTCGACCAGCAGGCGGGGCTCGTCGGGCAGACTGCTGAGTCGGATTTTCCCGGTGACGGTTTGGCCCGCCGAGAGTGTCTTTTCGGCCGGCTCCACGGCGAGGATTCGAGGCATTTCCGCTTGCGGTTTACAGCGGACCGTGCCCCAGCCGAGCGACTGGCCGTCTTTCTTGACGAGCACGCTGACGAACCGCTCGCCCGCAGCCGGTCCCAGATTGGGAATCTTGCAGGTCGTCTTTCCCTTGGGAAGATCGATCTTTTTCTGCGTCTGCCCCCGAACGGCCCTTAGTCCGTCGTCGACAAGGATCTCCAGTCTCGCCCCGGCAACCGCGCCCGCCGACTTGATGTGGACTTCGTCGCCTTGCCGGGAAACCTCCACGTGGACCGGCATCTCGCGATGAGAGGCCCAGAGCACCCCAGCGGCGACCAAGGCATGGTAGTAGTCGTAGAAGGCGAGGTTGTCGGGATCCTCGGCACTTAGCAGCGGAGTGAGACCATGCAAAGCGCTTCGTGAGGCCGTGGGATAATGAAACACGAGCAGGCGACCGTCGCCCGCTGTGTAGGCCGTCCAGATGGGGCGATTTTCCGCGGTCATCGCGTCGAACACCGGCAAATCCGTCGCCGGCACTGCCCCGGGCGTCCATTGCACTTCTTCGATCTCTTTGCCGAAATCCTCCAGCAGCTTCGTCGCCGCGCCCAGCAGTATCAAGCCTGTGCCCGCTCGCACCTTTTCCACGATCCGGCGGCGAAGGTTTTCCGGGATCAACGTCGGTTTGAAGCCGGAGAGAAGGAAGCAATCGCGGTCGCCCCGCAGCTTTTCGGAGAGATCGGCCAACACGTCGATCTGGTTTTTCCGGGGGTAGCCGTAGACATCGTAGGAGCCGTAGAGGTAGAGCGAAGAGGGCGAGAGCACGCTGTCCGACTCGCAGAAGCTCACCGTCTGGTAATCCATCGCGAGGCGCTGGGCCAGTTCGACCGTTTCGCGCTGGTGCCACCTTTGGCCGACAAGGAGCGTACGGACGGGACCGCCGGCCAAGGGGCACGCCCAGGGGATATGCGGCGTGACGATCTCGCCGGTCATCTCGTCGTAGGGCGTCGACCGGCGGCGTTTGCTGACCTGTTCGGCGAGCAATTCGGCCCGGCTTTCGGGCAGCTTGGCGGCGGGCAACACAGCCCCGTTCCAGTCGTGCGAGGCAACCGCCGCAACGTCGCCGGCAATCGTCCGGCCGCTGTCACGGAGGTAGTTTCGGTGCAGGGCCACGTCGTTCATCGGTGTGAAGTCCCAGAGTCCGACCGTGATTCTCCGGCCGCCGGGCTTGGCCGCCAACCGCGTGGTGACGGGATAACTGCCTACCGTTACCTTGGCCGTTGTCAACTCGTCCGGCACGTAGACCAGTCCGCAGGGACCAGCTTTGGCGGTGTCGCCGTCCATGATCTTGTCGTAATAGAGCACCCACGGCTCTTTGGCCCGATCGAGGTCGATGGCGGCCGTGGCCTGGACTTCGCGGCTTGCGGTGGCGACCCAGCGGTCGCGAGGCTCGGTGAAGGCGTGGGGATAGCATCGCAATTCCAGTTCCCACCGGCCGACCTTCGTCTCCGGCGACAGTTCCACCTGCATCAGCAGTTTGTCGTCGCCGCCGCGCATGCCGAAGCGGATGGTGAGCGGTCCTTTCGCCGTCGGCCAGACGCCCTCCACGACGGCGTCCTCGCCGCCGGCACGGACGGTGCGGAAGTCGGCCGGCACATCGTGGATGGTCTTTCCGTCCAATCGTACGGTGAAGTAACCCTGGACATACCAGTTGGCGTTGGAAGGTCCGGGCATACCCAGCGGGACGTAGCCGGTGGTGAAGACCCACTGGCTCGACGTCGCCTTGCCGGCCGGCGCATCGGCGGGGACTTCGATGTCGTAGCTCAGCCCGTAGGTCGCCGCACCGGTGGCGAAGCCGAATGTCTTCTGTAACTGCTTGCCGGACTCAGTCTTCTTCCAGTCGCCTTCGACCTGCAAATAGACGTCTTCAGCGCAGAGCCGACCCGTTGCGAGAGAGATCAGGGTAAGAACGGCCATTAGCGAGTATCGTTGTCTTTTCATGGCATCTTCTTCCCGTCCTGGGGGTGATGGGGGGCAGAATCCCAAACGGCCATCTTATGCTATCGCGCCCGGCTGAGACGTCGCAAGACACCGAACTCGTCGCGTTTGCAGATAAGTAACCTTGTCCTTGCAGGCCATCTCGAATCCCTTGACGGCCATCACTTGGCCAATATAGCCCCCTCTGGATAGCGGTCGGATTGTAGAGAATCTAAGAGCCGCTAACAAAAACGAAGAACGGCCCTTCATCCGGACGCATATTCTTCGTGTTCCGCTCGTAGTAAGCCCCCGGTTCTGTCAGGGCTTCCAGGGAATCGACCGGAACTTTTGCCCTGAAGGAGGGTTTATTTGTAGGGCGGCTATGGACTTCTTCGTGCTTGCCCAAGGTTTAGGCCAGGTGCGTGGTCTTTTGGCTGTTTTCCTACTTCTTTCGTGGGGAAACCGCGCTGACAGTGCTGCCGGTGCTGGTTAGAATGGAGAGACGATGGATTCGTACCCGCCGAACAACACCCGTTTCTGGATTCCAGAGCGGATCCTGCCCAGAGGATTGGTGATGCGCCGCGCTGAAACAAAGGAAAAAGCGGCTTTCCGCCGCGCCGGATTCTCCTTGCGAGGACTGCTGATCGCACTGGCGATGGTGCTGATCATCCCCGCCATCGCCTTCTCGGTCTTGCCGAGTTGGCCCTGGTCGTCCGAAGAAATCGGGCCGATGTTGCATGTCGTGGAACGGGGGGAGTTCATTCACGAAATCACCGAGCGGGGCGACGTGGAGAGCGCCAGCAATGTGGAAATCCGTTGCGAGGTTCAGGCGCAGGGGTCCGGGGGCACGACGATTCTGGAAATCGTTCCCGAGGGAACGTACGTTCAGCCCGGCGATCAACTGGTGCGGCTGGACTCGTCGGGATTGGAGGACGAGAAGACCAAGCAGATGATCACCTGCGCCAACAGCGAAGCGGTGATGATCCAGGCCGAGAACGACCTGGAGAGCGCCCAGATCGCCTTGAAAGAATATGTCGACGGGCAGTACGTGCAAGAGAAGCAGTCGATGGAAAGCGACATCTTCGTCGCCGAAGAGAACCTCCGCCGCGGCATCGACTTCGCCGAATACAGCGAGAAACTGGCCGCCAAGGGATTCGTGACCAAGGTGCAGTACGAGGCCGACAAGTTCGCGGTGGAAAAGTACAAGAAAGACAAGGATGCCGCTGAGACGAGGCTGCGGGTGCTCGAGAACTACACCAAGGAGAAAATGACGAAGCAACTCGAAGCCGATATCAAGACCTTCAAGGCCAAGTTCGAGGCGGCCGAACACAGCCACAAGCTCGACAAGGAAAAGCTCGAGCTGATCAACACCCAGATCGCCAAGTGCGTCATCAACGCTCCCGAGGCGGGCCAGGTGGTCTACGCCAACCAGCGCGATTCGCGGGGCGGCAACGAAGTCATCATTGAAGAAGGCACTACGGTCCGCGAACGCCAGGTGATTTTCCGTCTGCCCGACCCCAAACGTATGCAGGTAAAGGCCAAGATCAACGAGGCGAAAATCGCCCTGGTTTCCGAAGGGATGCGGGCGTCGATCCGCATGGACGCCTACCAGAACATGGAACTCAAGGGCAAGGTGGAGAAAGTCAACGAGTATCCGGCCCCCACGTCCTGGTTCAGTTCCAACGTGAAGGAATACGAGACGATCATTCACATCGAAGAGCCGCCGCCGGGGTTGCGGCCGGGCTTGACGGCGCAAGTGAAGATCCGCGTCAACGTGCTGCCCGACGTGGTGCAGGTTCCGGTGCAAACGATTTTCGAGCACGGCGACGGAAAGCACTACGCGGTGGTTCGCGACGGATCGGGATGGCGACCGCAGCAGGTCGAGATCGGGGCAACCAACGACAAGTTCGTCGTCATCCGCGAGGGACTCGAGGCAGGGCAACACATTGTATTGAATGCGCTCGCCTATCGCGAAAAGATCGCCATGCCCGAAGTGCCGCCCGAAATCGCGGCCAAGGCGGGCGCTGGCGGAAAACCGACTGGCGGCCAACCAGCCGAAACGGCGGGCAGCCCGCCCGGGGACGGAACCGGGGCCGGAGGCGGAGCGGGCAACCGGTCTCCAGGGGAGCCGGCCGCGGAGCGGCCTGCCGGAGGGGGAGGAATGGATCCGGCGGCCATCGTCGACCGCATTTTCCAGTCGGACAAGAACGGCGACGGCAAGATTCAAAAGGACGAGGCGCCGGAGCAGATGTGGTCGCGGTTTTCCTCGGCCGACAAGAACGGCGACGGAGCGATCGACCGCGCGGAATTGACGGCTGCAATGAAGGCCATGGGCGGGCAAGCCGGCGGCGGGGGGCGAGGCGGCCCGCGCGGCGGCGGAGAACGTCCGGGCGGAGGCCGGCCATGAAGCTGGCGGCCTCGGTCGAAGATGTGACGAAGGAATACGTGCTTGACGGCGAGACCGTCCGAGCGTTGCGGGGGGTTTCTCTGGAAGTGCCGGAAGGCGACTACGTGGCCGTAATGGGCGCCTCGGGCTCCGGAAAAAGCACGTTGTTGAATCTGCTGGGCTGTCTCGACCGGCCGACCGGCGGCAAGCTGATGCTCGGCGACGACGACGTAAGCCGACTCGACGACGACCGGCTTTCCGAAATCCGCGCTTCGAGGATTGGTTTCATCTTCCAATCGTACAACCTCATTCCCCAACTCACCGTGCTGGAGAATATTCAGGTGCCGCTCTTTTACCAGGGGCGGTTGGCGGGGCGGGATCGGGATCGCTGCCACGAGCTGGCGCGGATGGTCGGCCTGGCCGATCGGCTCAAGCACCGGCCCACCCAGCTTTCCGGCGGCCAGCAGCAACGCGTCGCCATCGCCCGCAGTTTGGTGAACGATCCCTATTTCATCCTCGCCGACGAGCCGACCGGCAACCTCGACTCGGTTACCACCGAAGAAATCCTGGGGCTGTTGGATACGTTGAACAAGGCCGGCAAGACAATCATCATGGTCACCCACGAAGACGAGGTGGGCGCGCGGGCGAAAAGGATCGTCCGCCTGCGAGACGGCAATATCCTGTCCGATGTGAGGCAGGAGCAGCGGCGAAAGCCTGTGGCCACCCCCAAGAATAGCTAACAACCACCCGCCAAGATATCAGAAATGCTGCTTTTCTTCCGCACCTGGCAACTCGGCATTAAGAGCCTGCTGTTGCATCCGCTCCGCTCGCTGTTGACGGTGCTGGGGATCTTCATCGGGGTGGCAAGCGTGATTTGGCTGCTGGCCATCGGCGAAGGGATCAGCCGCAAGGCGCAGGAGCAGATCGAGGGTCTGGGGGCGAACAATATCATCGTCCGGTCGATCAAGCCGCCCAGCGAGGTGACCGAAGGGACTCGCGGACCGGTTCCCTACGGCATCACGCGCCACGATTTCGAGACGATTACGGAGACCGTGCCGACCGTGACCCGCGCGTTGCCGATTCGGGAACTCCGCCGCCGCTTCGGGTTTGGCACCCGCATGGTCGATGGTCGTCTCGTCGGCTGCACGCCCGAGTATGCCGAAGTGACCAAGCTTGAAGTGGCGCGAGGGCATTTTCTCAGCGCCGCCGACGTCCGCGAGAAGGTGAACCATTGTGTCCTTGCCTCAGGCACCGCCGAGCGGCTGTTTCCCTTCGAGGATCCGATCGGCCGGGCGATCCACATCGAGGAGTCATACTACGTGGTGGTAGGGGTGATGAAGCCGCGAAATCCCACCGCCGGCGTTGGCGGTTCGCTGGCGGCGCAGGATTTCACCAACGACGTCTATATCCCCATCAGCACCCTTTGGAGCCGGATTGGCGATTTCATCGTCACGCGCCGCAGCGGATCGTACGAGGGCGAGATCGTCGAACTGAGCCAGATGACGCTTCGCGTCGATGAAGTGAAGAACGTGATGGAGACCGCCGAACTGGTCAAACAGACCCTGGCTTCCCGGCACCGCATCGAAGACTGGGGCATCACGGTGCCGCTGGAGTTGCTGGAGCAGGCACGAACCACGCGGCTGATGTTCATCATCTTCATGGGACTAATCGCGGCGATTTCACTCGTAGTCGGCGGCATCGGCATTATGAACATCATGCTCGCCACCGTCACCGAGCGGACGCGCGAGATTGGCATCCGCCGCGCTCTGGGGGCCAAACGCCGCGACATCATCCGCCAGTTTCTCGTGGAAACGATCGCCTTGTCCGTGGTGGGCGGGGCGACCGGCGTGCTGGTCGGCCTCACCTGCCGACCGGTAACCGGCTGGGTCCGCTACTTTCTGGAAAAGCTTTTGCCCGATGTGATCGAGCAACTCCCCGAGGTCATCAAGACGGTCGAGCCTTCGGTGGTGCCCTGGTCGATCCCCTTGGCCTTCTTTATCTCGGTGACCATCGGCGTGGTGTTCGGACTCTATCCGGCCATGCGCGCCGCGGCGATGGACCCGATCGAGGCCCTGCGGCACGAATAGAAACCAAGAAGGGGTCGGGAGTCTTTTTCCGTATCGGCCGCCGACCGGGCTGGAATCGCCGAACGACGTTGAGGCCGATACGGAAAAAGACTCCCGACCCCCTCGCGCCCACCGAAACCCTAGCAGCACGGCTGCTCTCATACGGTTTGCCGTCACGCTATCGTTTGACGTGATGTTAGCAGCCGGGCTGCTTGCGTGCGGCAGTTTTTTTCGGGCTTCTCACACTCTTGGCAAACGGTTGCTACTCTTCGCTCACGCTGAGTGCCCGCGCCGGCTCCAACGAGAAAAACCCGCTCAATTCCTTGCCCGGCTGCACCCAAACGTCGTCGATCGCGCCGGTGGGCGCCTTCTCAATGACGAGCTTCCACCAACCGGCGCCGCCCGCGGGCACGGAAATCGACTGGCGGTCGACGGAGACCGCCGTGCAGTCCATCGCCGCCGCCTGGCGTCCAGCGGGGTCATAGAGCGTCGCCACGGCCGTTTCGCCCGGCGGCGACGCCTCCAGCGACAACGGAAAACTCGCGACGCCCTCCGGCACTTCGAAGTAGAGCGGAGTCGTTGCCCCCAACAAATGCAAACCCTGGCTGCCGAAGTGGCCATCGACCGCCCAGGCCGCGCCGGATACTTGCGGCATGAATGTCGCGTTGCCGCCGGAAATGACCAGACGGTAGTAGGCGGCGTCGGCGTTCAGCGTGATCGGAACTTCGGCGGAAAGCATCCCGCGGTCGACTTCACTGCCATCGGGCGCGAAAACACGCCAGGTGACCAGTCTGCCTCGGGCGGTGATCCGGCTGAAGCGAATTTCCACGTCTTCCCGACCGATCGGACGGAGCACGATGTGCTGGTCGCCCCGGAGCAAGAACCGCGTCACCGGTTCGGCGTTCGGCACTTTTTCGGCCGCCGCCACTTGCAGAGCCTGCTTCAAGCCGGCTGGCCGTGCGGCCTCCGTCGGTGGCTCCAACGCCAGCGAGTCGCCCCGCGAGGAGAGAAAGGCGAAGAAATCGGCGTCGGGCAGGTAGAAGTTTGACGCTCGCGGATCGTCCAACATCTTGAACTGCCGAAGGTTCCAGTGGAGAACGGTGAGGTTGTCGCCGATCATCGCCAGCCGAGCCTTGGCGTCGTCATCGCCGACCTTTGCCTCGGCCGAGCGATAGAGCCGCTCCAGTTGGGTGAAGTTTCCGGCGTAGACATCGCGCATCATTTCGGTAGTCAGCGTGTAGCGGGCATTGGGGTTGGCAAGGAAGTACCGCTTCATTTCCGCGTCGAGGCCGCGAAAGAAACGGTTGATCTCCGCACCGCCCTCGCCGTAGGCTTTCTCGCAATACTCGTCGAAAAGAGCCTCCACGTCTGCCTCCGGATCCCAGGCGAGGCGAGCGAGCAGATAGTTCAACGGTCCGCCGCGGCCCCAGGCGTCGATTCCATAGACGTAAACCCCCTTGACTGCGGCCGCTTTCAGCCGCGGATAAAGAAAACCGAGGATTTCCAACCCCGGCGGATTGGGAGCGCCGGCCTCCGTGGAAATGTTGACGGGCAGATCGTAGTAGGAGAGATTGCGGGTGACGCGCGTCCACTGACCCAGCAGGTCTTCCCACTGGCGCTGCAAAGCGGGCCGAAAGAGGGTGTATCCGTAATCGAAGCTCGGCGCCCAGACCAAAAAGACGTTTGGCTCCAGCGAGATCGGTGTCTTCGGGGGAAAAACATACTGGGCGTAGACGTAGCCCGCCAGGAGCTTCCCGGGATACTTTTCGGCAACCAGGCGGGCGACGTCGTTGTAGAACGTCAGGATCGCCGGAGTGACGGAAAGATCCCCGTTGGGATCCTTTTCGTAGCGCGCCGTGCATTGCGGACATTCGCACCAGCCCGCCGAGTCGGACGGCGAAAGCGAGTAACAAGTCGCCCGCGAGTGCTTGTCGAAGAAGGCGATAGCCGCGTCGGCGTAGGCACGCACCAGTCCGGGATTGCTGACACAGAGCTTGTATCGTCCCGACGGCGGCACCCGCACTCCACCCCGCTCGGCGAACCATTCGGGATGCTCGGCGTGCAGGGAAGGCGGGATGCTCCGCTCCCAGTTGTGGCCATGATTGAGATAGAAGCTCCAGCCAAGCCGCTGCCGCGCCCACCAGCGCTGGACTTCGGGCCGGCGCTCCTGCGTATAGGGCACTCGCCGATTGAGGAAGAACGGCGCATCGGTCAGATCCGTTTCCGGGATGAGGATATCTCGGGATCGCGGCACGTAATCGCCGTGCTCGCCGGGGGTGAGCCAGCGGATGCCGAGAAACTTCTCCAGAAAAGCGTAAGTCCCGTTGCGTGTGCCGGTGGAGGCGCCGCCGGCGGGCGTTTGCTCGCCATCGGCGGTGTCGGGCCCGAGGATATACACGTTCCGTCCGCGGGTGACGATGCGGAAACCTTCCAGCGCTATACCCTCGAGGGTAATCCCGGCGGCCTGTGATGCCGCATTATATCCGAGACAGATCATCGGCTCGCCAGGCTCCCCGGAGACCTTGAGTTTCACACCGGCGGCTTTCTCAACGTATTGCTGTAGTTCCGAGGCAGCCATTGCAACGGACTTTGGAGCGCCGGGATTGCAATAGATCAGGTGGTCGGAAACGCCGCCACGGACCAAGTCGACTGGCGCCGCGGTGCAGAACGGCGTTGTCCCAAGCATGAGACCCAGTAAATGAATCGCCCATTTCCTCATATGGATTACTCCGTGTGCCGTTACGTCATCGTCGAATCTGATCTCCGCAGCCTTGCCTGCCGGGAAGCGATTTCCCGCCCGTCGCCTTACGGCTCGGTTTTCGTCCCCAGCAGGTCGAGAAACTTGCGAATCCACTCAGGGTGAGCAGGCCAGGCGGCGGCGGTGACGAGATTGCCGTCGACGACGGCGTTGGTGAGCGTCTGGTTGATATCGCCCCAAGTGGCGCCGGCGCGCAGCAGTTCCGGTTTCACGGCGGGATAGGCGATGCAAGATCGCCCTTGCACCACGCCGGCCGCCACCAGGATCTGCGGACCGTGGCAGATCGCAGCGATCGGCTTGCCGGCCTCGGCAAAGTGACGGACGATCTCCAGCACGCGGTCGTTGAGCCGGAGGTATTCCGGGGCGCGGCCGCCGGGTATGATGATCGCATCGTACCGAGTCGGGTCGACTTTGTCGAAATCGGCGGTGATCGCGAAGTTGTGCCCCGGTTTCTCGCTGTAGGTCTGGTCCCCCTCGAAATCATGAATAGCGGTTCGCACCGCGTCGCCGGCCTGTTTGCCCGGGCAGACGGTGTCGACCTCATGGCCAACCATCAGCAACATCTGGTAGGGCACCATCGCCTCGTAGTCCTCGACGAAATCGCCAACCAGCATCAAGATTCGTTTCATCGCCATGTCTTTCCTCCTCATGCGGCCTACGGCCACAACTCAATTCATTCAATGAGAACTCTGCTTCCCGTCCGGCGGCGGATAGGCGAGGAACAGAGCCCGGCACAATTCGCAAGCCACGTCGGTCTGCAAGACCGTGCCATAGCTCGAACCGTAGCCGGCGGTCAGTTCGATCAAGAGGCCGAACCTGCCGTGCGCGCTCGTGTTCATCAGATACGGCAGATTCCCGCCGGCATAAACTCGATCCAGCAGGTACACCGAGGCGGTCTCTTCGTCGTTCTGACGCAAGAGGTGCCGACCACGGAGACGCTGGTTGGCGATGTGCTGCAACTCGAAAGCGAGAAACTCGTTGTCCGGATGGGCTGTCGCCGGCAACACGCCGATCTTGTTGTTCGTGGCACTGGTATTGCCGTGGTAGTCGAGCACGCAGTAGAGGTTCGGCAGGGCGGCGATCTTCTTGTACGTCCGCGCTTCCGGCTCGGAAAACGGAGCGATCCCCTTGAAATCGTAATCACCCGCCAGCCATTGCCCGTCTTGATTGCTATCGGTTCCCTTGAATTCCTCCCATTGGAAATCCCCCTGCCGGTTCAGGTCCACGCCCTGAGCATTCTGCCGGCGCATGTGGTCGTAGCCCCACGGGTTGAGGTAAGGAACGATCTTAATCTCGACCTGTTCCAGATCGACCACGTCGTCGAGCCGTCCTTCGGCCAGGCGACGGGCGAAGGTCAGCAGGCCGTAGCCCGGTTCCCATTCGCTGCCGTGGGCGGCGGCGTAAAGGAAGTAGAGCGGTTTGCCGGCGCGGCCAAGATTGAGGCTGTAGAGGCGGTAGTCCTCCGAAGCCGGTCCTTCCTCGTGGAACCGGATTGTGGGAAACTCCTCCGCCAACCGCTTCATTTCGCCGACGAATTCCGTGTAGGTGAACTTCCGCGGATAGTATTGCCCAAAGCGAACCGCACGGCCTAAAGCACCGGTCACCGGGGTGTACTTATAGTAGGAGTCGACATTGCGGCAATAGGGTTCGCGCAGCGACAACACATCGCAGGCGGTGATGCTACCTTTGCCGGATCGTAGACGCACCAGCCCTGGCTCGCCTCCCGGGGCTACGGCATGTACTTCCAGCCCGGGATGCGAGAATCCGACCGGCAGCACGAACAATTGCCCTCGCGGCCAACTTGCCCGGGGCAGGATCTGTCCCACGTCGAAGCCCGCGATCACCTCCGAAGAGGCGACGACGCGAAGTCCGGCGGCCATCTGCTTTTCCAACGGCTGCTTCTCGACAGCTCCCACGTCGACCGCAACAGCTTCCGCTCCCAGGACACGTGCGAGATTCCGGATGTCCATGAAGACGCGACCGCCGTCGCCAGCGAAGTCACCCACGGCCTTCCAGGCAGCCTGCGGAACCTCTCCCTCGTAGAACACCAAAACGCCGGCACAATCGCTCAGCGGCGCCGCGCCGGCCGGCGGGATCATGGTCAGCCCTTCCTCGAAAAGAAGGCCTAGTTCTCCGAGGCACGGATGGCCATCGGGCAGGTCGGTCATCAGCCCGATTTTCGGCGCCGGTGATCGCGGCAACGGCTGGCGTTTCACCGCCAGAGTGGCATCGTCGAAATAGACGCGCCCCACGCCATCGCGGGTCTGCAGGTAGGCCATCACATAAGCCGTCCGCTCGGGAACCGTGGTGCGGACACGCTGGAGGGTCCAGTCGAAGCGACCCGTGACGGGTCTCGACGTGGGCTGGGCCAGAATGCCGTCCTCTTCATCCATGCAGTAGATCTGCAGCAAGGTGCTGCCCTCGCCGGACTGTTCCGATTTGACCCAGGCCGAAAACTCGATCAGGCTGCCGGGCTCAATCGTGATCGAACGATCCTGACCCTGGCGCAAACGCGTATAGGCCGGTTTGCGGTTTTCCAAGACCACCGCCGCGCCCGAACGTCCGGCCGATTGTTCCCGGTCGAGTTTGCGATCGGCATCGTCGGGAGTCCGTTTTTCCCAGGCCGGCGCCAGCGGGTCTTCGAAGCCGGGATTCTTGAGGAGATTCGGCGACGGTTCCGCCGAGAACACGAAAGAACCGGCAGAGCAGAGGAGGGCGACACTGAGAAAAACTCGGATGGATGGCACGGTCAGACTTCTCCTGGTGCGGGTTTGAGCAGCCCGGCTGCTCGCAGCAGCCGGGCTGATTCGATGTCTACTATTCCTTCTTCTCCGACCACTGCATCACCACTTCCACATGCGCCGACAATCCGCCCGGCGCGAGTTCCGCATCCATTTCCATGCCGCGAAACCAATTCAACGGCGGCGTAAGAAAGCCGGGCGGGGGCTCGTTCGCCGGCACGTCTCCGCCCTCCATTGCGGTCGAAGTCCAATAGGCGGACTTCTCCGGTGATTCACGATAGACGTATTCGCCGCCCAGCGGGCAGATCAGCTTCGCCCCGAGCAGCAACTGTGCCGCGGCCATGCAGTCGGGGCCCGGGATATGGAACTGCTGGGAAAGCTGGTGCAGTAGTCGCAGGTTGCCGACGCTGGTGGCGCGGGTGCGGCGATAGCCGAGGCGGTTCAGCAACGGAGGAACGCCCGCCTCCGTCAGGTCCGCGACACGCGCTCGCAACTGTGCCGGCCGGGCGGCCTCCTCGAATCCAAGCTGAGGCATCACCTCCATCAGGATCTCCGGATGGAGCGAGTAGGCGGTGAAGTCGCCAAGTTGCCGCCTCCAGATGCCGACCGGTGCGCTGGCCATGCCGTTGGCATCGGGCGGCCCCATGCGGCGGTCGAGGAAGCCCAGCAGTCCCGGTTCGCCGGTCGTGCCCACGTATCCGACCAGCACGTTGCGCAATCCGCCCTCTGGCAAAATCAGGCCGCTCAATCCGTCGAACGGGTTTCCGAAATCCTTCAGTCCGCCGAAGAGCCGGTCGTCCGGACGGACCCAATCAAGGGCGATGATATCGCCCGGCACCGGCTTCAATTGCCTCGCGTCGGCAGGACCGAAATTCTTGGCGATCTGCTCGTAGTTCGCCTTGGCCATCGGGGTCATGCGGGCGTCGATCACAATCCGCTCGCGCCGGCCCGCCAGCGCGTGACGCTTGATTCCGACGACGATCGGATCGAGCCGCTGCCAGTTGGCACGGTAGAACTCGGCGAATTCGCGGAACGCTTCCGACTCGGCGGCCGTTGCCGCCGCGACCGGGACGTCGGGAATCGGCGTGAAGAAGCCGCGGCGACCGCGGAGCGAGTCGCGGACTTCCCCCTTTTCAAACACCGCCCGGCTGCCGTCCGGGCGCGGGCCGAATTCCGGCGGCAGAAGGCCACCGGCCACAAGCTGCTCGATCGATTCCGCGGGCTTGCCCTCCGCCGCCGCCGCGAGCACCGCCATTTGAACGAGTTCGAGATCGGCCAGGGCTTGCACGCGACGCAGCGTTTCGATGCGATACTGGGGGCTGACCAGGTTGCGGAAGAAAGCGTCGGAGAGATAGACCAGCACGGTGTCTTTGCGGTCGAGCGGCATCAGGCTCCGCGCGTGGCGGAAATCGGCCGAGTCGGCGAGGCAGCGCCGATCGGGATCCGTTTGCAGGAACCGCTGCACGAGCGTCTTCGAGGTGGTCACCAAATGGTAATTGCCCTCGGCGACGTAATAGGATCGCACGGATCCGTCGGGCGTCGTCAGCAGGGAGACCGGACGATCCGCGACAGTGAGTTTCTCCTCCACGATGCCGTCGTTCTTGCGAACTCGCTCCAACCGTTGACGGGCGATATCGTTGCCCAGCATGGCGGTGTTGCGGGCCTCGAAGAGCAGGCCGTAGGCGCCGCCGTCCTGGAATAGCAAGTCGGTTCCAATAATGGCGACGTCGGCGACGACTGCATCACCGAAGAGCTTCGACACCACCGAGGTCTTCATGACCAATTGCTCTTCGAATCGTTTGCTCGTCTGGTAGTCCAAGCCGCGCAGCGCAACGAGGTTTTGCAGATCGCCTCCCCATTGCGCGAGCATGTCTTGAAACCAGAGGAAATTGGAAAAGCTGCCAAAGCGGACGTAGAGACATTCCGCTGGAACCCGCGCGGCCAAAGACTCCACGGCCACCTCGCCGGCAATCTCCGGGATCTCCAACGGCGGCACACCAAGCGGTTCCGGCGTCGGTTGGTCGGCGGGCTGGTCCAGTGGGGATCGGCCGAGCATGCGATCCCGCGCCAGCGCAACGCGAACCGCTTCGGTCCCCGTTGCCAGACCGAACTGCTTTTCCACCTGGGCCTGCAAGCCGACCGGCGCGGGCGGTTCCGGCAGGCGAAGCTCAAGCCGCCGGGCGAGCATCGCCTTCAAGTAGTTCTCCACCAGCGGCGGGCAATCGGGCTTGTGGGCCAGCAGGCCGGGCGTGGCGGTATATTCATCCCACCACTTCCGCAGCAGGCCGTTATGGGAGCGAGGGTTTGTCGCCGGCGCCAGTTGTCCCGCGGCTTGGGTGCTGAACTGAAGCGTGATTTCCAGCGGTTCCGCGCCGCGAAAGAGAAACAGCAGTTCCGCTTTCCGCGGCGAGGCCGAAACAAGATTTCGCAAGACACCTCCGGCCAGTTCGCGGATCGGCCCGCCTCGCAGCGGCAATTGATCGGCAAGTTCCTTGGCCAACGGCGGCAGGCGGCGGCGGTCGATCACCGGGTAGAAGATCCTGCCGTCGCGTTCGACGATCTTGATTCCGTCCAGACCCAATACTTCGGGCTGCAAGGACTCCGGCAGTTCGATCTCGAGGCGGCCGACGCCGAACGGCTCGCCCATATAGGCTTCGCCGCTGATCTGCGCGCGTGCCGCGGACGGGCAACCCAGAAAAGCAGCCGCCGACGCTGCAACGGCAGTGACGATCACTAGGGCTCGAACGGCTCGGCACATGGCTCGGTTCCTCCGTGGAAAAGCAGAATTGAGTTGCGGTCGGTTTGGCACCATTTATTCTTTCGTAGGCTTTGTCCGCCTTTGCTCCAGCAGCCAGTCGTAGAACTCGGGAGTCGCGTAGGTTTCGGTCCACGAATCGTGAGCGGCGTCGGGATAGACGGTGAGCTTTGCGGTTCCGCCGTGCTTGTGTACCGCAGCCACCATCTTCTCCGACCTTTCGGGCGGTACGACAGAGTCTTTGCCGCCATGAAACGCCCAGACCGGCACGTGGGCAAGATCCTTGGCCCAGTAGACCTCCCCGCCGCCGCAGATCGGAGCGAGGGCCGCAAAGCGGTCCGGCGCAGAAGCAGCCAACAACCACGTGCCGAAGCCGCCCATGCTCAGGCCGGTCACGTAAACCCGGTCGTTGTCGACTCGATACTTTTCGGTGATCTCATCGAGCAGCGCGGACAACTCTCCCGCTTGCCACCAACGCCCCTTGGGGCACTGGGGTGAAACCAGGATGAACGGAAAATCCTTGCCGCGCTCGGCGAGCATCGGAGGACCATGCTTCTTGACCAATTCCAGGTCGTCGCCGCGTTCCCCGGCCCCGTGCAAGAAAAGCACCAGCGGCCAGCAGTCCTGTTGGTCATAGCCTTTGGGCAAGTAGAGCAGGTAGTCCAGCGTATAGCGGACCTGGCGGTTTAGTTCACAGGGCTGCTGACTGCCGGGTTCGACTGCCGGTGAGTTTTTTTGGCAATCGTTTTCGGCTGCTCGCAAATGGGTGGCGGCAAGAATCAATCCCACAAGGGTGGCCAAGCGAAAAGCAATGCTGTTCATGCGATCCTCCGTTGCGACATCCGCGCGGCTGATTTTGAGATACGTTCATTGTACTGATCCCTCGGCAAGGAAACAGCCGCCGTAGATCCCGCTTGCCGAGCGGGATCTTGCCACAGAGGTGTGGGGCCTTGCCAGAGAGGTTCTGTTCGTCAGGCAAGCAAGAAGGGGTGCGGAGTCATTTTTCCGTACCGGCCGGAAAAAGTCGAGAGGCCCGAACAAAACGGGGACAGGCACCTCCCCAGGACGACGATTCTGCGGGCGTTGCGAACGCTTGGCTCGGAGCCGGTTCCCGTTTTGTTCGGGCCTCTTACAACGGCGCAGCCTCCGGCGGTCACTTCCCGCGAATGATGAGCACGGCTCCCTGAACGACCTCCGGCCGCTCATTGGTGGCAGCGACGGTGGGCCTTGCCCTTTCCGTCAACTTGCGCAACTCGTCCTGCAGCGATTTCAATTGCGCATGAACGATACTGGCGGCCTTTTGCGACGACGATTCCAAAACAGTCCTCCTCGTGCTGGCAGATTCTTGTGGTGGCTATGTGCTGTTTCGGTACTCCGTTTGATCGGCAATGGGGCTGGCAAGCTTGCACGATAATGGACTCAAGAAAGAGCCGCTGGGAGGCTGGCGAAGCCGAGTAAAGTTGACGGTTTGCTACGGCGCCCGTTTCGGTTCCACAGTCGGTTCAGCCCCTTCCGCAAGATACGACCGCCTGGGCCACACGGCTAGATTGGGGGAATTAGCCACTCCAAAATGCGTGGCGCTTCGCCATACGATGTCCGCAACGGCAGCGGCTTTCCTTCATTCGGGTGGAAACGATTTTTGGCCGGGATTCTATATGAAACCGCAGAGGTACTGGGGGGGAAGAGAAACAGCACAGCCTAATACTGGTCGCGATCGCGCGCACGGTCACTCGCCCTGCGGCGACTCGAAGCGATATCCGATGTCGCGGATCGTATGAATGTACGTTTGCCGATGCGGGTCGGGCTCGATTTTGGCCCGTAGTGTCGTCACGCAACGGTCGACGCTTCGCAACGTGACGATTACGTTGTGGCCCCAGACGGCGTTGAGAATGTCGTTGCGCGTCAGCGCACGCCCCGCGCGTTCGACGAAGTGTTCCAGCAAGCGGAACTCCTTGCTGGTCAGCGGCACTTCGACCCCGCCGCGAAACAATTGGTGCGACGCCAGATTCAACTCGCAGTCGCCGAATCGATAAACGCTGTCATCCCCGGCTTCGCGGCGACGCAGCAGCGCCTTCGCGCGAGCCAGCAACTCCCGAATGCTGAACGGCTTGGTCACGTAGTCGTCGGCTCCCAGTTCCAGACCGCGGACGATGTCCTCCTCTTCGCCCTTGGCCGTGAGCATCAGGATCGGCATTTCGAGCTGATGCGCGCGGATCCGGCGACAAATCTCATAGCCGTTGAGCTTGGGCAGCATGATGTCGAGAAGGATCAGGTCCGGCGGATCCTTCATCGCGGCATCCAGTCCGGCCTCGCCGTCCCGCGCGCCGACGACCAGATAGCCGCGGTCCTTGAAGTTGTCTTGCAAGCCCCGCAGCAATGCCGCGTCGTCTTCGATGATCAGGACTTTGTGGCTCATGGCTTCACTCCACCGGCAATTTTACCGTGAACGTGCTCCCTTCGCCGGGCCGGCTGCAGAGAAGGACGGTCCCGCCGTGGGCGGCCACGATATATCGCACGATGCTCAGGCCCAATCCGCAGCCCCCCGCACTGCGCGACAACCGGCGATCCGCCTGGTAGAACTGCTGAAAGACCTTCTTGGCCGCTGCCTGCGAAAGACCGATACCGTTGTCGGAGACAGCGATAAATGCGCTGCCGTCTTCGCAGTACGCACGCAAGCGAATCTGCTTTTCATCGCCTGTATACTTGCAGGCATTGTCCAGCAGGTTGACGACGACGGTAACCATTGCGTCAACGTCTGCGGCGATTGCCGGCAATGGGTTCTCCAGTTCAAGTTGAAAGCGGCAACCCGGCTGCTCCAGGCGCTCTCGCATCGCCGCCACGGCCGCGGAGATCACCTCTTCCAACCGAATTCCGGAAACGTTAAACACGTGCTTATTGCGACTCATGCGAGAGAATGCCAGGAAGTTGTCGATCAGCCGACTGAGACGCATGTTTTCCCTGGCCATCAGCTCCAGGTACTCGCGGGCTCGCACCGGGTTGGGTCGCTCTTCGTTCAGGAGCGTGTCGACGAGAAGTCGCATGGATGAAAGGGGCGTTTTCAGTTCGTGAGAGACAGTGGCCACGAGGTCGTTTTTCAACTGCGCCAGGCGAAGCTGGCGTCGAAATGCCGAGGCGATGAGCCCGGCGACCAGGCAGATCGTAACGACGACCACCACGCCCGTCCATCCGTACAACGCGATCCGCGCCCTGGTCGTGGCGTCGACCCGGCTGCCGTCGGCCAGCGTGAGCGCCAGTCGCCAACCGGGAAGATGCTTGCCGGCGGGCAGCGAGAAGAATGCCTGCTCACTCCCGGATTCGGTCCCGGGCGGCAAGAGCCGAGCGGATACCTCATCCGGCAAGTTGGTTTCGAGAATCGTCTGGCCGCTCTGCGCGAGAATTGTCTCGGTGCGGAAGAGTGCCACCAAGCGCCGACCGGGCAGGCCGATCTGCCAGATTCCGGACAATTGGCTCGGCTGCAGCACCGCGTCTCGACGCGGCGAGGGATGGGCGTCAACAAACCTCGCGGCCAAATCCTCCGCGGCCAAGAGCGACGGATCGAGCTTGCCGGGTGATCGAAGTTCCAGTTCGTGCATCAGGAATCTTCGTTGTGTGGCCGTCATGTTCGCTTGAACATAATCCTGCAATCGTTCGCAGAGTCGCGCGGCGACTGCCGCAAAGCCATTGTGGTCCGTGGTCGCCATGATTTCCAGGGCCAGCAACTCCGCGTTGGGAACGATCAGCCGTCCCTGAGCATCGAGGGTTTGGGCATACTTCACATCGGCCAGCGGACCGACGATCAGGCGGGCAGCGTCCTCTTGCCGTCCGGCCTGTAGCAGGCACCGTGCCTGGGCCTGCATCGCCCTCGCCGCCGCGGTCGTGTCCGAAGCCTGCGCCGCAATGGCCGCATAGGCATCCGCGGCTGCCGAAAGATCCGCGGTATCGAATTCCAACTGGCGTGCTTCCTGCCAGGCCGGCGAGCCCATTTCCGGCGCGGTCGTCCCGGCCGAGGGTGCGTTGGGATAGACCAAGCGGTCTTCGGCATCGTAACCGATCACGCTATCGGCGAGAGCCGAACGGACTACGCCGGCGAAAACGACCGGCGCTGGCTCGGTACGGGGAAGGCTCTCCAGCGCCGCCGCCCGCTCTTGCCAGAATTGCATCATCCGTGCCTGCACGCCGGTCAAGTCGCGCCGATAGGCTTCTTCGAGCCGCTGCCGAAAAGCAACTCGCTCGTTTTCAATCGCACGGCCCATGAACCACAGCAGGCACCCCGTCGGCGCCAGCACCACCAACAGAAGCAGCAACAGCACAGGCCACAATCGCGGATCGCGGCCTCTGCCGGCGCGGGCAATACGAGCGATCACGTTGCCCTCTATTTGGCCTGATAGGTTTCCACGATCTTGTCAAAGTCGGCGCGGAGCCGGACGAAGTCCGCCGGGTCGCAGCCCGTGAGCATCCACTGCGATGCCGACTCTTTCCCGAGGACGAACACTCCGTAAGCGACTTTCTTCCGGCCGTCCGCCAGGTACTCGCCGACCGCGCT
Source organism: Rhodopirellula sp. (assembly GCA_012728855.1). GTDB lineage: Bacteria > Planctomycetota > Planctomycetia > Pirellulales > Thermoguttaceae > JABWBD01. The sequence continues at coordinate 57,300 of JAAYEH010000471.1, read as the reverse complement.
CACCGCGGGAAATCCCGCCACGGTCCGCTCTTGCCAACTGTCCGGTTGGACCTTCCATTCTTTGAAGCTTTTCCGGGTTGTTTCCAGCCCATGTTCCGCCCAAGCCCGCGCCGATTTCTTCGCCTCGTTATCTTCGATCGCGGCGAGTTTCGACACGCGAACAAATTCCCTGCCCGCCGCCTCGGGATCGATCAAGTGGACAGTCTTGGCGGACTTGTCGATCTGAGATGCCTGATTGTAGAAGTACCACCCAGCGGGTACGGCAAAAGCGATGCCCCAATCCTCAGCGCGATAGGGCTTGGTCTCACCCGGCTTGTTGTAGCCGATCTGCGCGAGTTCGGCGGTGATCCCGCCGGCTTCGAGTTTCACGAAATAGCGGTTGGCATCCGCAGAGTACCAGAAAGCCTGGTTGACGGGGCGGAGTTCAACCTTGAAGCACTCGAACCTGCCCGCCGCCACCTCAACCGTTTCCTTGGCAACCACTTCGATCTCGATGGGGATCTGGCCGCCGCCGAACGAAGCGTAAATCGGTATCGTTGCCTGATAGCCCTTGGCCAGGGGCAAGCACCGCATCAAATGTGTCCCTTCCTCGTTATCGTAGTAGACACCGTCAACTTTCACCGTGCGGACGTCCGGCTTGCCGTCTTTATGCTGGGTGACGACGACTTCGCCCGGCCGGTATTCGGCGTCGGTCCGCCCCAGGAGCGTGTGGCGGAAGGTGCTGTCAAGCGGCCGATAGTTCTCCTTCTCGACGTCCACTCGGCTCATGCCGCGGTTGTCGGGCTCGGCGAGGATCGACCGCAGGGTCTTCATCCGCCAAATGTCCTTGCCGTTTCGCTGAGATGAATCGACAGACCAGACAAAACTGCCGATCACCAACCCCGCACTGCCAACCTTGACGATGAGTTGCAGGTACTCTCCCTCGTTCCACGGCGCCGGTTGAAGCGGGAGCCCTGCCTTACCGGGTAGGTGCTCGCGGGCCTTGGCAACCCACAGATCTTGATCGGGATACTCCTTGATCAGCTCCTCAAAGGCCTCCGAGGCTTCGGTGTTCTTCTTCTGTTTCAGCAGACAGCAGCCAAGCCGGTACTGCGCTTGGCCTGCCGCCGCCCGGGTCGAACGGCCCTCGGCAATAACCTTTTGGTAAATCTCGATCGCCTGGTCCAGATCGCCTACCGTCTCCTCGGTATAGATACCTTTCTCCAGCAGTTCCGACGCCGGCTGTGCCGCCGCGGCCGAACCGACCAACAACCCAACCGCCGCCAGGGACGAAATCGCGAATCTCCTGAACATAATGCACCTCCTTCCAAAGAGTAACCCAAATTCCGCGTGGAGCCAAGGACCGGCGAACCAGAACAATCAACTGCCCCTCGTTCTTGTTCTTTCGCCGGTCTTGCTTGTCCGGAATTCTCCGAGATTAAGATTACCGCTGTGTTACCCGGAAGTGACGTTTATGTCCTTATTGGGCGGACTAAAGTCCACCCTACCAACTCAAGGCCGCAATGGTTCCTTGCCACGGGATGTTCCGCTATACTGGACCGCTGTGCAACACGCATCGTATCGGCCAACCATCACTGTGACCGTGGATAGCGGAGGCAAGAAAACCATGAGTCAAACACCGATCCATCGCCGCGCCCTCTTGACTGCCGGGGCCGCGGGAACCGCCGGACTGCTCCTGGCACGGCCGGGAACTGCGACCGCCGCCCGCGCGGCGACGGTTCGCATCGAAGAGCCGTTCCACGGTGCCGTGCTCAACCATCGCCACGGCCGGCAAAGCGCGGAGGGGCTGCAAATCCAAGTCCGCGGCGAAGCACCGCTTGGCGATCGGGTCTCGGTCAACGGCGCCGAGGTAGTCCGCGCCGGAGAGAAATTCCTCGCCGACGTCCTCCTCAAGCAACGTGACAACGAAATTGTGGCCGTCTCGGAGGGGCGTTTCGGCCGCCACGAACATCGCGTTCGTGCGATCTGGGACATCAACTCGCGTCCACGCTATCGCTTTTCCATCGACGACAATAGTTTCTTTCTCCGAGACATCGCCCAGAAACAGTACAAGTCGATTTTCGATTGTTTCTACTTGCAGATGCTGCGCGACTTGAACGCCAAATACAAGGCGAAGTTCGTGCTGAACATTTACTACACGACCGACGACGGTTTCGAGCTTCCGCAGTTTTCCGATCGGTACAAGAAGGAGTGGCAAGACAATGCCCATTGGCTGAAACTGGCGTTTCACGCGTATGCCAACGAGCCCGACCGCCCCTACCAGTACGCGGCGGCCTCGAAGCTCATCGCCGATCTCGATAAGGTGGCCGAACAGATCGTTCGCTTCGCGGGCGATCAGACCTACTCCCCCCCTACCGTCATCCACTGGGGTATGGTCCAGCCGACCGCGTTGGCGCCGCTGTACCAACGGGGCGTACGCGTGCTGAGCGGGATGTTCGAACCGCGAGCCGGACTGTTCGATGTCCATTACTTCGTCGACGACGACCGCTCAGACTACCTCATGCGGCACGACGCGCTGATGGATTTCGCCAGCGGGATCGTCTTCTCGAAAATCGACCTGGTCTGCAACAATGTCTTCGCCGATCAAATCGCCTCGAAACTCGAGCCGCTCGCTCAAGATCCGAATCACGCGGAGATCATGGATCTTTTCACCCACGAACAGTACTTCTGGCCTTTCTACCGCAGATACTTGCCGGACCACGCCGAGCGATTGGACGTGGCGATCCGCTGGGTGACCGAGCGGGGTTACGAACCAGTCTTCTACCACGAAGGTTTTCTGGGAAACCAGGGATAGAGAGGGTAAAGAGCATAATACCCCCTGGTGTACCCTTACTCGGATGTCGACTCCGCCCCGTTCGGCTGCTCGGAGGAGCGGCGCTGATAGAACGTACGACAACATCAGGGCGGTGGTAATGAGGAGGGAGGTTTTCATGGGTGGCTCCAGGAGGTCGGCGGTTCCAGGTCCAGAGACTTCACCAGCCCGGCTGATTCATTTTCTAGGACGGGGAGAGGCGCGGCCGCTGGGCCGGGTTGGGTCGTAATCGGGATTGGGGGCGGGAAACTTCGCCCCCACTTGCTGCTGCCAGAGGTGGAGTTCGTCGCGGAGTTGCTCCGCCCGAGCGGGCTCCTTTGTGGCAAGGTCGCACTTTTCGCCGATGTCGTTGCGGAGATTGTAGAGTTCGGTCCGCGAGTCTTCCTGCCATTCGATCAGCTTCCAATCGCCTTTGCGGATCGCGGCGCTCGGCGCACCTCCCTGGTTACCGTAATGAGGATAGTGCCAGAACAACGATCGCTGCGGGCCAGGCCCGCCCTGGAGAACAGGCATCAGATCGATGCCGTCGACAACCTGCCCTTTCCGCAGCTTCACTCCCGCGGCAGAGAGCAGTGTGGGATAGAAATCGAGGCTGATCACGGGGGTGTCGAGCACGGCGCCGGGGGTGGTCACGCCGGGCCAGCGGACAAGCGTCGCTTCACGGATGCCGCCTTCGTAAGTCCAGCCCTTGCCGCCGCGCAAGGGGAGGTTGGAGGTGGGCCAGCCTTCGCTTGTGGAGAGACCGCCGTTATCGCTGGTGAAGACGACGACCGTGTTTTGCCGCAGACCGAGTTCGTCGAGCTTGTCGAGCACCTTGCCGACCGCCTGATCCATGGCCTCGACCATGCCGGCATAGACGGCGTGGGCCTGGACGAGTCGCACGTCGCGAGTCCCCTCGCTGCCCCATTCTTCTTCCAGCCCCAGCCGCCGAGCCTTCTCTTCGTATTTCTTCCGTAGGTCTTCGCGGGCCATCAGCGGCGTGTGGACGGAATAGAAAGAGAGGTAGGCGAGGAACGGTCGCTGCCGGTTCGCCTCGATGAACTTCGCCGTCTCCGTGGCGAGGCGGTCGGGCAAGTGCTCGCCTTCGGGGCCGTCTTCCAAGCGCGGATTGCCGTAGGGGGAGAAGTACCGCTTCCCGCCGTACGGACCGCCGCGATCGATACCCCCTTTGTTGACGTCGAAGCCCTGGTTTTCCGGATAGAAACCCTCGGGCCCCAGATGCCACTTGCCGGCGAAGAAAGTTGCGTATCCGGCCTTTCTAAGAGCCTCGGCGAGCGTGATCTCGTCCAGGGCCAGCCGATCGCTGTACTCGGCGGGCAGGAGGATCGTGTTGCGTTTCCACTGCGGCGGCTGGGCGGCGCCGATGTAGTCGGTGACACCGGTCCGTTGCGGATACTTGCCGGTCATGATGCTCGCCCGCGTCGGCGAGCAGACGGGGCAGGCCGCGTACCCATTGGTGAGCTTAGCGCCCTGGCCGGCGAGGCGGTCGATGTTCGGTGTTTCGTAGAAGGTGCTGCCGTAGCAGCCGAGGTCGCGCTGGCCGAGGTCGTCGACCAGGAAGAAGACGATGTTGGGCTTGTCGGCGACAGCGGTCGCTGATGCGGCAAGCGATCCAAATAGTACGAGGATTACGGGGGCAATTCGGCATAGGGAAGCGGTCATGGTAGTCACCTCGGTCGAAATAGCTCGCGTCGCAGTCTCCATCTCTAGCTGCATAACCTCGTTCACCTGCGGGACGAGCCCACGGGGATCCAATCAGCGTTTTTTTGGTGGAGGCGGGGTCTTGATGGGCCAATCGGGTGTTTCGCTGCGAACGGTTTTCAGGTAGTTGTCGAGCTTCGCGGTGATATCGGGGTTGTCGGCGGCGACATTGTTTTTCTCAGCGATGTCGTTCTTCAGGTCGAATACTTGCAAGGGCGCATCGGGACTGCGCTCGCGAATGCCTTTCCAATGTCCTTGATAGAGAGCCGCTTGGCTGAAGCCTCGCTCGTGAAATTCCCAGTAGAGGAATTCGTGCTGCTTCTGGCGATCGGGGTCGCCGAGGAGTGAGGGGACGAAGCTGATCGAATCGCAACCTTCCGGCACGGCGGCTCCGGCCAGTTCGGCGGCCGTGGCCATCCAATCGCCGAAGTAGCCGACGTGCCCGCTTTCGCTGCCGGGCTTCACCTTGCCGGGCCACCAGGCGATCATCGGCTCTCGGATGCCGCCGTCGGTGAGACTCCGCTTGATGCCGGTCAACGGCCCCGAAGGCTCGAAACGCTCCAGATTATGGTTGCTTTCGTTGTGCGGGCCGTTGTCGCTGGTGAAGATCACCAGGGTGTTGTCGGCAAGACCGAGTTGATGGAGCTGGTCGAGCATCCGGCCGACGTAGCTGTCCAGACGCGTGATCATGGCGGCCTGCCCGCGGTCCGGCGCGGGCCAGTCTTCCAGGGCATAGGGACCGTAATCGGGCACGTGAGCGCCGTCTTTCAGAGCACGAGTTCGCTCGTTGTTGGCGTGAGGGATGACCATGCTCCAATAAAGGAAGAAGGGCCGTTCCTGATGCCCGGCGACGAATTTTAACGCTTCGTCGGCGAAAAGATCGTCGGCGTAGAGCAGCGCCTCGGTCGCGTAGCCACCGCCGAAGTCGCCAACCGCAGTGACCTTGTTGGGCAGGGCGATCCGCTCTTCGTTCCGCCAGAGGAACTCGGGGAAGTGATTATGGGCACGGTGCTGGTTGAGGTAACCAAAAAATAAGTCGAACCCTTGTTTCCGCGGCAGGCCGCACTCGGCCTCGCCGACGTCGCCGAGGCCCCATTTGCCGATCAGCGCGGTCGCGTAGCCGGCCCCCTTGAGCATCTCGGCGACCGTAACATCTTCCGGTCGCAGTGCCTGCGCGAGTGGGTTCGTCCGGCCGGCGTTGCCGCGGACACGGGTGTGTCCCTGGTGTTGGCCGGTTAGCAGCACGGATCGGGAAGGCGCGCAGACCGTGGCGCCGGCGTAGAACTGGGTAAACCGTATTCCCTCGCGAGCCATGCGGTCGAGCCGCGGCGTCTGGATCACTTGCTGGCCGTAGCAGCCGAGATCGCCGTAGCCGAGGTCGTCGGCCATGATCCAGATCAAGTTGGGTTTCTCGGCGGCGAGACTCGTGCCGCAGAGCGACGAGAGAATCGCCGTAAGGAGAAGAAGAGTTCGGTTCATGGTGTCGGTTCCTGATGCTTTGCAGTTACGGGGATTGCTTCCAGAAACAGGCCGTGCCGGAACAGCCCGGCTGCTCTAAGAGCCTATCCCAAAACCTTGGCGGAGAGGGGGACAGGCACATTTTGCTCCGAAGACTCCGCAAAATGAGCCAGTCCCCGGCGGTTTTGGGATAGGCTCTACGCCGCCGGGCTGCTGGTGCGGTGCTCACTTGGTCTATTTGACTCCGCGTTGCTTGGGTGGCAGATCCTTCAGCGCGAGGGCGCGAAAGTCGTCGGCATGGCGATTCCATCGCGATTGCAGTTCGCGAACCTTATCGGGATGCTTGTCGGCGAGGTTGTTCGACTCGCCGCGGTCCTTGCCGAGATCGTAGAGTTCCCAAGGGGCATCGCGATCGGCGACGATTTTCCAGTCGCCGGCGCGGAGGGCGCGGTGGCCGTCGTGGCACCACCAGAGATCGTCGTGACGCCATGCACCGTCTGCGGCGAACAACGGCGCCAGGCTGCGGCCGGGCGGCGGCGGGACGGCCTGGCCCTGCCATGTCTTGGGCGGCTCTCCTCCGGCGAGTTCCAAGACCGTCGGCACGATGTCGATCAGGTGCGTCGGCGTGCGGCGGAGTTCGCCGCGCGCTCGGATGCCTTTCGGCCAATGGGCGATCAAAGGGGTCGAGATGCCACCCTCGTGGACCCAGGTTTTGTGGCGACGGAAGGGGGTGTTGGCCGCACTCGACCAACCGGGGCCGAGGCAGAGGAAGGTGGCACCGGAACCGGGCGCGGCTTGCGGGTCGTGGCCGTCGCCGCGAACCATGATCTCGGCGCTGGCGCCGTTGTCCGAGGCGAAGAGGATCAAGGTGTTCTCCAATGCTCCCATTTGCTCCAACTGGTCGATGACGCGGCCGATCTCGCGGTCCATCCGGTCGACCATCGCGGCATGGATGGCCATTTTCGTGGCCTGAAATTCACGTTGCTCAACGGTAAGCTCGTTCCAAGCAAGCGGGTGCAGGATCTCGCCGGCGCCGAGCTTGTCGCGATCTTTGGGAAAGTCGTACGGGGGGCCGACCTCGCGTTCCAGCGCGGGTGGGTCGTTCTGGGCGATGCCGAGTTGTTTGAGTCGCTCCGACCGCTCGGCGCGGATCACGTCCCAACCGCAACGATATCGGTCGCGGTAGCGGTCGATATCTTCCTGCAAGGCTTGCAGGGGGAAGTGGGGCGAGGTGAAGCAGAGATAATGGTAGAAGGGCTGCTCGCGATGCTCACGGGCGTGACGTTGGAGGCACTTGATTGCATGGTCGGCGATTGCCGTGGTCGCGTAGTAATCGCCGCCCGGTTCGACGGGCGACAACGGCTGATCGTCTTCCGTGTGGCGATTGGGATAGAAGTAGTGGTTGTGATCCTCCAACGAGTACGAGTGGTCGAAGCCGCCAGCCAGCGGCTTGCCGTCGATATGCCACTTACCGGAATGGTAGGCGCGGTAGCCGAGCGGCTTGAGCATTTCGGGCACCAGCGGCGCCCAGGCGGGCCGTTTGCCCTGGCCGCCGCCGGGCAACCCGGGCAGGGCATCGCGGCGCACCTGCTGGGCATAATAGCCGGTGGTGATGACGGCTCGCGTGGGCCAGCAGCGGGCGGTGTTGTAGAACTGGGTGAACCGCAGGCCGCCACGGGCAAGACGATCGAGGTTGGGTGTACGAATCTCGCCGCCGTAGCAACCGGCATCGGAATAGCCCATATCGTCGGCAAGTATAAGTACGATGTTTGGTACATTCGAAACCTCGGCAGATATTCCGTGTTTTCCAGAATGAAGTAACAAAAATGCCGTGCAGACGGTAAGTATCAGTGTAGCAATTCTGTGTAGCAATGGACCTAGTAGATCAGAAGGTGGCAAGTTTACCGCTGTGGTTCTACGCTCCATGACTACACCTCCGGCGAGTCTTGTGGTCTGTGGACGGGTTCCCGGCAACCGAAACTTGCCCCAGTATCCGTGCCCAGAGGCTCTGGGTCAACGAAACGCGATCCCGGGAGAATCGACGCACGGGATCCATCGTTTTGTGCCGGGTCATTCACGCCCGCCGCAGCGCGTCGACCACTTTCATCCGCGCCGCGCGAAACGCAGGCAACACGCCGCCGACGAAGCCCATCAGCAGCGAGAGCATCGAGGCGGTCGCGAGAATTCCCGGTGTGACGAGAAACTCAAAGGCCGTCTCGGAGAACGTCGCCCAGTTCGTCATACCCGTCTTCATGCCGTTGAAGACCAACGACACCGCGCAGCCCAAGATCGCGCCGACCGCGGCGAGCGTGAGTGATTCCACCATGAACGCCAGCCAGACGGCTTCGGGCGTAAAGCCCATCGCTAGCAGGCAACCGATCTCGCGCTTGCGCTGGCTCACGCCCGCGTACATCGTGTTCATCGCTCCGGCGATCGCCCCAACGGACATGATGCCCGTGAGGATGCCGCCGAGAATGGTGATCAGGTCGGCCATCAGCTTCGCCTGCTTCTTGTAGTATTCCTTCTCGGTCGTGGCTTGCACGGAGCGGAGGCGCAGGTCGCTCTCGGCCAGCTTGTTGAACTGCGAAGCCGACTCCCGCGCGCTGCCGGCGGCGCGGAACAACACGGACTGGAAGATGCCGCCGCGGCGAAAGGCGGTCTGCAGCAGGTCGCCGTCCATCCACAATTCTGACTCCAGCGCGCTGCCGTCCGCCTCGAACAACCCGACAATGTGCCACGAGTTGCGGCCGACCGTCAGAGTGCGACCGAGGCCCATGTCCTGAAGTCGCCGCGCCAGGCCGACTCCGAGCACCGCTTCGCTCGACCCGGGAGTGAACCAGCGGCCTCGTGTCAGACGCACCTCCGTATGCACGTCGCGAGCGTGCGACTGGGTGCCGCGGATCGTGACGTTCGTCTCTCCGCCGCCCTGCTTGGGCCGGGCGAGAATCAGCACGCTTTCGCAAACCGCCAGTTTCCGACCGTTCTCCTCAGCAACCAGCGGCAGCTCGCCGATGATCCGCGCCGCCTCGCGAAGCACCTGGCTCTGCAACTCCGCGTCGGCCCCCTTGCGAAGGACAATCACGTTGCGAGGACTGCCCGAGGTCTCCACCACCCGCCGGAAGCCGGCGGCCAACGAGAGCAGCGTCACGAAGACCACGACGACCAGCGCGATGCCGCCGACGGCCATGGCGGAGGAGCCTTTGCGAACGGCGATGCTGCGGAGGCTGTAGACCAGCGGGATCCCCATCGTCACACGCTTCGCAGCGCCTCCGTGGCCTTCAGCCGCATGCCGGCGACCGCCGGCACGATGCCGCTGGCGAAACCCGTCAGCGCCGCCAGGCCGGCCGCGGCCAACATCGACTCGTTCGGCAGGTAGAAAACAGGGAAGAAATCCGGCTTGGGATTGAAGTGCAGGACATTGGCGACCAGCCACGCCGGGCCGATCCCCGCCAGCGCTCCGAAGAGCGAAATGGTCAGCGCTTCGCCGATCAAGAGCAGGAAGACGTGCCCGTCGCTGAAGCCGATGGCTTTGAGAATGCCCATCTCGCGCGTGCGCTCGCGGGCGCTCATCATCATCGTATTGGCCGAGACCAGGAGCATCGTCAGCACGATGGCGCTGCCGATCGAGCGGAGCAGCAACTGAAAACTGCCCATCATGCCGACGAACTGGAGGTTGAACGCCTTTTCGGTCATCGTGCGCGTTTCGTGGGGACTGTTTTCGAAAAGCGCGTCGATGCGGGCTGCGATGGCAGCCGAGCGGTTCGCGTCGGCGACTTTGGCGAGGTACAGCCCCGCGGATCCTCCGCCGAACTGCCGCGCTTCGTCGAACCGCTTCCAGGGAAAAAGCATGATTGTCTGGTCGAACGTAGGCGAGTCGGTCGTGTAGATCGCGCGGACGTTGAACTCCCAAATCGGCGAGCCGTTTTTCTGCGTCCAGATCGTGCTCCGCAACACGAGCCGGTCGCCGACCTTTTTTCCAAGTCGCTCGGCGATCTTCGCCCCCAGCAGACAGCCCATCTGATCGCCGAGCAGGTTGCGGCGCTGCTCCACCGGGATCGTCAGTTCCGGATAGATCGCGAGGTAGCGTTCGATATCTGTGGCGAACTGGGCGAAAAACTCCTCCCGTGTGGCGCCGTTGGAAGCGGGCTCCTGCGAAAGGGCGCCGAACCACGAGGCCCCGGCCACGCCGGTGACGCCCTCGACTTGCTCTATCCGCGAACGGTACGACATGGGCAACTGAAAGACGATCGATTCCTTGTGCTGCACGACCAGCCGCGAGGCGTCGGACATGGTCACGCCAACGTTGAACGCCACCAGTACGGTTTCGAGAAAGCAGAAGAGCAACAGCGCAACACCGACCCCGAACACGGTCAGCCCCGTTCGGAGCGGCTTGCGGAGCAGATTGAAAAACAAGAGTCGCATCAGGTCCGCCCGTACGTGACGTCCACGTCTTTGGTCAACACGCCTTTGTCGAGGTGCAATTCGCGGTGCGCCCGGTGCGCGACCTTGGGGTCGTGGGTGACGACGATGATGGTCTTGCCGTAGTCGCGGTTGAGGGCGACGAGCAACTCCATGATTTCCTCCGCCGAATGCGCATCCAAATCGCCAGTCGGCTCGTCGGCCAGCAGAATGCGGGGGTCTGTCGCCAGGGCGCGGGCGATGGCCACACGTTGCTCCTGGCCGCCGGAAAGCTCGTCGGGCCGATGGTGCATCCGATCCGCGAGGCCGACGATTTCCAGCGCCTTGACCGTGTGCTCGCGTCTCTCGCGGCGGCTAAGTGGCAAGAGTGTCAGTGGCAGTTCGACGTTCTGATACGCGGTGAGCACCGGCAGTAAGTTGTAGGCTTGGAAAACGTACGCGACATGATCGCAGCGCCAACGCGCCAACTCGCGGGAACTGAGATCCTCAAGATTCTGGCCGCAGACGACGACTTCTCCTGCGCTCGGCGTATCGAGGCCGCCAAGAAGGTTCAGCAGCGTGGTCTTGCCCGAACCGGACGGCCCCATCAGCGCGACAAAATCGCCTTGGTCGATTGTCAGGCTGAGTTCGTCCAACGGATGAATATCGCTGCCGCCCTTGTGATAGGTTTTGCTGACGCAGCGAAACTCAATGATCGGTTGAGGTTTCACGCGCATTGCTCCGGCAAAGTCAGGCTGAAAAGCCTGACGTACTGGGAGGGGTTCAGGTTTCATGCGCGCTACTCCGTCAATCGCACCGCGGTATTGTCTCCGTTGAGCCGCTGCGCGCCGCGCACCACCACCTTATCGCCCACGTTCAGCCCGCTGGTGATCTCAATCCGCGCGCCGGAATTCGCGCCGACAGCGACCACTTGCCTGCGTGCCACGTCGTCGCTGACCACCCAGACATAATCGCCCCGCCCGCCGGATTGGACGGCTTCTTTGGGTACGACGATTTTGTCCCGGACAGCGCCGCTTTCCATGCCCGGGGGCGCATCGTCCGCGAGAAACCGGACGCGAACGCCCATTTCCGGCAGGATCGCCTCCTCGTCGCGCGCGAGATAATCGACTCGCACTTTCACGGTCGCTTTGCTGCGATCGGCGCGGGGGAGGATGCGGCGAACCTTGCCGGGGAAGATTCGGTCCGGGATCGCATCGACGGTGATCGCTGCCCGCTGGCCCGGCTTGACTCGCCCGAGCTGCGCTTCGGCCACGTCCACCTCGGCTTGCAGCGAGTCCCAATCGGCGATCGTCACGATGGAGCCTCGCGCCATCGAACCGCCGATGCTGATCGGCGCGATGATCTCACCGACCTCGGCGGCCTTCTCGGTCACCACGCCATCGAAGGGAGCGCGGATGAAGGATTCCTCTCGCTGGGTTTCCAGCACTTTGACGCTCGCCGCGGCAGATTGCCGGCCTGCTTCCGCGGCGGCGACCGCGGCGCGGGCGGCGGCGACCTGAGTCTCGGCGACGCGAATTCGTTGTTCGGCTTCCAGCTTGCGATGCTGCGTCCAAGCGATCTTTGCTTCCGTGGAAAGAACTTCCGTGCGGCGGTCGTCGACTTCGGAGAAGCCGATTGCATTGCGTTCGGACAACTTCTCGTCGCGATCGAGCCGGCGACGGGCATCGGCCAGCAGGATTTTGTACTGCTCGTTCTCGGCATCCAGCGTCGCGACCGGGATTCTCGCGGCGGCAAGCTCGGCTTCCGCTTGGAGAACGAGGCTTGCCAATCGCTCGACATCCGCGGCGGCTTGGGCCGCTTTTGCCTCGGCCTGGGCAATCGTGGCATCGAGTTCGTTGTGATCGAGTTCGGCAACCAGATCGCCCTTTTTGACCGACTGCGCTTCGGCCACGTTCAGCCGGAGGAGGCGTCCGGTGAACTTGGCGGCCAACACCGATTGCCTGTCGGCGACGACATAGCCGGCGGCGGTGAGATCGGGGTTGCCGTCGATCGCTTCGCCGGTGGCGGCGGAAACGCGAACGGCAGGAACCACGGCGACTTCTGCCACTCCCAAATTCTGCATCGCACGCGGCGCCAGCACCGCAAGGGCGGGGATGCCCAACAGCGCAATCCACACCCAGGGCGATACGCGCCGCCGTCGCCGCGAACGGTCGATTTTCAGTGCCGCCAGGCCGTCAGAGGACGCCATTGCCTCTCCTCTATGTCCACACAATGCCATCATTCATTCTAACGCCGCAACGGGCGCTCGTCATCTCGATTTGCCTGCCTGTACGTCCGGCTTTCCAGCTTGACCCGAGTGCAAGCCTGCTCGCATGGCCATTGGACGGCAACCGCATTTCAGGCTGGCGAACCAGCGCACGGCCCCCCTCTTGTCGGCGGGTGGATGGCATCTCTCTTTCTTTCCGTCGCTGGACGAGATAGATTGATCGGCATGAGCCCATCAACATCCGACATCAAAGAACGTCTGGACCTCGCCGTTGAGGCCGCTCGCGAGGCCGGCGAGATCACCCTGCAGTATTTCCGCCGCGACGATCTGGAAGTGGAGCGTAAGGGCGATGACTCGCCGGTAACCATTGCGGATCGCCAGGCCGAGCAACACCTCCGGCAGCGGATCGCCCAGGCATTTCCCGACGACGGCATTCTCGGAGAGGAGTTTCCGGAACGGCCGGGCTCGAACCGTTACCGCTGGATCCTCGATCCGATCGATGGAACCAAGTCGTTCATCCACGGAGTACCGCTCTACGGGACGCTCGTCGGACTGCAGCGCGACGGCGAGAGCGTCGCGGGCGTGATCCTGATCCCGGCGACGGATGAGTGCGTCTACGCGGCAATCGGTGAAGGCGCTTGGTACGTGGCCGGGGACGATCCGCCGCGGCTTGCCCGCGTCTCCGAGCGACTGCAACTCGCCGAATCGTGCTTTGTGACCAGCGAAGTGGCCAGCTTCGAGGAGATCGGCCGCCGCGAGGCCTATGATCGCCTGCAGACGGCTTGCCGGCTGACGCGCACCTGGGGCGATTGCTTCGGGTACTTGATGGTAGCCACGGGCCGCGCGGAACTGATGGTCGATCCCATCATGCAGATCTGGGACGCCGCCGCCATTCTACCGGTAATCCAGGAAGCCGGAGGAACCTTTACCGACTGGCACGGACGTCCCACGACGCACTCGGGACAAGGGATCGCCACCAACGGCCCGATACTCGATGAGGTACTGGCGATCGTCCGCGGCTAAGGATCGGCGGAAGAATAACTGTCGTACTTGCCGGCGGCGGGACCGAGGGGGTCGGGAGTCTTTTTTCGTGTCGGCCGGAAGAACGTCTGTCCACACGCAAAACCGTTGCCCGGCCGACACGAAAAAAAGACTCCCGACCCCTTCTCAGGTCTGATCACCAGAAGAGGAGGTACAGTGCCGTCGTGGCGGCAATGATCAAAGAGCCCAGCAGATAGACCTGCGGGTGTACGGCGACGTCGACCTTCGATACCGGCATCTCAGCCGGTTTCTCAAGCGGATCCCGCCAGGTCACCAGCAACATGTAGGCTACCAGGGCCAGGAAAACCAATCCCATGTGGTGCAGGAAAGCCCAGCCGTGAAAGGCAGCGAGCCAGGCGGGCACGCTCTCCGCCGGCCAGAGGTTTCCCCCGAAGCGGCAGAATCCGTAGAGTGGAAGACCCAGCAACATGGCCCTCTTGGCAGCCGAGGGCGGCGCCTTCTTGACGACCAGGCCGACGAGAAAGGCCGCCACGATCCCCGGCGTGATGAACCCCCAGATTTCCTGGATGTATTTGAACACGCCCTCGAACTTCGAAATCACCGGCGCCCAAAGGCAGGAGACGACCACGATCACACCGGTGGAGATCCGGCCGACCGTGACCTCGTGGCGTGGGCTTGCCTGGGGGCGGAGGTAGCGCCGGTAGATGTCGATCGTGAAGATGGTCGACGCCGAATTCAGTCCGGAGTTGAACGTGCTCATCACGGCGCCGCACAGCGCCGCGAACATGATGCCGCGCAACTGAGGGGGCAGGATGCGACTGATCATGTACGGATAGGCTTTGTCGCCCACATTGCCGCCCAATGCCTCGATTTGCGGACCGAAAAGCTGGAAGGCCATGATCCCCGGGATCACGATGATAAAGGGAATCAGCAGTTTTATCGCGGCGGCGAAGAGGATCCCCTTTTGCCCTTCGGCCAGACTCCTGGCGCCCAACGTCCGTTGCGTAATGAACTGGTTCAACCCCCAGTAGAAAAGATTGGGGATCCACAGCCCACCGATGAAGACCGCCAGCCACGGCACGTCGGGATCGTTCCACGGAAGGACGACATGGAGCTTGTCCCCTTCGGCGGCGGCGAAATTCCGCCAGCCCTCGATAACATTCCCGTCGCCGAGCATTTGCAGTCCCAAGAATGCCACCATGGCGCCGCCGAGCAACAGCGCCGCCCCCTGGATCAAGTCGGACCAGACGACGGCCTTCAGACCGCCGTAGACGGTGTACGCGCCCGCGATGATCCCGATGCCCCAGATTCCGATGACCGCCGCGTAATGCTCGGCCGCCTGGGGCGCGAGGTGGTACTTCCGTGCCAGAACCCCCGGGATATCGAAAATCGCATTCAAAGCAATCGACCCGCTGTAGAGCACCGTCGCCAGAAGCACGATGACATAGGCGATCATCAGATACGTGGCCATGATGGCGCGTGTGCCGTGATCGTAGCGGTACTCCAGGTACTCGGGCATGGTGTAGATGCCCGCCTTGAGAAACTTCGGCAAAAGCCACCAGGCGACAATGACCAGGGTGACCGCCGCCATCCATTCGTAGCTGGCGATGGCCATGCCCACCCGGCCGAACGCCGATCCAGCCATGCCGACAAAGTGCTCCGTGGAGATGTTCGATGCAATCAATGAGAAGCCGATCAGCGGCCAGGTGAGTCGCCGGCCGGCGAGGAAGTAGTCTTCCGAGGTCTGCTCATGGCGCGAGGCGTAGAGCGAGACCGCGACAACCACGGCAAAAAAACCGAGAAAGACGATCAGATCGAACGACGTCAAAACCGATTCGCCCGGCATGGCAGACTCCGCATGGAAAGGAAGACGAAGCGAAGTCTCTGGGATACTCGGATCGGGAGGGCCTGTCAAGCAGGGGTGCCGCACGCGTTTACCAGAGGCAGCCCAAGTCTATGGGTTCCAGGGCACCGCCCGTCAGCCGGAGAGTCCTGGTCGCCAGACGAGCGAGAAACGGTCGATCGTGCGAGACGATCAGCATCGCCTGGGGAAGATCGAGGAGGATCTCGGTCACTCGTTCGGCGGCCTCCTCGTCCAATCCGGCCGTCGGCTCGTCCAAGAGCAGCACTTCGGGTTCCATTGCCAAGACGGTTGCCAGCGACACCAGTCGCTTCTCGCCGCCGGAAAGCTTGTAGGTAATCCGCTCTTCGTAGCCCTCTAAACCGAGCGAGGCGAGCGTGTCGGCCACGATCCGCTGGACTTGCCGGCGGCTCTTGCCAAGGTTCATCGGTCCGAACGCCACGTCTTCGGCCACCGTCGGGCAGAAAAGCTGATCGTCGCCATCCTGGAACAGCAGCCCTACCCGGCCGCGGATCTCGTGGAATTCCGTTTCGTTTCGGCGGACCTTGCCGAGCACTTCCAGGCGGCCTGCGTCGGGCTTCACCAGGCCGACGATCATCGCCAGCAGTGTTGTCTTGCCGCTGCCGTTGGCCCCGACAAGGCCCACCCGCTGGCCCGCATCCAAACGCAGATTGCACCGCTCCAAGATCGGCCGACCCGGCTCGTAGGCGAAACCGACGTTTTCCAGGCAGATCAGGCAGTCGCTCATAACCACTCCACCCAAGCAGCGATCAACAGTACCACGAGCGACGAGGCGGCAAACGGCACGTCGCGCGCGGGCGAGAAGGCGAAATGGTCCAGCAGGTAGAATCGGCCGCGAAAGCCGCGGCATTTCATCGCCGCGACGATCCGCTCCGCACGATCGAGGCTGCGGACCAGAAGCATCCCGACGAGATGGCCGTATGCCCGGTACGTATGACGGTTCATCCGCGGTTGAAACCCGCGCATTTTCATGGCGGTGTGCAACCGATGGGCCTCGTGCCGCAGGACGTCGACATAGCGCACGGTAAACAACAGCAGGTGCGTGAGCTTGTCGGGCACCCGCAGGTGGCTCATGGCGTGGCCCAGCGTGGTCGTCTCCATCGATCCCAACAGAAGCGTCATCAAGAGGATGATCGTGTTTCCTTTCAACAGAATCAACAAGGCCAGTTTTACACCTTCCCCGCTGAACTCCAAAGGACCGAGGGCGGCCAAAGGCTTGCCGGGTGTCGTCAGCGGCAAGACCGCCAGCACCACCAGCATGACGAAATTGACCGGCACCAGTCGCCGCCGGACGTGATGGGATTGGAGATCCGAGAGGAGCAGCCCCGCCAGACTCACCGCCAGCAGCAACAACAGCGCCGAGGGTCGGTTGGCTGCCGCGGCCACGGCCACCAGCGCGGCTGCCGCGATCAGCCTCAATCGCGGGTCGATGCGGTCAATCCAGGTAGTAGGCTCTGAAGCGTGCAACAGTTTCTTGCCGGTGTTAAGAGCCTATCCCAAAACCTTGGCGGAGAGGGGGACAGGCACATTTTGCTCCGAAGACTCCGCAAAATGAGCCAGTCCCCGACGGTTTTGGGATAGGCTCTAAGTCTTTGTTTTCTGCTTTTTGCCCAGGAAATAGTATGCCAGCCCCGTGAGGCCCAGGATATACCCCAGCCCACCGAGCACATCGTGCAGCCGCGTCTTCTGTTCGTACCCGTCGATCTGCTTTCGCAACTGGACGATTTGCCGATCGATCGATTCCAGCCGCGCGGCCAGATCTTGGCGGTCGCCCCGTGGGTGGCCGACGGAGGGCGACGCCGCCGGCGCGGCAGGCGTCCCGACGATCGCAGCCGCGGCGGTTCGAGAGGATCTGGCGGGGAGGTCTTCAGGCAGTTCTTCAGCCGCAAGGGTGAATTCGGCGGCATGTCCGGGCCCGGCATCGAGCATCAGCCGATAATCGCACCGCCAGCGGGCTTCGAGGGCGAAGTTTCCCTCGTGGTCCGTCGTCGCTTCACCAAGCTTTTCGCCGGCGGCGTCCAGCGCCGTGATCATCGCCTCGCGGACCGGATCGCCACCTCGCGCATAGGCTTGGCCCCGGATCGTCGATCCCTCGGCATGAGCAAAGACATGGATCTGGTGTGCCACCGTGGGTGTCGCACAAGCCAGCGCCAGAACCAACGACACCAGCGCGACGCTCCTTTGGATCGGCCAAGGGGTCGGGAGTCTTTTTTCCCTGTCGGCCAGACAACGCTTCCGCGCGTAGATCGAGTCTCTCCGGCCGACAGGGAAAAAAGACTCCCGGCCCCCTTCCATCGTATGGTCTGGCTCTTGACTCTCGACTCTTGACCCTCGACTTTCAGGCATCTCCGACCTCCAACCGATCCGCCAAGAGCAGCGGCGATTGCAGCAATTCCGGACGGACCTTGCGAAGGAAAACCAGGACGGTCGACGTGATCAGCCCTTCGATCGCGGCAATCGGCAATTGGGCCAGGATCACCAGTTTCCAGACGGCTGCGAACTGCTCGCCGGCCCCGAGCAGGGCCAAGGCCACGATCATCGCTCCGAGCACAATTGCCAACGCTCCGGCGCATAATCCGCTCAAGGCAGCGATTCCGTCGTTCCGCCCCACCGCGAAACGATGGAACAACCCGTAACAGGCAACGGCCGGCAAGGCCATTGCCGTCGTATTGATCCCCAGTGTGGTCGGCCCGCCAAATCCCAGCAGCACCGCCTGAAGGAGAAGGGCGATCAGCAAAGCAGGAAAGGCCGCCCATCCCAACACCAGACCGACTAACCCGTTGAGCACGAGGTGGACGGAGGTGAAACCCAACGGAACGTGAATCAGCGATGCGACAAAGAACGCCGCACTGAGCATCGCCACTTGGGGAACCCGCTCGTAGTCGAGCTTCCGCAGGCCGATCGCCGTGCCGGCCGCCGCAACCACTGCGCCGGCGCCGAGCACGAGCATGCCTTCGGTCGAAGTCGAAAGGAGTCCTTCCGTGATATGCATGTCATTCCTCGCCGATTCTTATTCCGCCCGGATCCTCGCCGGGCGAATCACGGGGCCTTCCATATCCACTGCCTTCACCCAGATCAGCCCGCCCAGTTCCACGCTGGCCGGTTTGCCTTCCGGATCCGGGATTTTCTCATCGCCGTCGATCAGTGCGGCAAATCCCCACCAACCGGCCCGCGGGATGCTGTAAGAAAAAACGCCCGCCGCGTCGGTCTTGATCACCTGAGTGATAAAGGTGTCGTTGGGCGTCGCCACCCGGCCCCCTTCGTTGTGATACTCGACCTCGACCGTGGCAAACGGAACCGGTTGGTCGTTGTGGAGTACGATTCCGCGAAATGTGTTGCCGGTCCAGAGTCCGTAGGGCCGAACCAGCGGCTCGATTTCCACGGGCAATCCGACCCGCTGATCCCAGCCGGTTTCGGCGCCCATGAAATCGACGACAACCTTGGTGTAATGGATGATCCACTTCTCCTCGGCGAGTTCCCAATAGGGGGCAGGCTCGATGAACAGGACGTAATCGCCCGGCCGTTGGAGCTTTACCGACGCACGGTAGACCGTCTTGCCGCCCACCTTCTCCGGCTGGAGGGCTCCTCGGAGATCGACGGTTTGCCCTTGAACCATCGCGCCGAACCGCCGCGGCGTGCCCATCTCCATCACGGGCCCCTGTTGCATGGGGTGCGTGAAGGCGACGGCCATATTCACCGTCCGCGGGTCACCGGACTGAACGACATCACTCGAGGGCAAAAAGACGAGAAAATGGGCACTGGCCGATTTCACCGCCAGAGTGGCCGTCAAAGCCGACAAAACCATTACCAATGACAATTCTTTCACGATTTCCTACCCCGACCTTTCGCCAATCGCAGAGATCGCCTGAAATAATACGAACGTCACCATTTTATTACAGGGAAAACGCCGTGTCGAGCCACCAAGCCGCCGGGCTGCTGGCGATTCCGCCATCGCCAGTGATGCGTTGGCGGGTGGAGTATTCATTTTCGGCATGGTTCAGAAAATGGGGACAGGCACTTCGCCGAACCGTGTTTTTCACCCACAAAAGGCTATTGGGCCTGGAGCCAGTCCCCGTTTTTTGAACCATGCCCCATTTTCGCGGTCTCGGCGTCCGGAGCCTCGCCAGCGGGCTATATATTATTGGGGACCAGCGAACATTCGTTTTTCACGAGGGGAGGACTTCTCGCGTCAGCGCGGAGTTCAGGCGAAACCCACGCCTCGACCGAGACTTGCCAGAATATGCCCGAAAACAGCACATCATCGATTGCCCCCGAGACTTCCGCGGCTGCAAACCCGGCGGCTAGCTCCGGCCCCTCGTGGGTTGGAAGGCTGGCGGTGGTTTTATTTCTAAGTGTGGTCGTTCTGGCCGAGTGTGTGATCGCCTATTTCTATCTGCCAACCGCCGCGGAAACGGCGGTGTTGGCCGGGACGGCGGTCGCCGCCGAGCCGGCGGAGCCAGCGGTCAAACCGCTCAGCTTGGATACCGAGGAGTCTGAGAAGGACTCAGCCGATCAGGTCGAAGTCGATCTGGAGCAGTTCAGTGTTACCTCCTTCCAGCCGGTATCCAATACCACCTTGCGGATCGATTTCCACCTCTTCGGTGCTGTTGCAAGCAAGGATGAGGTCGAGTTCCAGCAGCACATGGCGAAGAACGTCCATCGATTCCGGGAGCAAGTGATTGTCATCGTTCGCGGCGCCGAGCTGACGGACTTGACCGACGCAGGGTTGGGCTTGATTAAAAGGAAGATTTTAGAGAAAACTAACCGCATGCTCGGCAAACCTCTCCTCAAATCGGTGATTGTCAGCGAGTTTTCTTTCATCGAACAGTAGTAATCGGCAAGAACTTACGGCGGGAAGTCGGCAATAAGTCTTTTTCTCACAGTGTTTTAAATCAACGAGCCGCAGCGCCAGGCGGAACGGAGTCCTATGGCCGACGACAAGGAATTGATTGACCAGGATGAGATCGAGAAACTGCTTCAACATGCGGGAGGAGTCCAGCCGCCTCCTCAGAAGCAGAACAGTCTACCCCCTAACACAGGTGGCTCCACGTCGGACGCGTTAGATCAAAGTGATATCGAGGCACTGCTGGGCGGTATCGGCGGAGGCGTAACCGACGCGAAGCCCGAACGAGCCAATGCTCCGTCGGCAGGCGATGCTGACAGGCCGCTTGCGCAGGACGATATCGAGAGTCTGCTGAATCAGACCAAGAAGACTCCGCCCGCCACGAAGTCGTCGGCGCTCACCCAAAAGCCGGTCCCCACGCCGCGCGCCAGTGCAGAAGAAATCCTCCCTGAGGACATGGAATTCCTCCTCCGGCAAGCCGAAGAGGCCCTCGCCTCGATCGAAAGCGATCCAACGGCGGAAACGCCTCCCGGAGTCGCCGCGTTCCGATTGGAGGAGTTCAGTGGCGCCCCCGCTTCCAGCGATTGCGCCACCCTGGATCTGATCCGTGACGTGGAACTGGACCTGAAGATCGAACTGGGACGGACCCACATGTACCTTGAGGACGTGCTGAAACTTCGGCGAGGGTCGGTGGTTCCGTTGGACAAACTGGCCGGTGATCCGGTCGACATCTACGTGAATGGTCGTTTGATCGCGCGCGGCGAGGTTCTCGTCCTGAACGACAACTTTTGCGTCCGCGTCGCAGAGCTGATCGCCGGCGCGGGGGCGGCTTGACCTCTACCGGTTGCGTGGCATCGAGTCACGGATGACTCGAGTCGAAGTGGAATTGCGGAAAAAATGGGAAGGCAAGGATGCCCCCCTTGGCGAGAAACGCGGTGATTATCCTGGTTCTGGTCGCCCCGGGCGATCTGACCGCGCAAGTGTTTTCGCCCCGACCGAGCAATAGCTCCCCACAGGCCGTTTATTCCGGTTCGGATCCTGCATGGCCGGACCCGGTGACCGGCGTCGCCGGGGCGCCGAGAGAGACTGCCGCCGGCGTCAATCCGGCATGCTTCGATTCGCCCGCGGATGGCGATTCGGACTTGAACCTCCAGGGCCGTCCGCTTCCGTCCCCACCCGTCGGCAACGCTGACGAACGGACGGTTGCCTCACCGACCTCTTGGGAGTTGCCGAAGCTTTCACCTCCCCATGATGCGTCAGATGGGAAAGGCGGCTCGGGCAAACGTCTCGGCGTCGTCCCATCGCTCTTGACGATTGGAAGCAGCCTGGCCATCGTCTTGGGGTTGTTTTTTCTCTTCGCATGGACTTGGCGACGTGCGACTCCGGGTGGGACTGCGCTTTTGCCCAGCGAGGTTCTCGAAGTGTTGGGCCGCACGAACCTGACGCACCGGCAGAACCTCCACCTGTTGCGATGCGGGGGAAAACTCCTCTTGATCCACGTCAGTCCGGACAGTGTTCAGGCGGTGGCCGAAATTACCGAACCGGTGGAGGTGGATCGCATTTTGGGGCTCTGTCGGCAATTGCACCCGCAGAGCACGTCCGCCGCGTTTCGACAGGTGTTCCAACAATTTGCCAGCGAGCGGATCCGCCCGGGCTTCCTGCCGCGTTCGGCCCGGGAAGAGTTGGGGGAGATAGACGTCGGAGGCCAAGGAACCGCCTGCCGCGGCAGGGAGCGGACCGATGATTGAATACTCAGCCATCACGGCAGACTCTCGGCTCCTCCGGCTCGTTCTCGTGTCGCTGCTCCTTCTCGCCGGCGCCCGTGCCAATCCGGCCCTGGCGCAGGAATCGGCCAACCAGCCATTGCGATTGGAACTGCCGGAAGGACTGGCGGCGGGACCGGAAACATGGACGAGTCCGGAAGGCTTGAGTTCGACGATCCAGGTGATGCTCTTGCTGACGGTGCTGAGCCTGGCTCCGGCACTGTTGTTGATGACCACCTGCTTCGTTCGTATTGTCGTGGTGCTGGGTATTTTGCGACAAGCGATCGGCACGCAGCAGTTGCCTCCCAGCCAGGTCATCACGACATTGGCTTTGTTCCTGACGCTGCTGATCATGACGCCGGTTTGGAAACAGGTGTATGACGAGGCGATCGTCCCCTACACCAACCGCGAGGTCAGCCTGGATCAAGCATGGCAGAAGGGCGTCTATCCCGTCCGGCGATTCATGGCCTTGCAGATCGAGCGCACCGGAAACCAGTCGGACGTTTATCTCTTCTTGGACTACATTCCCGACCAGCCGCAGCCGAGCGGATACCAAGACGTGCCTCTGCAAGCATTGCTTCCGGCTTTCATGCTCAGTGAACTGAAGACCTCGTTCTTGATCGGGTTTCAAATCTACCTGCCGTTTCTGATCGTCGATCTGGTGATCGCCAGCATGATGGTTTCGATGGGCATGTTGATGATGCCTCCGGTGCTCATTTCCATGCCGTTCAAACTCCTCCTC
Organism: Rhodopirellula sp.; assembly: GCA_012728855.1. Lineage (GTDB taxonomy): Bacteria > Planctomycetota > Planctomycetia > Pirellulales > Thermoguttaceae > JABWBD01. Next base: position 34,472 of record JAAYEH010000471.1, on the reverse strand, counting down.
TTCGTCCTCTTGGACGGCTGGCATTTGGTCGTCGGCATGCTGCTGGAGAGCTTTCAGTCATTTGCCTGACGTGGGGAGGGGACGGGGAAGGCGTGGGATGATGGAATGGCGGAACGTTGGAGTGGCGGAGTGGTCGAAGTAATTGGACAACTTAAAGAACCGATCGTGGCAGAGTACGTAACATGAATGCTCAAGACGCCATCGACATCGCCCGCGAAGCGATCTGGGTCGGTTTGCTCATCGGTTCGCCGGTCCTTGTGGCGGGCATGGTTGTCGGCCTCGCCATCGGATTGCTTCAAGCGCTCACTCAAGTTCAAGAGCAGACGGTTGCCTTCGTACCCAAGATCGTGGCCATGGTCCTAGTCCTCAGTCTGACGCTCCCCTGGCTCATCACCCAGATGCTCCAATATTCCCGCGACTTGATCGGCGGCATCCCCGACCGGCTCTGAACCGCCTCCAGTCCAACGACAAGTGACCAATGACCATGCACTGGATCAGCCAAGTCGACGCCGGCAAAGTCGTACTGTTCGCTCTGGTGCTGAGCCGAGTGAGTGGGCTGATCTCGTTTGCCCCCCTGCTGAACACGCCCGAGTCGCCCATGCAGTTTCGCGCGTTGCTTTCGGCGACCCTCGCCCTGTTGATTACGCCCAGCCAGTGGAGTGCTGGCGTCCCGCAGCCGGGGAGCCTGGCGCATCTGCTGGTGCTCGTCGGGAGCGAACTGCTCATCGGTCTCTGCTTGGGGCTTGGATTGGTCATTCTTTTCTCCGGCATCCAGTTAGCGGGAGAATTGATTGGCCGAGTCGGCGGACTGATGCTATCCGACGTCTTCGATCCGACAACGGGCGAGAGTGTGCCGCTTTTCTCGCGGATGCTTCATCTGGTGGCCACGGCGGTATTTGTTCTTATCGGCGGCCATCGTATGGTGATGGCCGCACTGCTCGATACCTACCAGACCATCCCGCTTGGCAGTTGCGCCGTTCCGTTCTCCATCGCCGACGCCTTCGTCACGCTCGTCGCCCAGAGCTTTGCACTCGGACTGCGGGCCGCCATGCCCGCCGTGACCGCATTGCTCCTGGCGACATTGGTCATGGGACTGATCAGTCGAACTCTGCCCCAGTTGAATATTATGGCCATCGGATTTGGGCTGAACGCCATGGTCGCGTTCGGGGCCGTCGCGCTGTCGCTGGGCGCCGCGGTCTGGGTCTTCCAAGAGCAGATTGAGCCTGCCTTGGAAATCCTCCTCGACTCTCTCCACGCACCGCTTCGCTCCGAGTGGCTTTCGTAGCCTTTCCTGTCACACTAGCCATCCCAAGCGAATTACTCCCTCATGGCTGAGGACAACGGCGAACGATCACACGATGCAACCGCGCATCGCCGCCAGAAGGCCCGCGAGGAGGGACAGGTTGCCAAGAGCCAGGATCTGGCCTCCGCCGCGTTGCTTCTGGTCGGGATGGCCGTGCTGCTGATGTCCGGGCAAGCGCTGATCGACTTTATCGGCCGCTACACAAAACGGCAACTTGGGGGGGAAGCATGGCTCACCGCCGACCTCGATTTCACGATGGTGGCATGGAACGACGCGTTCGTGGAACTTGCCCGGTATCTCTTGCCTTTTCTGGCAGTTGTTCTGATTGCAGCGATCGCGGTAAACCTCAGTCAAGTGGGCTTCCTCTTCTTGCCTCAAAAACTCGCCGCGGACTGGTCGCGGCTCGATCCCATCAAGGGCCTGGGCAGGATCTTTTCCATTTCCAGTGTCATGCGATTGGCATTTGGAATGCTCAAAGTCCTGATCATTGCCGCGGTCGCCTTCGTAGCGCTCTACCGGGAGTACGACACGATCCTGGAACTGACAGGAATGGCGCTGCCCGAGTCGTCCCGCTACCTGGCGGAAATCCTCATCTGGACAACGATCAAGATCGGCGCCGCTTTGCTGATCCTGGCAATCCTCGACTACGCCTTCCAGCGGTGGAAGAACGAGCAGGATATGAAGATGACTTCGCAGGAAGTTCGCGAAGAGATGAAGAACTTGGAGGGCGATCCGCAGATCGCCGCGCGCCGCCGCTTCGTGCAGCGGCAGCTCGTGCTCAATCGCCTTTCCGGCGCGGTGCCCAAGGCCGACGTGGTGGTGACCAATCCAACGGAGTTGGCCGTTGCGATCCAGTTTGACGTGCAGACGATGGCCGCCCCGATTGTGGTGGCCAAGGGGGCGGGCATTCTGGCTCAGCGAATCCGCAAGCTTGCCCTGGAGCACGGCATTCCGATCGTCGAGAAGAAGCCGTTGGCGCAGGCCCTTTATCGCGACGTTAACGTCAACCGCCCTATTCCCCAAGACAAGTACGCCGCGGTCGCCGAGATCTTGGCGTATGTCTACCAACTCAAAGGCAAGAAGATCGCGTAGTGCGGCAGCGGTCTCCTGGCTCTTCGTGGCGCCGGCCATTACAATAACGGGTGGATTCGTCGCAACCGCCGCAGGTGGCGGAATCTCTGCCCCCTGGAACAACAACTCGCCGGAGGAGTGCCACCGTGTACCGTTCTACCCGCCGCCATTTCCTCAAATCCGCCGCTGCAGGGGTCGCCCTCGGCGGAGCGTCTCCCTTGCTCCAATCGCTGCCTGCCGCGGAGACGACCGGCATGAGGTTCGCTATCTGCAATGAGACGTTCCAGGATTGGCCCTTCGACAAGGCTTTTCGCTTTGCGGCCGAATGCGGCTACACCGGCTTGGAGATCGCGCCGTTTACGATCAGCAACCTGGTGACCGACATCCCCGCGGCGAAGCGAAAAGAGATTCGCCGGCTCGCCGAAAGCAATGGCTTGTCGATCCTGGGGATCCATTGGGTCTTGGCGAAAACGACGGGATTGCACTTGACCAGTCCGGAACCGGATGTGCGGCGGAGGACGGTCGACTATCTCGGCGAACTTGCCCGTTTTTGCGCCGACCTTGGCGGCAACCTGATCATCTTCGGTTCCCCCAAGCAGCGGAAACTTCTGCCGGGCGTGAGTAAAGCCGAGGGGATGCGCTATGCGGCGGAGGTGTTTCGTGCGGCGATACCGGCGATGGAGAAGACGGGGGTTACTTTGGCGCTGGAGCCGCTGACCGGTAAAGAGACTGATTTCCTCACCACGGCAGCCGAAGGTGTTGAACTCGCCCGCATGGTCGAGTCGCCTCACTGCAAACTGCACCTCGATTGCAAAGCGATGTCGTCGGAATCCGAAGCGATTCCAGACTTGATTCGCAAGTGGAAAGACTGGATGGTCCATTTCCACGCCAACGATCCCAATCTACAGGGACCGGGTTTCGGGGAGTTGGATTTTGTGCCGATTTTCCAGGCGCTGCGAGACATCGACTACCGGGGATGGGTTTCCGTGGAGGTATTCAACTACACTGCGGGGCCAGAGCGGCTCGCCCGCGAGAGCATCGACTATATGCGTAAATGCCTGGCCGCCTCGAAGTGATTTAGAAGCCACTTACCCTCGGCCGCAAATCCGGCTAGGATTCAGGAAATCGCTGCTCGGAGCCCCCTCGCGTGGGCGGCATCCCTTCCTTGCGGAATGTGAGATCGATCTTGCCTCGAAATCGGCCCCAAAACGGCGTTAAAGGCACCTGCTCGCTGATTAGCCTTGGCTGCCCGAAAAACCTGGTGGACAGCGAGCGGATGCTGGGATTGTTGAACCTCGGCGGATATCATCTCGCCCCGCATCCGGAGGGTTCCGACTTCGTTGTCATCAACACCTGTGGCTTTCTCCAGGCGGCGCGCGACGAATCGCTGGCGACCATTCGGGAAATGGTTCGTCTGAAGGAGAAGGGAAGCACAAGGGGGGTGATCGTCGCCGGCTGCATGGCCCAGCGAGACCGCCAGTCGCTGCTGGAGCAGTGCCCCGGCATCGACCAGATCGTCGGGTTGCACGGTCGAGACGAAATTGCCCTGGCGGCCGATCGCCTCATGGACGGGTTCAGCGAGCAGCGAACGATCTTCCGGCCCGCCCCCAGCCGGCCGCTTTCCGATCTGGATCGGCTGCGGCTCACGCCGAGGCATTTGGCTTTCTTAAAGATCTCCGAAGGCTGCGACCGGCTCTGCACGTTCTGCTCGATTCCCCAAATTCGGGGCAAGCACTTCAGCAAACCGATCGACGAGGTGATCGCCGAGGCCGAGCAATTAGCGGCCGACGGCGTTCGCGAACTGAATATCGTGGCCCAGGATACGACCTACTACGGCGTCGATACGGACGGCCGCCCGCGGCTGGCCGAACTGCTCGGGCGGCTGGAAGAGGTGGCCGGAGTCCAGTGGATTCGCTTGATGTACCTCTATCCGATGTATTTCAGCGATGAACTAATCGAGCGGATTTCGCAGTCGAAGAAAATCGTGCCCTACCTGGATCTGCCCCTGCAACATATCAACGATCGCGTGCTCAAGCGGATGGCTCGGCGGGTGACGCGGTCGGAAACCGAGCAGTTGCTCGATCGACTGCGAGAGCAAATCGCCGGTCTGGTGTTGCGGACCACCGTGATCGCGGGCTTCCCGGGCGAGAGTGAAGAGCAGTTTCAGGAGATCCTCGATTTCATCGTCCGGCGTCGGTTTGAACGATTGGGGGTATTCCCCTACTCGTTTGAACCAGACACTCCCTCGGCGCGACTCGACGGTCAACTCCCCGAGGAGATTCGTCAGAATCGGCGCGATCGGCTCCTGGCGGCGCAACAGAAGATCGCCTTCGCCTGGAACGAGTCGCAGGTGGGACGGCAATGGGAGGTGTTGATCGACCGTGATATTCCGGGTGAGGAAAACGCCTATGTGGGCAGAACGTATGCCGATGCCCCCGAAATCGACGGCGTAGTCTACGTTACCGGCGAGAATTTGTCGCCAGGCCAGATCGTGCCCTGTGAAGTGGTGGCTGCCAGGGACTATGATTTAATAGCGGCGGCCGTGGGAAAACCGTACTAGGATCGGAAACCCGTTTTCATGAACGTCGAACGTGCCCAATCAATCCGCACCTCTGTCTTTAACTTGCCGAATCAGTTGACGAGCTTGCGACTGATTCTGGCCGTGGTGTTGTTCGGCATGATCGCCGTGCAGTATTACATGGCGGCGATGGTGCTGTTCATCGTGGCGGCAAGCACCGACTGGCTGGACGGATACTTCGCCCGCCGCTACGGCCAGGTGACCACTCTGGGACGAATTCTCGATCCGTTCGCCGACAAGGTCATCATCTGCGGCACATTCATTTTCCTGTTGCCCATTCCCCAAATGCTTGAAGTTCCCTGGGGCCTCAGGGCATGGATGGTCGTGGCGGTCGTGGGGCGGGAATTGCTGGTGACGGCGCTGCGCAGCTTCATTGAAGATCGCGGCGGCGACTTCTCGGCTACCATGCCAGGCAAACTGAAAATGGTTCTGCAGTGCGTTGCGGCCGGAGCGGGGCTGTTCTATCTCGACTATCCCGACCCCGCCGCAACGGCGCCGACTTGGGTCTGGGCCGTCTTCGTCGCTTCCCTTTGGGCTGCTGTGGCTTTGACAGTGTATTCGGGGGTCGTCTACGTTATTGCGGCGGTACGGTTGTTGCGGACGCGCTGAAGGTATCAAATCTCTTTCCATATCGGCCTGGGATAGCGGAGAGTCGGGAATCCCGTGTCGAGAGGCAATCGGAAGGTCTGGCTCTCGACTCTTGACCCTCGACACTCGACTCCATGAACGACCTCGCTCAGCCGGAAAACGCGGCCTTCATCGGCATCTTCGTGATCGGCGGAATCGCCGCCTGTCTAGCGACGTGGATCTGGATCGCCACGCGTCTCGCCCGCGGCGAGCCGGTATTGCCTTACGAACCGCGGCGGCGCGTGCCCTGGCGGTTTGGCGACGTGGCGGCGGTCTTTCTCATCTATCTCTTCCCGGCCTTGCTCGGTCTGGCACTCAGCTTCACCGGCGTCGCCGCGGGCCGCGGTCAGCCGGATGAGGCGGCGAGGCCGGAGGAAGTGGGTGTCTCGCATCCGGTGCTCGATCTGCTGGCCACCGATCCGGGCTTCCTCACGTTGGTGTTCTGCATCTTCGTCGTTGTGGCGGTGGCGCCGGTGGTCGAGGAGTTTCTCTTTCGACTCGTGTTGCAGGGCTGGCTCGAACGCGTCGAACGCCGCCGTATTCGAGTTCGGGCCATGCCTCCGCCGATTCGTGGCCTCATGCCCGTGCTCGTGACCGCGATCCTGTTCGCTTCCCTGCACTTCCGGGTAGCGCAACCGAAGTTGGAACCGACTCGCGTCGTCGACATGTTGATCCAGGTGGCTGTCTGGAACCTGGTGGTGCTCGCAACGGGCGTCGCGCTGTTGCGGATGCGGCGAGGCGCCACGCTCGTTGATTTCGGGGTGGTTCCGGAAAGAATCCTTCCTGACATCGGCCTGGGACTGCTGACCTTTTTCGCCGTTGCTGCGCCAATCTATTCCCTGCAGGCGGTTCTGCACTTCCTCCTCAGTGACTGGTTCGCGCCGGACCCGATTACGCTGATGTTCTTTGCAATGGCGCTGGGGCTGCTCTACTTTCGGACACACCGCATCGTCGCGCCGGTGACGTTGCACATGGCGTTGAACGGAACAAGCCTGCTGGTGGCGTGGTTGGCGAGTCGCTGAGCAGCCCGGCTGCTACCACCGAGCAAAGCGATGGCGCTACGCTGACTTGAGGCGAGCAGCCGGCCCGCTGGCTTCCCCTGCTGATCGGTGACCTCGCTTCTGCCCATCGGCCAACGGCCTCTTGCCTCGGCGAGTCTTTCTCGATCTATTGAACGGATGGAACTCGCAGGTCGTCGCGCTACAGTGATGGGCTTGGGCCATTTTGGAGGAGGGGTGGCGGCTGCGCGTTGGCTTGCTCGGCAGGGAGCAATGGTTACGGTTACGGACCTTTCGTCCGAAGAGGCACTTGCCGACTCGCTCCGTACGCTCAAAAATGTTGCCATCGCCGCGTATCACCTCGGCGCGCATCGAGAAGACGATTTTCGACACACCGATCTGGTGGTCGTCAATCCGGCAGTTCGGCCGGAGAATCCCTTTCTCGAAATCGCCCGGGCAAGCGGTGTACCGGTTCGGTGCGAGGCGGAGTTGTTTTTGGAGTCGTGCTCGGCGCATGTGATTGGCATTACGGGAACGAACGGCAAATCGACCACGTCGGCGATGACGGCGGCGATCCTCCGCGCGGAGGGGCGACGCGTGCATTTGGGCGGCAACATCGGCCGAAGTCTACTTGACCAGTGCGATCAGATCGCGGCGGAGGATTGGGTGGTTCTTGAAATCAGCAGTTTCCAACTGCATTACTTGCACGCCGGCTCGCGTTTTCCCGAAGTGGCGGTCGTGACCAATTTCGTGCCGAACCATCTCGATTGGCACGGCAGCGTCGCGGACTATGCCGCCGATAAGCAGCGGATCCTTACCTGCCAGCGCGACGATGGTCTGGCGGTGCTCAACATGTTTGATCGTGAAGTAGCCGCCGGTTGGGCGCCGCTTGTGCGGGGAAGACTATTGCCGCCGGTTCCGCTGGAGGGGCTTCCTCATCTTTCCGTCGTCGGGCATCACAACCGAATCAATGCCGCCTGTGCGGCTGCCGCGGCACGCGGAATCGGCTGTCGAGAAGAGTCGATTCGCGAAGGGCTCTTGTCCTGCCCCCCTTTGCCGGATCGGCTTGAACTGGTCGCGGTGGTTGAGGGACGCAAGTTCTTCAACGATTCCGCGTCGACCACGCCCGAGTCGACGATCGCGGCATTGGAGGCGATCCCAAGCCCCCTCTGGCTCTTGGCCGGTGGAAGCGACAAAGGGGTCGATTTCGGTGCCATGTGTGAGCACATTGCTGAGAACGCGTCGGGAGTGGCGTTGTACGGCGCGGTGGCGAAGGCTCTGCGAGAGAAGATCACACAACATCGATCCGACTTTCCTTGCACGGCCGTGACCACATTGGACGAAGCGGTACGCTGGTGTTGGCTTCATTCGCGCAGCGGCGAGAGCATCGTCTTGTCGCCTGCCTGCGCCAGTCGCGATCAGTTTCAAAACTATCGCGCGCGGGGTGCGCACTTCACCGGACTGGTTCGCGCGATGGCCGCCGCGCGCGCGGGTTGAACCGGGTGCAATGGGTAGGTATTGACAAGATGACGGCAGCCGATATACAGTTAGGTAGTTGCGTGTGGCCTTCGGGTTGCATTGTCAACGACCTCGAGGCGGACGGCTGTGGTGGTTTCCTTGTTGGAAACCGAACGGCGCTGGGAGTCGTCGGCTTCGAGGTTTTTTTTGTCCTGATCGACGCGAGGTGTTCCAGTGAAAGTCATCGACCACGAGAAGATCGAAGCCACAGCGGTCCAGCAAGAGGGCGCGGCAGGTTGCCGTATTCGATGTCTCATCGGCGAGCCGGACGGCGCGCCGAGTTTCAGCATGCGGCAGTTTGAGGTGGCGGCGGGCGGGTACACTCCCCGGCATTCGCACGGTCACGAGCACGAAGTATTCGTGCTGGAAGGGACCGGTGTTGTGCTGGAGGGAGATACCGAGCACAGCTTGCGATCCGGCACTGTCGTCTTTATTCCACCACACCAGGTTCACCAGTTTCGCAATACCGGTAGTGTCGCGCTGAAGTTTCTCTGCCTGATCCCCCATCCCTTGCGCGGAATGAGCGGGACGTGTACCGCCGCTTGTGGCTGCCAGTAGCCACGCCTTTGGGAAAAATGCTACTCCCGCCGGGTCGTGCCATGTCACGCAACGCTGCTGCCGAAATCGACAAACTTCGAGAAGAAATCCGCTACCACGACCGCAAGTACTACCTCGAAGCGGCGCCGGAAATCAGCGATCTCAAGTACGATCAGCTTGTCGAACAGCTCAAGAAGCTGGAGGCGACCCACCCGGAGCTGATCACGCCCGACAGTCCCACGCAGCGTGTCGGCGAACAGCCCGTCGAGGGGCTCCAACAGGTCGAACATCGCGTGCCGATGCTCTCGATCGACAACACCTACAGTCTCGACGAACTCCGTGCCTATGGCACGCGCGCGGCGAAGCTCTTGGCAGGGGAGCCGATCGAGTGGGTCGTCGAGGTGAAGGTCGACGGGGTCGCCTGCTCGCTGATTTACGAAAAGGGAGTGCTGTTGCGAGGAGTCACGCGGGGCAATGGCCGCATCGGCGACGACGTGACCCACAACATCCGCACCATTCCGGACATTCCGCTACGGTTGCCGGTCGGCGACAACGCACCGGACGCTCTGGAGGTTCGCGGCGAAGTCTACATGACCAACTCCGACCTGGTGCGATTGAACGAGCGCCAGCGCGACCAAGGCGAGTCTCCCTACGCCAACACCCGCAACGTCACCGCCGGCAGCATCCGTTTGCTGGATCCGCGGATCTGCGCCGGGCGGCGTCTGCGGTTCTTCTGCCACTCGGTCGGTTATGCGGAGGGTTTGAACGCCGTCAACCACATGGACTTTCTCGCAGAGATGCGAAGCTACGGCCTGCCGGCAACGCCGCACGTCGAGTGTTTTCCCTCGTTCGACGCGGCCGTCGCGCATTGCGAAAGGCTGGTCGAGCGACTGCACGAGCTGGATTTCGAAGTCGACGGACTCGTGCTCAAGGTAAACCGTTTCGATCAGCGCACGCGCCTCGGCGCGACGTCAAAAAGCCCGCGGTGGGTTATCGCCTACAAGTTCGAGAAATACGAGGCAGTCACCCGACTGAGAAAGATCCGACTTCAGGTGGGCAAGACGGGTACGGTTACGCCGGTGGCGGATCTGGAGCCCGTGGAACTGGCCGATACCATCGTAAGCCGGGCGAGTCTCCACAACGCCGACGAAATCCAGCGCAAAGACGTCCGCGAGGGAGATGTCGTGGTGGTCGAGAAGGCGGGCAAGATCATCCCGCACATCGTCCGGGTTGAGAAACACGAGCGGCAAGAGCCGCTTCAACCCTTTGTGTTTCCACAAGATTGCCCGGAGTGCGGCACGGAACTGGCCAAGGACGAAGGGGGCGTGTATATCCGCTGTCCGAACTTCCAATGTCCGGCGCAGTTGCGGGAACGAATCCAGTATTACGCCAGCCGCAACGCGATGGATATCGAAGGGCTCGGCGACAAGCTCGTCAATCAACTGGTCGATTTGGGAATCGTGCGGAGCTTCGGCGATCTTTACCGGTTATCGTCGGAGCAGTTGGTGAGTTTGGAGCGAATGGGAAAGAAGTCGTCGGAGAAGCTCTTGGCAGGAATTGCCGCCAGCAAGGATCGCGGGCTGGCGAGGCTCTTAGGCGCGCTGTCGATTCGCCACGTTGGGCCGCGCGCCGCGTTGTTGCTCGCCGAGCACTTTCGCTCGATCGACGAGTTGAGCAAAGCCGGCGAAGAACAGTTAAGCGGGATTAACGAGATTGGCCCGGTCATCGCCAAGAGCGTCTATGAGTTTTTGCACAGTGAATACGGGCGTTATACCCTCGACGACTTAAAGCAGATTGGGGTACGCACCACCTCGTCTATTCCCGCGGCGACCGGTCCTCGACCGCTGGAAGGAAAGACATTCGTTGTTACAGGAACTCTCCAGCGTTACACGCGCGAGGAAATCGAGGACTTGATTGCCCGTCACGGCGGCCGGGCGGCATCGAGCGTCTCGAAGAACACCGATTACCTGGTGGCCGGCGAGAAGGCCGGCAGCAAGTTGGCCAAGGCCAAGCAGCTTGGTGTCGCTGTGATTTCCGAAGAACAGTTCGATGCGCTGATCCACTAAGGAAAATATACGAGGAGGTGCGCCAAGGCGCTGCTTGCTTTTCGCAAGCGGCTTGGTTAGTCTCGAGAGTTTGGGGTTACCGGAATCGAGCCGCCTGGGCAGCGCATGAGTGGAAACATCCGCGAATCGGAAGTAGACGGGCAGGAGGCCATCCGTATCCGCGGGGCGCGGGTACACAATCTTCAGAACCTCGACCTGGACATCCCGCGGAACCGGCTGGTGGTGGTAACCGGTCCAAGTGGGTCGGGTAAGAGTTCCCTGGCTTTCGATACCCTTTATGCGGAGGGGCAGCGGCAGTATATCGAGAGCCTCTCGGTCTATGCGCGGCAGTTTCTCCACCAGCTTGAGCGACCGGATGTCGATCTGATCGAAGGGCTGCAGCCGACTATTTCCATCGATCAACGTGCCCCGGCGCATAACCCGCGGAGCACGGTGGCCACCGTCACGGAGATCTACGATTATCTCCGGCTGCTTTTCGCCCGCCTCGGTGAGCCGATTTGTTACCAGTGCGGTGCTGCGATCCGGCAGCAGAGCCCCGAGCAGATCCTCGACGATTTGCTGGCCCTGGCCGACGGTACCCGCATGATGATTCTCGCCCCGATGGTGCGAGGTCGCAAAGGACAGCACCGCGACGTGTTGGAAGAAATCCGCAAAGCCGGGTTTCTGCGGGCTCGGGTGAATGGCGAGGTGATCGACGTGGAGCAACCGCCCGATCTGGTCCGTCAGAAAGCGCACCACATCGAGGCGGTGGTTGATCGCATCGTGGTCCGGGAGGGAGTTCGCGGACGCCTGGCTGACGCGATCAAACTAGCGATCAAACACGGCGACGGCCTCGTGCTGACTTCCTACGAAGAGAAGACCGGCGGCGGCAGCGCCTGGCACGACCGTTTGTTCAGCACGGTGTACGCCTGCCCCAATTGCAGGATCAGCTACGAGGAACTGGAACCTCGCACGTTCAGCTTCAATAGTCCCTACGGAGTCTGTGCGAAGTGTGAGGGGATGGGCGTACTCGTTCAGTTCGATCCGGAACTGGTGATTCCCGATTGGTCGCTTTCGTTGGCGGGGGGGGCGATTGCAGCCTGGAAGACGCCGTCGGCTCCGATGCCCAAGAAACCCCGCCAGACGTTGGAGACGTTCCTGACGGCGGCGGGCCTCACCGCGGATGCGCCACTGGACGTCCTCAAGCCCAAGCAGCGGGAGCAACTGCTGGTGGGCGACGGCAAGAAGTTCTGCGGCTTGCTCGTGCTGTTGGACAAGGAATACGCCACATCCACGCGAGAATCGAGCCGGCAAAGGCTTGAGACGCTACGCGGCGAGGTGGTTTGCCCCGAGTGCGGCGGGGCACGGCTCCGCGCCGAGGCCAGGAGCGTGCGGGTTGGCGGTAAGGCGATTCACGAGGTCACGGCCATGACGGTCGGCGAAGCTCGCCGCTTCTTCCAACAGCTTTCTTTTGCTGAGGCGGATCGACCGATCTGGACCCCGCTGGGCGCGGAAGTCTCCTCCCGCCTGGACTTTCTCGACAAGGTCGGCCTGGGATATCTGACCCTCAACCGTCCAGCCGACACGCTCAGCGGCGGCGAGTTGCAGCGGGTGCGATTGGCTGGCGGGCTGGGATCCGGTCTCGTCGGTGTCTGCTACGTGTTGGACGAACCGTCGATCGGCCTGCACCCCCGCGACAACAATCGCTTGATCGAAGCCCTCGGTGACCTGCAATCGTTGGGCAACACGGTTCTGGTTGTCGAGCACGACGAGGCAATTATGCGGCGCGCCGACTGGCTCATCGATCTTGGCCCCGGAGCGGGCCGGCACGGTGGGCGGGTCGTCTCCCTCGGCACTCCCGCCCACGTTGCCGGCGACCCCGCGTCGCTCACCGGCCGCTACCTCTCCGGCGACGTGGCGATTCCTATTCCGTCCCAGCGCCGCCGGGCGGCCAAGACGCGTTCGATCGTCATCGAGGGGGTGCGAACGAACAACCTGAAGGACGTTTCTGTCTGGTTTCCCCTCTCGGCTTTGGTATGCGTGACGGGGGTGAGCGGGTCCGGCAAAAGTTCGTTATTGAACGAAACCCTGGCGCGGGCGTTGATCCGCCGTTTGGGCGGAATGGCTCCCAAGCCGGGGCCGCACAACAGCCTCCGCGGCACGAGCCGCATCGACAAAGTGGTGGTGATCGACCAGTCGCCCATCGGCCGAACCCCGCGGAGCAATCCGGCCACCTACACCGGCGCGTTCGACGAGATTCGCAAGGTCTTCGCGACCACCCGCGATGCCAAGCAACGCGGTTATAAAGCCGGCCGTTTCAGTTTCAACGTCAAAGGGGGCCGCTGCGAGGAGTGCCAGGGTCAAGGCCAGCGGAAGATCGAGATGAATTTCCTGCCGGACCTCTCGGTAACCTGCCCGGTCTGCCAAGGCAAACGGTTCAACCGCCAGACGCTCGACATTCGCTATCGCGACCAATCGATCGCCGACGTGCTCGACATGCGCGTAGACGACGCGGCCGCCTTCTTCGAGAACTTCACCGCCATCGCGAGGTTGTTGCGAAGCTTGCAGGAGGTGGGGCTGGGCTATGTCACGCTCGGTCAGGCGTCGACGACGCTTTCCGGAGGCGAGGCCCAGCGGATCAAGCTGGCCACCGAGTTAAGCCGCGTCGACACCGGCAATACCGTCTACATTCTCGACGAGCCGACCACCGGGCTGCATTTCGACGATATCCGCAAGCTGCTGGACGTGCTCGGCCGGCTGGTCGACCTCGGCAACACCGTCATCGTCATCGAGCACAATCTCGACGTGATCAAAACGGCCGATTGGGTCGTCGACATGGGGCCCGAAGGGGGCGAACTCGGCGGTTACGTCGTTGCCACCGGAACGCCCGAGACCATCGCGGCGATCGAAGGCAACGACACGGCGGCGCATCTGCGGAAGACGCTCCGCGGCGATTGATGCCGCGCGAGACGGCAAACGGCGATGCATTCTCAAAGCGTGTGATTGTGCTCGTGTGCCACTGCTTGGAGTTGAACGGGTTCTCCACCGGGAACAACGTTTCCACAACTCCAAGCAGTGCGCGGCTGCGAGTTGGGGTGCTTCCCACTGCTTGTGATCCTAGTTCATCCTGAACAAGTGGAAGATCCGTCCAATCACAAGCAGTGGCACACCGAAAATCGCAATCATCGAGTCAAGCAAGGCTATTGAAGTCCTGTTCGTAATTGCCGTCTTGGCGTCCGGAAGTCGATCAGCCGGCGTTTCGGAGTCGGATGAAGCTCGGAGATCGCGCGAGCAACACGGGTCCGCAGTGCCCAGACGTCCTGCGGCAGCAGCGCGGCATAATGGACCACACCCGCGTCCTCGCTGCCGGCAAAACCGGTTCCGCGATGCTCGGCCGCGAGCTTCAACTCGCGGCGGACCGATTCGCCGAGCATCCAGCGGTCCTCGCCGCGGAGTTGGGCCAGGAGCGTCAGATACTCGGCGTCTTGCTGGCCGCGGCAGTAAGCTTTCAGACGAATGGAAGGAACCGGCTCGCTCTGCCCGGCCGGCTGGCCCGGGTAGAAAAGCGAAAGTTGATCGGCCTCTTTCCAAGATCCGGCGTTGCCGATTGTCTGCCAAGGAACCACACCGTCGCTGCTCAGTGTCCAGGAATCGATGCACCAACCGACCGGTTGAAGGTTGCTCTCTTCAATCGCGTTGGTCGTGCCGTAGTCGACGACGATCTGTCTGAATGCCGCCTTGCGGTCGAGCACAACGCGGTGGTAGCGCCGAAACGGCCCGCCGCCCACGACGTTGTAGTCCAGCACGTGGTCGAGCGAATCGCGCTGCCACTGCGGCCGCGAGATGTCGCATCGGGCGCCGAGGCGTCGCCCATGTTCCAGAGGCTGCCGCCTTGGCCCAGGATCACGGCCGTGAGGTCGCTGCCGGGCCAGGCCCAAGGCACATCCGGATGGCGGCGGTGGTTGAAGGTGGAACTGCCCTGTTGTGGCTCATAGCTGGGCGACGTTCCTTCCACCCACTCGGCCGAGAAACTGCCGACCGTCACGCGACGCGCGATCTCCTTGCCTCGCAGGCGGACGTGCAAGGTCGCTCGTCGGACGACGCGGCCTTTCAGCGGCGCGGGATCGAAATCGACCAGCGACATCTCCTGAATTGATTTCAGTTTGAGTTGGTGCGCCCCGCCGAGATTGCAGTCGGCCTCGCGACCGACGCCGGAAAACCAGGTATCGCGAGAGACCGGCACCCGAACGGTCTCAGCCCCGATCGGTCCGGTGGAATGCATGACCAGCAGGAAAATGAGGATTCGTTTCATGACAGCCTCCGGAACGGAAAGCCGGCGAGATGCATACGCACCACGTCCGGGCGAAAGAGCGGTTTTCGTTCGACGGGCACGGCAGTCCCCTCCTGTGGTGAGCCGATTGTACAGGAAAGGCGGGAGGGGCGGAAGGGGCCGCGAAACTGTCTGATCCTGCGATGATTGGATTGATCGCATTGGTGTTGTAAGCGAGGCCAGGGTGACTGTCATGTCGCCGTCTCTCCCTCGCTTACAACACCAATACGATCAATCCCCGGGTCTGGGGCGCAGCCGCGGCGAGCAAACTTCAGCCATCGCCCGTTTCACAGACCGCCCAACGGAACCCAACGAACTCAAGCAGCCACGCACTCCGTTTTCAAGGGAACCAAGCCATTTCGCTTCGGGCGATTGACACGGAGCACCGAAGGTGGGATGGTAGCGATTCCAGAAGTTGAGGATCCTCGCCTTGTTCAATGAGTTGCGCCGCCTGCCCCACCCGACGATTGTCGCCCTGATTGCCATGGCGACCGCCGTCTTTGTCGTCGAAGCGGCTCTCGCTCCGAATCTGACTTTGGATTACGGAGCCGTGCCTTCGCGGCTGACGTCGGCCTGGAACGATCTGGCGGGCGGCGGCGGGGGCGTCAACAACGCTGCCGTACTGCTCACAGCGGTCTGGGCGCTGTTTCTTCATGCCAACGTAGAGCATATTCTGCTGAACATGGTCTTCCTCTGGGTGTTCGGCACATTGGTTTCGGAGCACCTCGGCAAATGGTGGGCGGTGGGAGTGTTTTTCGTCACCGGGGTGTGCGGCAACATCGCCCAGGTATGTCTGAATCTGCAGTCCGACATTCCGATTGTCGGCGCGTCGGGAGCGGTTTGCGGACTGGAAGGAGTCTACTTGGGGCTGGCGCTGCGGTGGCGGCTGCCATGGCCCGACGTTTGGCCGCTGGCGCATCCCATTCCCCCGCTTCAATTGGCGGGATTCGCCGCGCTCGGCGCGGCCTACGACATCTACTCGCTAACGATCGGCAACTCGGGGATCGCCTACGGCGCGCACGTGGGCGGTTTTTTCTCCGGGCTACTCGTTGCAGCCGTGGTCACTCAGGTCGCCCCTCGGTACCGTGGACAATGAGGCGACGTCGAATACTTGCTGCCACCGGTCCAATGCGATAGACTCGATGCGACGGAAGCATTCGTTCAAGCTCGAACAAAGGAAACAACGCCCTGCTATGCTCGATGCGATCCTTCCTGGCAGCCGCCCTTTTGGGCCTCGCTCTGCCGCCGTTGTCCGCGGCGGACGAGTCCTCGGCAGCCCCGCGTTACGTTCGTATCGGTCACTACCAGTGCCTCTGCGAACAAGGTGATTTCGCGGCGAATCTCGGCACCGTTCTCGAAGGGCTGCAACTGGCCGCCGATGCCCGGCTCGATATTCTCTCTTTTCCCGAGTCGTTCCGGACCGGGTATTATGCCGCCGAAGACGACGCTCGCGCGCATGCATTCGCCCTTTTCCACTTCCAGCTCCGTTTGGGTTTTGGCGACACGCCCGAGGCGGCCGATGCGGCCCGGGGACTGACCGATGCCGTGGAAGATCTCAAGCAGACGGTTCCCGAGCACCAGCGCCACCGGCCGCCCCGCAAGCGTGACGAAAGCCTGCCCGCCCATGTTCGCCGCTATGAAGTGACGGCGAAAGTGACCGAAGCAGAGACGATCTGCCCGAAGCGGATCCTGTGCTCTAACGGCGGATATGCCTGACGGCGGTCACAAAACTGTGATATATGCCGCAGGCTGCTACTATCACAAGCAGAAATTCTGTTACCATTCGCATTCGAATCGCGCCAAAGAGCACGCCGTGAGGAAGGCAATAGGACACTACAACGACGGCGACCAATTACAGCCACCACCCATATCCCCGCCCCCATAAATAGACAGCGCCGACAATGGCAAACGTCATAATGACGAGGTAGGGGACGGTGTAAGAAAGGTTCCAGATCAGGGGGTTGAGATCGTAATCGTCAAAGCGGTAGTCCCAGTACCTGAGTATTTTCAAGAACCCATTCTTAATGCACAGGGCGGGGTTCTCCGCGATGAAAGCCATGGCCTTCTCTTTAAGCATCGCGTCCTGGGCATCAGGATCATCAACCACCCAAGGGAAGGCGAGACCGGCATCGCTTATCGTCTTCTCCAGAGAATAGTAGTCGTGGCGCTGGAGGTATTCTGAAGTAAGGGGGTTATTGCCAATATACAAGTTGCATCCTATATTGGGCGGAAACGGGTTTAAATGGCCGGTCTGGAGTTTGCTTACAAGCCCAGCGGCTGCCAGCAGTAATAATATCCACAAACCTGAGAAGATCACTCGCTTGCCGACCCCTTTGCTCTGGCCTCTCTTGTATGATGAAAAGGTTGACCCTGCAGTGAGATGGCAGAAAACAAGGACGCAGAAAATGGTCGACAGAATATTGGGGCGTATCAGTATCAACGCGGTTGATACTGCGGCCACAGAGAATCCGAATTTCCAATCATATCCGTGTTCAGTCCACTTCAGAACAAGAAGGAACCACAACGACATCAGCAGAATTGTGACTGAAAGTTGGGGGTTCAGCATCGAGGACTTAATGTAATAGGGCAGAAACGAAACCCCGAGCACACCGAGCCATCTGACCGGAACTGGAAAGCCGCTTTGCCTGCAAATCAGATAAATTGCCGGTCCCAGCATCGCCTGCAAAGCGAGCATGATGCCGGCATAGACGACAGGCTCATGAAACGACAGGTTCCATAGGACCGGCTGCAGGAATGAGTAGAGCGGATAGGGGTACTCTTTGATGCCTTCGGTGATGAAATACAGCTTAGAATTCGACAAACCGGTAAGTGCCGCGAAAAGTACACGAGGGGCCAGGCATACCAGCCAGGATAAGAACATATCTCGCCACAAGCGGTCTGCCCGGCGGGATTGCGCGGGTGCGTCATGTGCCTTTGTCAATTCTTGTTCATTGCTGAGCGTCATGCGATTGTCCTGACCAATGTGGAATAGTGATAGGAGAATTGCTGACTCTACCGGATTCTATGTGCTACAAGGTTTTTCGTTGAACGGACCTGCCGATCCTGTGCAGTCTACTCCAATTATTGGAATCCAGGAAAACAGCGGGAGATGGGTGTGCCATGTTCGGGCCAATTCGGCCAACACATAGAATCCGTTAGTGTTAGGAAAACTGATTTCCCACACGCGATCAGTCTAGCCCCAATACCGTTGAATTAAGTACTGATAGCACTCGAATTCCGACGTTCTGTTGATGTAAGTCCTTTCGCATCGTTCGGTGACACGAAGCTAGCTCCGCTTAATTCAACGGTATTGAGTCTAGCCCTGAAGAACTGGGGAGTCAAGGGGATGTCGGAAGTCGAAGGCGGCCTGCTTCGCCTTGAATATCCGCCTGATACACCGTGGCGTGGACGCAACAACTGGCTGTTCTTAGGACATCCGCGCGCGGCGTCTGGACGACTCCAGTTGTTCAGCATCGCCAGCAGCGCCCCTCGTCGTCACTTGGTGATGCAAGACTACCTGGAGGACGTGCTGCAAAAGCTGGCCGACGCCAAGCAGAACCATCCCGGGGATCTGGAACTTGGCTCGCCATATCTGCTGGAACTTCTGAAAGACAGTTATTAGGGCCTTTTCGATTGACTGGCCCCATTTCTTTGTTCCGTGCAGATCTACATCTTACTCCGTCAGAGCGATCGGCTAAAGCCGCCCGGCCGCTACCGCCGCGACGCCGACACGGTTTGGGAGCAAGGTTTGGTTTCAGATCTCTCGCCCTCGGCGACGCGCGACCGCGCGGTAAAGGGCCACGACGTTTTCCAGCGGTGTGTCGGGCTGAATATGATGGCACGGTGCGAGGATAAAGCCTCCGTCGTCTCCCACCTCGTCGATGAGGCGATTCACCTCGGTTTCGATTTCCGTGGGACTGGCGCGCTGGAGCCATCCTTGCACGTCGACGGCCCCGTGCAAGGTGATCCGACCGCCAAACTCTTGTTTCAGCTCGTAGGGGTTCATGCCGGCGGCCTGCGGTTGGATGGTCTGTAGAGCGTCCATGCCACAAGCGATGAATCGGGGAATCAACTGCCTGCTGGAACCGCAGCAGTGATGGGTGGCCTTGGCGCCGTAGGAGTGGGCCAGGTCAAAGAGTTCTTTCTTCTTCGGCGCGAAGAGGCGGTCGAAGGTGGTCGGCGAGATGAGTGGACCCCGCTGACTGCCGAAATCATCGCCGGCCAGCACGAGATCGATCCGTCCCCCGGCGGCAGCGAGAATCCGCTCGACGTGGCGGAGATAGAACTGCTGGCGTCGCTCGATGATGTACAGATAGACCGGATCTTCCGTGGCGATGTCCAGGAGCACCTGTTCAACGCCCCGGCCCATCGCCACGCTGTTGATAAAGTCCTGCACGTGGAAACTGCCCGCGGCGATCGCCAAATCGGGGTGAAGGGCACAAAGCGGGGCAACTGCGTCGTAGTCGAACCAGTCGGGGTTGGGCCAGGGAAACTGCTCCGCCTCCTCGACGGTGGTCCAGGCGGCGTAGGGGAGCCCGATCGGCTCGGCATACTCGCCGTACTGATTAGCCATCGGCCGGCGGCGAACCCCCCAGAGGTTCATCGAAGAACCGTCGTCGAACTTCGGCAGCGGCGGCCCAATGTAGGGCGGCTCGACATAGCGGATATCGGTGCCGAGCCGCTCCCTCAACTCGGCATCGCTGGTGACGCGGAATTCGTCGCAAAGGGCCCGGTGGATCTCCGGCGTGGCAAAATAGTCGCACGGAGTGTGGTCGGGCCGGCTGTGGGCCAATGCGGTGATGACACGTTCGCGCGGAGTCACAGTCTCTTGATACCCTAACCCAACTATGCGATCTCCCAACCCTTGCGATAGCTTTCCCGAATGATCGGGTCGGCTTCGGGCAGGCCACGGGCTTGCGCGTTGGCGGCGTCCCAGAAAACCTTCTTGCGCAGCCGGAGCGAGAGGATGCCGAGCAAGACCAACTCCGTCAGGCGGGCGCCGTACTCGAAGTTCGAACTGGCCGCCGGACCGCCCTTGCAGGCATCGAGCCAGTCGCGGTGGTGCCCCTTGGAACGGGGAATGGTTTCCGCCGGCTTGACATAGTCGGCGGTCTTCTCGTAAGGCAGCAACCGCGGGGCGCCGCCCGCGCCGTCGCAGAGCATCTTGCCCTTGTCGCCCACGAAGAGGGCGCCGCGGCCCGGCAGGGAACTTCCCGCGGGAATTTCCGGCGGGCAGGGAGGTTTCAGGCCGCTGTCGTACCAGGTAACGCTGACGGCGGGCTGATCGCCGCGTGGGCCGAACTGGTAGTAGCACATTTCTCCGTGAGGAGCGATCTCGTCGTCCATGTAGCCCGCCGCCAGCGATTCGACCGAGAGCGGCGCGGTGAGATCGAGGGCCCAGCAGGCGGAGTCGAGATCGTGGCAACCGAAATCGCCCAAGCCGCCCAGGCCGAAGGCCCAGAAGTCGCGCCAAGTGACGGGGGTGTAGGCGGGATGGTAGGGGCGCGGCTCGCGCGGGCCCAGCCAGAGATCCCAGTTGACGCCGGCAGGCACCGGGGGCGTGTCGGTGGGGCGGCCGGTCAGGTGCTTGTTCCAACGGTTGGCGCCGACCCAGGCATGCACTTCGCGGACCCGGCCGATGGCGCCATCGGCGATCCATTCACACGTCTGACGGATACCGATATTGGAATGGCCGATGTTGCCCATCTGCGTCGCGGCGCCGGTTTCCTTAGTGACCTTGGCAACGAGGCGGGCTTCCCAGATGTTGTGCGTCAGCGGTTTCTCGCAATAGACGTGCTTGCCGGCACGCATGGCCAGGATGGATACGTAGGCATGGAGATGGTCGGGGGTGGCGCAGAGGACGGCGTCGATCGACTTCTCCTTGTCGAGCATTTCGCGGAAATCTTCGTAGGCGGCGCAGCGGAAGTTCGGCGTTGCTTCGGAGTACTTCTTTTCGATCTCCTCGCGTACCGGTTCCCGGCCCGCCATGCCTTTGTAATAGAAGGCATTCATGTCCTCCCGGGCGATGGGATCGGCGACGGCAATCACCTGGGCGTCGGCCTCGCGAAAGAGGCTGCGGATGTTGGTTCGTCCCTGGCCGCCGGCGCCGACCAGGGCGACGTGGACCTTCTCGCTCGGCGGGACGAACTTCGGCCCGCCGAGCACATGGCGGGGGAATATCGTCGCGACCGCCGCGGCGGCCGTAGAAGCGAGGAATTGTCTGCGGTGCGTCTTCATGGGGTAATCTCCTTACGGGGTTACTGGTCAGGGATGTTCGCTCACCAGCGGTTTCTCGCGCGCCCCTTCGGCCTCGACGATCGGCCAGCTTGCGCGGAGTTCGTCCTGGTAGGGGCCGATCTTGTCGACCGGGATCGGCTGGAACCCGAGCCCGAAAGCCGGCGACTCGGGACGGAGGCGGTAGTCGTCGCGGGCCGGGTCGACGAACAACGGATCGGCGATGAGGGAATGGCGGTCCATGCCGAGCGTTTGCCAGGAAACCCACTGGTCCAGCGACTCGACTTCCACCAGTGCCACGTCGTCGACCAACAGGGCACCGGTTTCGTCGCGGAAATCGATCCGCACGCGGAAGGTCTTCATTTTGTCATGATGGCCTCGTTCGCCGGGCGCGGGGGTGCGGAAGGTGAATTCGACGTCCTGCCAATCATCGCCGACCTTGACTTCATTGGGAGAACTGGCCCAGAAGTACTCGTTGGCGACGTAGGATTGGAGCATGAGGTTGGCCTTGGCGTCGGGACGGGTCGCTTTCATTCTCGCCGAGAGCCGGTAGGAGCGGCCCAGGGGGAGTTCCAGATCATCGCCAACGATGATCGGATAGTTGTCGCGGGGCTTTTCCTTGACGAAGGCGGCGGCGATCTCCACAGCATAGCGGCCAGAGACGGCCGTTTCCACCCGTTTTGCGGTCGCGACGGGGGAGGGCTTAATCTGCCAGCGCCAATTCTCGGGCATGCCGCCCGCGGCGCCTTGTTCGAAGCCGGGGTTCGGAACCAGGTTGCCGGAGACGTCGCGGCCGGCGAGCACCTGGCCGGTGAGGATCGGCTGGTTGAAATGCCAGATGAGGTTGCGGTCGAACTCGTTATGGTCGAAGGAGAAGGTGCGGACGCTGACGTATTTCGCCTCGGGATCGCGGTACGAGACAATGTTCCGCAGGAAGCGGTTGCCGGACATGATCTTGCCGTCGGGAAGCACGGCGTCGCGCGGGTGGATGTGCATGGCGCGCATCTTTTGCCAGGCCGGCTGGTCTTTCACCGATTCGTAGCCCTGGATCATCGTCGGCAAGTGGCTGGCCCAGTAACTGTGCGACTCGGTCCAGCCGTTGCACTCGATCTGCTGGAGCTTGCCGTCGACAAAGATGTTGTTTTCGACGAGATTGTCGCGGCCGTTGTGCAGATGGACCAGGCCGCGGACCGCACGGGTGACAATGTTGCCGATCACGTCGACGCCGCCCGTGTTGTCGTCGAGATAGACGCCCCAGGCGTAGTGCGGGGAGACCCAGCGGCCGTTCTCCTGGCCGTAGCCGAGGATGTCATGGAAGTAATTGTGACGGATCACCGTGCCGCGTGAGCCGAGCCAGTCGCGGCCGCCCGTGTAGACGGCGCCGGTGTCGGCCGTTTCCAGGTTGACGTGACGGATATGGTTGTACTCGATGACGAGGTTGTTGCCCGAAAAACCGATTCCCCAGCGCGGGCCGTCGTGGATGAGGTTGTGCGAGGCGCGATTGCCGCAGCCGTTGAGGATGACGCCCGACCCCTGCTTGTAGTAGACGCCCGTGTGGTGGATGTAGTTGTTGTCGGCGTAGTTGCCGGCCGGCGTGAGCGTGATGCGGTCGCCGCCGGAGAGGAAGATGCCGTCGCGGCCGACGTCGTGGATGTCGTTGCCGACGACGCCGTTGCCGGTGCCGCTGTTGACGGCAACGCCCGATCCGCCGTAATCGCCGACGCCGCGGATCGTGTTGGCGGCGATGAGACACTGCGTGGTGTCGCGCAGCACGATCGCCGTTGCCGAGCAACACTGGACGGTGAAGCCGCGGAAGGCGACATGGCTGGTCTGGTTGAGTTGCAGGATGGTCCGCAGCGTGGGCGCGTAGACGGTCATCTTGGCGGGATCGACGTCGTCGGGCGGCCAGAAGTAAAGGATGCCGGCGGCATGGTCGAGATACCACTCTCCGGGCGCATCGAGTTCTTCGAAGAGACCTTGCACATAGTAGCGGTCGGTCGGCCGGATCGGGTAGGAACAGTGGCCGGCGAGCGTGATCATTCGCTTCTCGGGGTCGATGCTCTTGATGCGGACGATGTTGTTCCACCAGTTGTAACGCGGAAAGACGAAGACTTCGCCTTCCTGGGGCCGGGCCCACGAGCGGGCGTCTTCGGCCTTGTAGTGCAGGCTCTGCTTGTCTTCATTGGGAACTTCGGCGTACATCGGCACGGGCTTGCCATCCGCGTAGGCCCAGCCGCCGCCGTAGGGGTTTTCCGGGTCGAAGTTGGGGTAGCGGGCCAGGGGGCGGCGTTCGCCGTTGCAGAAGATCTGTCGGAAGTCGGCGCCCTTGAGTCCTTGCGCGGTGAGGTCTGTCTTGAGAATCTTGCCTTTGTGGGCGACAAAGCCGGTGATCGGTTTTCCTCCGATCAGCCGAGGCCGTTCGCCTTGATAGGCGCGATAGGTGATGGGGGATTGGGCGTTGCCGGAGTCTTGGGCTTCGAGCGAGAAAGTCTGTGGGAGGGCGTAGTCGCCGCCGCGCACCCAGACGGTGAGGGGGCCTTCGATTTTGGCAGCGGTTTTAAGCTTTCGGATCTCGTCGCGGGCGCGGGCGAGCGTGGCGAAGGGGCCGTCGGTGGCGGCGGCGTTGGGTGTGTCGAGCCGCCCGGACCAGCCGTCGTTGCCGTCAGGGGCGACGTAAAACTCGGCCGCGCGTGCGGAGACGATACCGCAGGAGAACAGCGCCAGCACCGAAAGGGCACGGAAGAAGCTTGATTTTACAAACAGGGAGCGTAGGAGGGGTGTCATCTGTTTCCTCAATGTTTCCAACAGGTTGCGAACGTCGGGCGGGGTTTAATATGGGTTCATGCCCTTCATGATGCGCGATGCGGCGCAGTTTTTCCACCGCAAACCCTTGCCAACGGCGAGTCGAGCAGAATTGCCGAGAGATGAATGGGACGCAGGCCCTTTGATCACACCTTCAGTCAGACCCGCTGCCGGAATTCACGTCGTCGTGGGCTTCGTACACCGTCATCCCTTCCACCTTGGACTGGGCGGCGGCCGGTCGTCAACGCACACCGGTTGTCCAGAAGTAGCTGCCAAACGGCCCGTCGCCGGTTCGCTCGTACGTAATCAGAGTCTGGTCGTCCGGTGCAAACGCCACGCCGGTGACACGCCGAGGGTGCGTCAGGCTCAGCAATTCATCACCGCTGGCAACACTCCAGAGCTTCACCTGATGATCGCTGCTGCCGCTTGCCAGAGTCCGCCCATCATGGGAAAACGCGAGGGCATTGATGTCGTCGGCATGTCCGATGAGAGTCGCCTTTATGACGCCTGTTTTCAGTTCCCGCAGTAAAACCCTTCGGGTCTCGCCGGCGAACGCGAGCAGGTTTTGCTGCGCATCCACGCAGGTCTCCTGCACGACATCCGACGCAGCCTCTTTCACGCGGACACGCGGCGACAACTCCCGCCCGGCGACCAGCAAGAGGTGCTTCCGACACCGCTGGAGCAACTCACCCATCGCCTCCTGCGACCCCGCCCGCGCCGCCTCGATCAATTCCCCGATCGAGTCTTTTGGAATCTCCCTTCGATGCTCGTCCTCTGCGCGGCTCATCGCTTGCGGGCCCCCGCCTCAGAGTCAATTGGCATATATCGGGAGTGTAGTATACGTCGTCTCCGTGCCGCAGCAAGTAGTACAACGAAAACGCCAGTCACGGCCTCTAAAGATCGGCGAGGATCTCGCAAATCCCATCTTGCTTGGCCGTGGATTGGATTTTTTCGATTCGAGAAAACCCTTTCCTGGCAAACCTTTACGACGCCAGCGCGTGGGAATTGTCCGAAAACCAATCAGGGGGTGTCTCAAACTCCATTTTTTCGTCCTTAGTGGTGTGGAGAAACCTCACCATGCCAACCGTCAAACCACCCAACGACGATCTGGAGTCCGTCTTCGCCGACCTACTGGTCGAGATCGAACAGCGTCTCCGAAGCGGTCGGCCGATCGATTGGGATGCCTACCGCTCAAACTACCCCGACTACTTCGATGAACTCCTCAGGTTGCTGCCCACGCTCGTAGAGCTGAACCGTTTGGACAATGTTTGGGAGGATCAATGATTAACCCGCTAGCAGGAAGACGCCGCTTGGCAAATCCCCTTTTTTCGAACCATTCACATAGTCTGCCGGATCCTGTCGCAAAACTGATTTTTTTGCGCTTAGATCATAGAGATTCCGGGAGTGGCCGATGTTGGTATGCCCGAACCTCCAGCGGCTCCGGGCGGGCGAGGCAGTGGATTGGGAGGTTTACCGCGAGCGTTGTCCGGAACACCTCGACGAGTTGCGGCGGTCCCTGCCGGCTCTGAAGGAATTGATCCGTTTGGAGGGCTCGCCCCCTCACTAGAGCCGATTTGTGGGAGTTTTCCGGAATTCATGTCCCAGTTCGCATTGCGATTGCGTGTTTCTTAATAGAGGAAGTTCGTTTGCCAAACCGACGCGAGGAAAAAGACCTGCTCGAGAGGGCGAAGCAGGGCGACCGGGAGGCCGTGGGAGGGCTTCTGGACCAACACCGGAGCCGGTTGCGGCGGATGGTGGTCGTGCGGATGGATCCGCGGCTCGGCGCGCGGGTCGACCCGTCGGATGTGATCCAGGAGACATTCGTCGTGGCTGTGGATCGGTTGGGAGACTACCTGGCGCAGCCGTCGCTGCCGTTTTATGTCTGGCTGCGGCAGATCGCGCTCGGCCGGCTGATCGACCTGCACCGGAGACATCTGGTGGCAAAGCGAAGAAACATCGACCGGGAGGAGCCGCTCGAATTGCCCGACGCATCGGCCGCCGAGCTTGCCGGGCAGTTGGCCGCCAGCGCCGTCGAGCCCCTGCGGCGGATCCTCCGCGAGGAGGTGCGGGCGAGGATCCACGCCACGATCGCGCGGCTGGGCAGGACCGACCGGGAGATCCTCGTGCTGCGGCACCTGGAAGAACTCGACCTGTCCCACTGCGCCGCGGTGCTGGGGATCAGCGAGGAGGCAGTCAGAAAACGCTATCTCCGCGCGCTGGCCCATATCGGACGGATGTTGCAGGAACCGGGCTCAGGAGAGCGGCCATGAGTTCGACTGCCGACCCCAGCCACGATCCGGATCCGGCACTGGCCGACGTCTGCGAGGCGGTGAACCGGCGTCTGGAGGCGGGCGAGCCGGTGGACTTTGAAGCGCTCATCGCAGAGCATCCGCAGCACGCCGATCAACTCCGCCACATGCTTCCGGCGCTGGAACTGATGGATGAACTCCGCCGACTGTCGCGGCAGAGCGGCGAGGGCGGAACCTCAACGGACCGAGCCTCGCCGCAGCAGGCGGAGCAACTCGACGGCACGCTGGGCGACTTCCGCATCGTCCGCGAGATCGGCCGCGGCGGCATGGGCATCGTTTACGAAGCCCGGCAGATTTCGCTCCCGCGGCGCGTCGCGCTGAAGACGCTCCCTTTCGCGGCTGTGCTCGACGTCAAGCAACTCCAGCGGTTCAAGAATGAGGCCGGCGCCGCCGCTTCGCTCGATCACCCCAACATCGTCACCATCTACTCGGTCGGCTGCGAGCGCGGCGTGCATTACTACGCCATGCAGTATATCGAGGGGCAGACGCTCGCCGCCGTCATCGACCAGTTGCAGAGGCTCTCGGGGCTGGAGCGGGGAGAGGCCGCGCTTTTCGACCCCCTCATGCAACCCACCCGCAGCTTCGTCCGCGGAGAGTTCCTCGCCGGGCAGGGTAGCAGAAACGGAGAAGAAGAGGAGGAGGGAAGACTGGCAGAGCCCGCGCCGGACGGGAATGGTCATCGCCATCCAGCCGATCCTCACCCAAGCTCCGCCGACAGTTCCCGCCGCGACCGCACGCTGTTCCGCACCGCCGCCCATCTCGGCATCCAGGCCGCCGATGCCCTGGAGCATGCCCACCAGATGGGTGTCGTTCATCGCGACATCAAACCCACGAACCTGATCGTGGACGCCTCGGGCCACCTCTGGGTGACCGACTTCGGCCTGGCGATGAGTCCCACGGACACGAAGCTCACCGCGACCGGCGACCTGGTAGGCACGCTGCGTTACATGAGCCCCGAGCAGGTTGAAGGCACACGCCACGTGCTCGACCACCGCACCGACATCTATTCCCTCGGAGTCACGCTCTACGAACTGCTGTCGCTGCGGCCGGCGGTGACCAGCAGCGACCGGCACGAGGTGATCCACCAGATCACCGAGAGCGACCCGCGACCGCTCCGCCGGGCGAACCGGTCCATCCCCCGCGACCTGGAGACGATTGTCGAGAAGGCCATGGCCAAAGAGCCGCGGTCGCGCTATGCCACTGCCCGGGAACTGGCCGACGACCTGCGGCGCTTCCTCACCGATGAGCCGATCCATGCCCGGCGACCCTCGGCGGCGGACCGAGTCGGCAAATGGGCCCGGCGTCACCGGGCGATCCTCACCACGGGCATCCTCACGTTGGCCGCAGCCGTCCTGATCGCGGGGCTGCTGGTGTGGCGTGAGCGGAACCAGACACTCGCCGCGCTGGTGAGCGTGTCCGAGGAGCGCAGCCTGGCGGAACGTCACCAGAAATTGGCGGAAGACCAGAAAGAAGAGGCCCTGCGACAGCGCGATATTTCCGATCGCGGAATGTACGTGGCTAATATGCGACTGGCCGCCCACTACTGGACGACCGGGCGGACCGACGGTCTCGTTGAACTGCTCCGTGCCCAAAGCCCTGCGGGCGAGCGCCCGGACCTGCGTGGCTGGGAATGGTACTACTTCTTCTCGCAGTGCCATGCCCAGGAGTTTACACTTCCCTTTCAGAAGCAGAACGTTCTCGCCTGGAACCCCGACGGGCAATTCCTGGCCACCGCGGGGGCCTACGGAGTGAACCTCTGGGATGCGGGCAGCGGAAAACGGAAAGGCTTTCTGAAAACCGGTTCGGTTTCGGCCGTCACCTGGAGTCCCGACGCGAAACGGCTTGCCGTGGCTACCGATCGCGAAAGGGTCGAAATCTGGGAGATCGCCTCGGGCCGCATGCTCCAAGCTTGTGAAAAAATGGGGACTGTCCCCTTCGCAAGTTCGCAAGATACGGGGATTTCGAATGGTCCAAGGGGGACTGTCCCCATTTTTTCACAAGCTTGGCACGCGGGGGTTCTCTTCGCGCTGGACTGGAGCCCGGACGGTTCACGGCTTGCCTCCGGCGGAGACGACGGCCGGATCCGCATCGAGGATCCGCAGACCGGCCAGACGCTTTCCACGATCGACGTGCCGGGCAAGATCGTCTGGTGCTTGGACTGGCATCCCGACAGCCGGCGGCTGCTGGCGGTGCTGGGAGTCGCTCCGAATGTGGCGGAGCTACTGAAGATCTGGGACACGGCCGGCGGCCGGGAAGTGGCCGGCTGGGCGACCAACGGACAGCAGGCGAACTTCAGCCCCGACGGCCGCCGCGTCGCCTGGGGTTCCTATCTGGCTTCGGTCACCGACTGGGAAACCGGCCAGCGGGTCTCGTCCTTTCAGCAGCATGGCGGCCAGAATTCGGCCTTCAGTCCGGATGGGAAGCGGCTGGCATCGCCCGCCCACGGCGGCCCGATTCACATCTGGGAAGCCGACTCGGGCAAAGAAATCCGCCACATCCTCGCTCTTATGCCAGGCAGCGGACGAGTTGCCTGGAGCCCGGCCGGCTCCCTGCTTGCCGCGGGTTGCGACCAAGGGGTGGCCGTTTGGGATGCCGATGCAGCGCAAGAGGCCCTGACGATGTCGATCCCCGACCGATACGCGCTTTCTGCCCGTTTCAGCCCGGACGGCAAGCGCCTGCTGGTGGGCACACGGTATGGGCTGTTGAAAATCTACGACGTGGATTCGGGCAAAGTGATGCTGTCCGTCGAGCAGCCGGGGCTGACCTGGTTGCGATGCGTGGCCTGGAAGCCGGACGGCCGGCAATTCGCCTGTGGCTGGCCTGGCGATCGGGTGGCGATCTGCGATCCAGACTCGGGAAAACACTTGCTTCCCCCGCTGAACTTCAACGGCGACTGGCCGCGATCGCTGGCTTGGAGCCCGGATGGGACGGTCCTGGCGGTGGGCGTGCAGAACCAAGGGCCTGGGCCGATGGCGGGACGCGGACGCGTCGTCCTGGTCTCCACCGATACCGGCAGACAAGTGGCGGCCTCCGCCTATGCCGATTGGCCGTGCAATGGAGTCGCCTGGTCTGGTGACGGCAAACACCTGGCCGCGACGGGCAAACGGCTTCGCGTCTGGGATTCTACCCTGAAACACCCGATCCCAGCGCCGGACATTCCAGCCGTCTGCCTGAGCTGGAGCGCCGACGGGAAACAGCTTGCCGTGGCCGGCGGCACGCATCCCGACCACGGCGACGGCAGCATCGGCATCTACGACGCAACAACTTGGCTGCCGCTGGCCCGCCTGGCACAAAGCCTCGGCGATCTCGTCTTCCTGGCGTGGCACCCACGGATGCCGCGGCTCGCCTCGGGAAGCCAGCGGGGAACGATCCGCATCTGGGACACGAGGTCGCCTCAGGAGATCGTCCGCTTGGAGACCTCTGCCGAGACGGTCTATCACCGCATCCAGGATATCGACTGGAGCCCCGACGGCCTGCGGCTGGCCTCGGCCAGCCAGGACGGCACGGTTCGCATCTGGGACGCGTCTGGCGCCGCCCGATTTCTCCAGAGGCAAGACTTCCGTATGCGGATCGACGATCTGATTGGCGAAAAGCGATGGCAGGAGGCCCTCGATCTGATCCACAAAGAAACCCGTGGGGGACTGGCTCATTTTGCGGAGTCTTCGGAGCAAAATGTGCCTGTCCCCTTCTCTTTGTCCGAGGATCTGGAACTGCAGATGCTCTTCCAGCAGATCGAGCTTGCCCGCGCCAATCAACTGGTGCGAGACGGTCAACTGGAGGCGGCAACCGCGCTCTACCGGCAATTGAGCGCGGAGTCGCCCGATCTGCCGGAGGCGCGGCTGTTGCTGGCCAATGCCCTCTTCTATCCCGGCAACGAAGCCAAGGCACTCCAGTGGCTGGAGGAACTGGTTGCCGAGTCTACCGACAACGAGGAGTACGGGCACGAGCTGGCTCACCGCTACCGGCAGGCGGCCATGCGACTCTGCCGCGCCGGCCGGTTCGACGAGGCAGCTCCCGTCCTCGCCAAGCTCGTCGGACGTTTCCCCGACGGCTCCGACTTCCGTGCGCCGCTGGCCGCTCAGTTGGCAATGGTGAACCGCCTGAACGAAATCCTGGCCCTATTGGATAAGATCCCGGGAGTTCCGCCGGACTGGCCCGACTACCGCCCGGAGCTTGCCCGCCGCCTCGCCGGTCTCGGCAAGGCTCCTGAAGTCGTGGCGTTTTATCGGCAAATGGTGGCCGACTTCCCCGAGGTGCCGCAGTACCGTGAGTGGCTGGGCAACGCCTGCCTGGCCGACGGTGTGGCCCGGTTTTGTGCAGCCGCCTACCAGGAGTCGCTCAAGCCTTTGAGCGATGCGATCGAGCTACTGGCGGTGGTAGCCGCCGCCGAATCGCAGGCAGATGCCATGCCGGAAGTGCCGAGGCAGCTCTGGGAAGCCTATCACCGCCGTGCCGGAAGTCATTTCAACCTCAAGCAGTTCGACGCGGCCATCTCCGATTTCAGCAGGGCGATCGCCACGCTCCCCGACGAGCCGATGCCGTACTGCTGGCGGGCGATCAGTTACTTGCGTCTGGGCGAGGCGGACAAGGCGCAGGCGGATTGCCAGGCGCTGGCCCAACTCCCGCTTCGCTGTCCCGCGGCGCACGAAGCGCTGGCTCGGGAACTGGCGGAACGGGCGGTGGACAGCGGCGAGGCCGCTTGGGCGCTGGCCGTAGCCCGCCGCGCCGTCGAGTTGTCTCCCGGATCCGCGGAGGCATGGAAGTCCCTGGGGCTGCTCCACGTCGCCGCAGGCGATCGCGGCGAGGCCGCAGTCGCTTTCAGCAAAGCGGTCGAATTGGCGCCGGGCGATGCAACGCTCCGGTCGCTGCTGGAGGAAAACGCTCGTCAAACAACCTCGGAGGAGCCTGCCCAGGAGATGCATGATGGATGAAGACAGACAGGTTATATCAGCGGTGGATGCGGTGCGTTGCCTTTACCTGGCCCGCGAGGCTCAGCGGCGGGGCGAACACGACGCCGCGCGACGTTGGCACGAGCAAGCCTCGCGGTGGATGGCTGGGCTGGGCAGCGCAGGGAGTCCACCGGACTGGCAGGAGAACGGGACAACGCAACACCCTTTCGCCGAAGGCCCTATTTCACCATACCCATGCAACGTTTTTTTGGCCAAAGGCCATATTCACCCTCACCCTGATACCCAATTTCAGGAAAACGACGATGCCGCAATCCCTCACGAAAATGTACGCACACCTGGTTTTCAGCACGAAGAATCGGAGGCCCTTTCTCGACGACGAGATCCAACCCCGTGTCCACGCCTATCTGGCTACAGTGATTCGGAGCCTTGATTCCCCGTTTGTCGTCGTCGGCGGGGTCGCCGATCACGTCCACATTTTGTTCGATTTGGGAAAAATGCACGCGCCCGTCGAATTTGTCGAGCAGGTAAAGCGCGAATCGTCCAAGTTCGTGAAGACGCTTGGCCGCACCTACGGCGATTTCTACTGGCAGCGTGGTTACGGAATGTTTTCGGTCAGTCCGACCCATTTGCCGGACGCGGAGGAGTATGTCCGCAACCAGGAGGAGCACCACCGGAAGAAGACGTACCAGGAAGAGTTTCGCGAGTTTTTGAAGCGCTACGGCATCGAATACGACGAACGGTACGTGTGGGATTGAGACCGTTGGAGGATAAATATGGCCTTCGGCCAAACATGGTTATTGACGATTGGTTCCTGGGGTGTTACCCCAGGCTACGATGAACGGAGGCCTTCGGCCAAACGACGAGATAACGCCCCGATGCCCAACGAACCCGCCGAGGCCAAACCACGGGGCAAACGCGCCCCAGAAACGAACCAACGCAAGGTTTTTTTTGGCCGAAGGCCATGTTTCACCGTAGCCTGGGGTATCACCCCGGGAAGGGGAACCCAAACCAAAAGTTCTTTGGCCGAAGGCCATTATCACCGTAGCCTGGGGTAATCACCCCAGGAAAGGGAGACCAGCCCAAAAGTCTTTTGGCCGAAGGCCATATTCACCGCAGGCAACAAAGCACGAAGCACGAGGCACCAAGCACCAAGCACGAAGCACGAGGCACCAAGCACCAAGCACCAAGCACGAGGCACCAAGCACGGAGCAGGAAGAAAAGCAGCCGGTGAGGCCCAAGCTGCCAGGCGCGGTCCCCTCACCGGCTGGGCAATCGTCCGCACGCGGCTCGTTTTGCGCGCGTGCAACAACAACGCTATTTGCATTTTACCACCTTTACCGAGGAGGGCCAGCAATGTTTTCCGTACCGTTTTTGAGCAGCCGCAAGACCAGCAGTTCCCGCCGCAACCGCCGTTCCGGGAGATCCCACGCCCCCTTTAAGTCACGCCGGATGCGAGTGGAGTCGTTGGAGGATCGGCGGTTGCTATCGGTTGTTCCAGACTGGGTTCTGGGCGCAGGTGGCCCGCAGACCGACGGCAGCTCGGCAGTGGCGACCGACACCGCCGGGAATGTCTACGTGACGGGCACGTTCCAGGGCGAGGCGGATTTTGATGGCGATGGCATTTCCGATGCGCACGGCAATTCCTTGAACTCGATGTATCTTGCCAAGTATGCGCCCAGTGGTGCCTTCGAGTGGGTGCGAGCGGGGAATGCGCTGAAGAACGTGTTTGGCGCCGGGGCCGAGGGCCAGGACGTCTCGGTCGATGCCGACGGCAATGTCTATGTCCTGGGAAATTTTTATCCCTCACTGGACCTCAACGGCGACATGGCATCCGACGTGAAGACCACTTACGCGTCGAATTTCGTCGTGAAGTATTCGCCCGATGGAAACTACCTTTGGTCCAGCTCTGCCCCAGTGCTGAAGCAAGTTGATAAAGGTTATGGGGGAATCGCCGTTAATGACAACGGCGATAGAGGCAGTTGGTCGGTCTACATTACGGGATATTCCGCAGAGGATAGCCAAATAGGAATCAGCACCGGCTACGTTGCCAAACTTGGTGCGGCCAACGGCCAAATGGCCTGGAAGAGACTATGGGGCTCGCTCACCATCGATGGCTCTAGCTACGTCAGCGACGTGGACGTCGATGAACTCGGCTGCGTTTACGTCACCGGAACGTTTGTCGATGGGTTCGACGTGACCAACGACGGCACGATAGACGTGATGGACGAGGGGCGCCATGCCTTCGCTGTGAAGTACTCTTCTGTCGGTGACGTCCTATGGTGGACCAGTCTTGACGTGGTCAGCACCGGCAATAATCTCGATTTCCTTGACGGTTCGGTCTATATTGCCGGCAGTTACGGCGTTACGAAGCTCGACGCCGTCGGTGGCACCATTCTGTGGAACCAGCCCATCGGTGCATACAACTATTCTGCGGACATTGCAGTGGCCGCGGATGGAACGGCGTATCTGGCTGGAACCTTTGGAGGCACGCGCGATTTGGACGGTGACGGCGCGACCGACCTGATCAGCGCCGGCAGCGCCGATGCTTTTCTGGCAGCATTAGACAGCGAAGGGCATTTGCTGAACGCGTGGGGCATGGGCGGAGTCGGCGATGACCGCGGATACGGCGTGGCGACCGACGGCGCGGGCAATGTCTACATGACTGGATGGTTCGGTTCGACGGCAGGTTTTCCGACCGGAGGTGTTCTGGAGAGCTGTGGCAGCTACGACATCTTCTTGCTGCGCATGTCGGCTGCTGATCCGAACAACACGCCGTTGGCCGTTAACGACGCGTACATGGTGGGTGAGGACGCGATCCTCACGGTCGCCGCTCCCGGCGTGCTCGCCAACGACAGCGACGCCGACGGCGACCCGCTCACCGCCGTGCTGGTGGCCGGTCCTGCCTCTGGCTCGCTCGTGTTCAACGCCGACGGCTCCTTCACCTACACGCCGGTTGCCAACTTCAACGGCGACGATAGCTTCAGCTACGCCATTAGCGATGGCAACGGCGGGACCGACACGGCAATGGTGAGCCTCACGATCGCTGCCGTCAATGACGCTCCGGACGCGGTGGACGACACGGCGAGCACTGTGCAAAACGCGTCGGTCGTGATCTGGCCGCTTGCCAACGATAGCGACATTGACGGCGATGGACTGACCGTCAGCGCCGTCGATTCGACGAGCCTTGAAGGAGGGGCGATTACCAATAAT
>JAAYEH010000470.1 GCA_012728855.1 Rhodopirellula sp. | reverse complement strand
TTCCGGCTCCATTTCCGCTGGCTGGCCTGCTTGCTGGCCGCCTGGCATTCCGGCTTCACACAGTAGCGCTGGTGGTACGCGTTGCGCCGGTGCGGCTTGAACCAAACCCCGCAACAACAGCACTTCCGCAAGCCCTTTGTGCCCATCATGCCCTCCCGGATGACACCGGGAAGCATACCGCAAACAGCCATCCGCCTTCAGCAGGACAACCACCCCGGTCGGCCGGCCATCCACCGGCCACACCGACCGAAGAAGGAAGAAGATGATCTCTTTGGATCAATGAAAGAGGCGAAGAAGACGAAGAAGAAAACGCACCCTATTGACCGGCCGAAGAAGAGTCATTCCAAACCGGCGTCCACACGGCGTGCAGTTCAGGCCGCTCACTCCAGGGACTCGTCCTCGTCCTCGGAGAGGTGCCCGACGGCGCGGAGACGGTAGGCGTAGCCCTCGCGGGCCTCTATCCGCCTGTCTCACCGCAGATCGCGGTGATCAGGTCCGCGAACGGCATTTCATAGTCTCGGTTTTTCTGTAGCTTCAGGCGTTCGGCGTGTTTGCAAGCGCATTCCCTGCACGACTCGCGCATCACCGGTTCCCCCCTCATGAAGCGGTCATACTGGCTTCGCAAGTGAGTTCCGTTCTGACCGCAACACCCCATGGCACTTCCTAACTGCCCGAGTCTCGCTCGGCCTCCAGCATTCCTTTCAGGAAGCCCGCGTCCCTGGAACTCACGTTCATCCGTTCAATGTCGGCGCGGTATCCTCCCGTCTGTCGAGGCGGACGTGGAGACGGGCGCTCATGCGCCGGGTATTTCGGCAACTGATCATGCGGGACTCGCAGATCCTCCCGGAGCACGAGGGGCTTTGGCCTGTTCACGCCCGAGACCCACCGCTGTATCTCGGGGTCATCCTCCAGATGCCATTCGGAAAACTGGGTGGCTGATTCACTCAAGCCTCCACAACAGGTTGTGGTTTTGACTTGTAAAGCGCCTTGATGGCAGGCGGCCGTTGGGAAACAGCCTGTTGCATGAGCCGGTAAAAGAGTTTGCCGCGATGCTGGGATAGCCGCCGATTGAAGCGAAAGGCATATTCGTCGAGGTATGCCTGTAGATGGGACGGGGTTACAGCTCCTTGATGGGTTCCGCCCAGCCACCGCTTGAGAAGGGAGATAACCAGATGCACGTGCTCAAGCTGGCGAAGCGCAGCTTCGCCGTTCGAGGTGACAACATGCGGCTGATGCTTGTAGCCGAGGCTTCCCAGGTTGCTATAGACCGACAAGCCGTCGGTGACGAGCGTGGTTCCCGGTTCAACGTAGTCGCCCACAAAGGTCTCGATTGTGGCCTGGTCGATGGTCTCGACGCACCGGAAACGGACTCGTCCGAGAGTCTGCTTCGCATCTCCTTCAACAGCAACAAGAACCCGCGTCTTGCCTTCAGCACCCCGTCCACGCTTTCCCTCCTGCTGACCTCCCACGTACGACTCGTCAATCTCGACGCGCCCCGTCAGCCGCTCCCGTCCGCGTCTCACCATCACGCTCCGAAGCTTTTGCAGCCACCCCCAGGCGGTCTGATAGCTGCCGAATCCGTAGGTGTCGCACAGGTTCTTGGCACTCAGCCCTGTCTTCTGCGCCATCATCAGCCACATGACATGGAACCACAAACGCAGCGGCTTGCGACTGTCTTCGAAAACCGATCCCGCTGTCACGGACGCCTGATGACCACAGCCGCGGCAGTGCCACAAACCACGCCCCGTGCGCCATCCCTCCCTCCCCGCACACTTTGGACACACAAATCCCGCCGGCCAACGGACCCATTCCAAATACTGCAGGCAGTCGTTCTCCGTGGCAAACCAGTCCAGAAACTCCTCAAACGTGCGTGGAAACGGCCTTTTATCCGGTGCATTCATGCTTCCCATACTACCGCTTGTGGCTGCTTGAGTCAATCAGCCACCCAGTTTCGGAAATGATGTCCAGATAGGCGTCCAGGATGTCATGGCCCTCGGCCAGGGTCCGCTGGTTCCTCCCACAGGGAAGGTACTTGAGCTTCTTGAAGAACCCGTCCCTCTTATCCGGCGACACGCTGAGCCATTTCAACGCGATCAGGTGTGTCGTGATCTGGAACCCCATGCTCTCATCCGTCAGCATGAACGCATCGATGTCCTGGACAGACCTGTCCACGTGGTGAACGATCACGTCCGGCAGACACCAATGGCTGCGGCCGAACTCGATCTGAACGGAGTGCGCAAAAT
>JAAYEH010000469.1 GCA_012728855.1 Rhodopirellula sp. | reverse complement strand
CTGGTATCGTATGCCGTCGGGTCGATACGAATTTGTCGGGTTTCAATCCCTTCGATGCCAGGGCGCTTCTTCAGGCAGCTATACGGTTCGGAAGTAGAGGCTAGTCCGCAAAGGTTTCAATCCCTTCGATGCCAGGGCGCTTCTTCAGGCCGGGCTACTGCCCTCCTCTTCGCGGAAGCGATTCTCGAAGTTTCAATCCCTTCGATGCCAGGGCGCTTCTTCAGGCGACAAAACCGCTAGCCCTGGTCAACCCCCTGCCCAAGTTTCAATCCCTTCGATGCCAGGGCGCTTCTTCAGGCTTGACCGGACAATCGTTGTCCGTGTCATAGTCGCCATGTTTCAATCCCTTCGATGCCAGGGCGCTTCTTCAGGCACGAGGAAGGGAACGACCCCCGAGGCGCAGAAGCCCGAGTTTCAATCCCTTCGATGCCAGGGCGCTTCTTCAGGCGCGGCTACCCCCTCCGACGTGGAGGGGAAGATCGTCTAGTTTCAATCCCTTCGATGCCAGGGCGCTTCTTCAGGCACTGCCGACAACGCCTAAGTCCCTCCCGCCGCCAGCCCGTTTCAATCCCTTCGATGCCAGGGCGCTTCTTCAGGCGACGGCGACACGGATTATTCCGATGGTTCCGTTACTAGTTTCAATCCCTTCGATGCCAGGGCGCTTCTTCAGGCGGGGGATCGAATGGAACCGGCGGCAGTTCTTTGGCAACGTTTCAATCCCTTCGATGCCAGGGCGCTTCTTCAGTCTCCCGATAACGATCTTTAAGGTAGACGATCCGATACGGTTTCAATCCCTTCGATGCCAGGGCGCTTCTTCAGTACGGGAGCAAAGGGTTTTGCAACCGTCGAAACGATCGGTTTCAATCCCTTCGATGCCAGGGCGCTTCTTCAGTGTGTGCCTTGCAAGTCGTGTCATGTCAAGCAGTTGAGGCAGCATTTTCGCCAACCGCCAGGTTCCTCGGCGCGCACCCTCCAGTAGGATGGCGGCTTGATTGGCGTAAGGCATTGGAGAATAACGACTTGTGAGAATCGCCAACCCCTTGAAGCGACGAGGAAGCAAGTAATTGCCGGGACCGGACTTAGGGAAACCAGCCATTCTTGTCTCGAGGTTGGCGATCCTCCTGCTGCAGCGAGCGATGGATGGCGGGCGGATGCGGCGCGCCGCGGTCATATCACCTGGTCCTCCTCGCGTTCCACATAGACTCCCGTCCCGATGACTTCCGTGGCGGGGATGCACCGTCCGCAGAGATGATAGACCCGCACCGTGTCTTCGTCCATGTCGACCGCTTCCTGAATCATCGTTCGCATTTCCACCAGGCGCGAGTCGCTGATGTGACCCTCGAAGACGCTCTTCTGGACGTGGGGCAGAAATCCCTTCATCCGCTTCAGCAACCGCGCGCGGCGACGATCCGAGACTACATCATAACAGACAACCACGTACATCGGCCAACTCCTAACGCGGCACAAAGGGGCGATACTCGTCGTCTTTGTCTTGCACGACCCGCGCCAAATGGTACACCTGCTCGCGAACGATCTGGCGCAATTCCAGCGATTGCTCGCGCGGGCCGTACTGCACCCGCTCCCGCATTCTGCGGAAAAAGGCATTCAAAAAGATCCGCCGGCCGCTGTCGGCCAGATAGACCGCCGGGCGGTTCCGGTCGCCGTCCTCACTCGACGGCCTCTCGCCCTCTTCGTCCGCATCCGCGGCGAGATCGTCCGCTTCCTCGGCAAGGTTCTCTGGGCCAGCCAGGCCGGGACGCGCGGGCTCGTCGGCCGGCGTCGCCAGCAACGCCTCGAGCGATGCCCCCGACAGTTCCTGGAAGTCGCGCGGCCCGAGTTGCCGCCGGTTGAGCAGGCTCAACACCAGGCCGTCGACCAGCGGTCGGAATTCCTCAATGATGTCCAGCACCAGCGAGGGGCGGCCGTAGGCCGGCTGGTGGAAGAAACCCACCATCGGGTCCAGCCCGCATTGCAGCACCTCGGTTTCCGTCAGGCTCGTCAACAGCGCATACCCGAACGACAGCCCGGCGTTGACCGGATCGCGCGGAGGACGGCGCGTGCGGCGAGAGAAGCTGAATTCTTCCGACCGGATCAAGCGGCCGAAGTGCCGAAAGTAGATGGCTGCCGCCTGTCCTTCCAGCCCCCGCAGCGCGTCGAGGTCCGGCTCCCGCTCGGCGCGCTGGATGAGCCAGCGCATTTGCCCCACCGCTTCGGCGATATCCTCCGAGCACAATCGTCGCTGCGCGCGGAGCAGGATCTGCCGCTGGTGGCCGACCTTGCCCACGACGATCGCCCGCGCCACCCGCAAGGCAAACTCCCCCTCGCCGGCCCGCCGCATCTGCGTCAGACGCAACACGACGTTCTTCGACCCGCGCGTCACCAATCGTGCCCGGTAGGAACCACGCAAGGTCAAAAAAACCACATCCACCTGCCGCCGCGCCAACAGCGCCACCGCGCCGGAGGATAACTCCACGCGGCCGAAGAGCAAAAGCTGATCCACCTCGGCCAGACGGAGCTTCTTGATCGTGTGGCCCTCGCGAACCACCAGCAGCATTTCGCCTTCAGCCCGGACGGTCGTCCCCTGTTCGTTGATGGCGATGATGGTCATTAGTTATTTCTCAAACTGTAAACGCCACCACCGACCCCGCGTCGGTGGGACGATTGCCTCACAAAACCAAGGAACGCAAGGAGTACCGGTGCCTCTTCTCTGTCCGGGTGTTTCCATTCGTTGAAATCGCGCTTTGCAGCGCAGACGGGTCGATCGAGGCTACTGGTGG
>JAAYEH010000468.1 GCA_012728855.1 Rhodopirellula sp. | reverse complement strand
TTGCGGGCTCCTTGCGGATGTGCCCACAACGGCCTTCGCTTGGCGACCGGCACGCTGTCTGGCTGGGTTGGTGCTTTTCGTCCTTCTTTACTTACCCGGCGCGAGTTCGAAATGGCGGTGGGGTGCGGGAGGAACCGGCTGTTAACTTGTTGCACTCCGGGCCTGAACTTGCGATAATCCCCGCATGGCTGCGAAGCGGGCATGCCGTTGCTGCGATTACGGGGATACGCCGGTTGATTTGTGGCGAGGAGACATCCAATGACCGAGGGGGCCTTACTAACCATCGTCCTGCTGGTTTCGGGACTGACGTTGCTGGGTCTCGTGACTTTGGTAATCGTCGTGCATCGCATGCATCGTGAACATGCCCGCAACCAGGACTCGCGCATGACGCAGCTTTCGGAGAATCAGCATCAGTTAGCCAAGGTCATACGTCCTCTCGTTGCGACAGGCCCACCGCTGGAAAGCGTGGTGACTCGGCTCAGTTTCACGGATTCCTTCGATCCAGAGCGCTTTGCCGTGGTCAGCCAGGAATGCGCGCTGAGCCACATCAACAGCATGCTCGCATCAAGAGCGGGCGATGGGGTTGTCGTCACAGTGAATTCCCTTCGCCTGATGTCCTCTGGCGCGGAGATGACAGTGCGCCTTTCAGTAGATGGACAGGTACGGTTAGCTGAAGGCACAGCCATGTTTTCCCGCCACGGGGCAAGTGGCAGGGCAGTGCCAATCCTAAAGGATGCCCGTACAGGCAAGTTCATCGAGACGATGAAGGGTGTGCCAGCGGCCAAGACGTTGTCGAGGCTCGGAGCCATGTCGGCGGCGGTGATCGGCGCAGCACACCTCGTCGCCGGAGCAGATATCGGCAAACGGCTGAAGCAGGTCGACTCGAAGGTGAATCTGCTTCTCGCCTATCGTCGCATTGATCAGATGGCGAAATTGGAGCGAATTTACACATCGGCAAAGGAACTCGGTAGTGGGCCGATGAATCGGGATAAGTGTTGGGAACTGTGGCGTCTGCGTGGGGAGTTACGGGAATTGAGGTGTGGTTGGCGGCGCGAGTTGCAGCATCAGATGAATCTAGTCGACGATCCCAGTACCGCGCCTTGGCTCAAAAGGACGTTCACCCGTCAGAAGACCAGTGACCGCGATGTTCATGCACGTATCACAGAAGGACAGCTTCAACTGGCAATGATTGAGTACTCAATGCGGTTGGATCAAGCCTTGGCTGTCGGTGGAGGGACGGTCAATGAATTTGAGGGAACTCTTGCCGGAGAACTTGTCGAGCTTGAGGCGGTTGCCGACCTTCTGAAGAGTAAGGCGGGTTTCATCAGCGGTAAGTATCCGGACCTGTCCGTCGAATCGACCGTCCACGGCATGGCGTCGATTATTGAGCAGTATCGGCAACTCCTGCCTGATTCGCCCGCTGCGTCTGAGCATCAAGCATTAGCGACCTGATCGGGCTGTCCTGCGCGAGTTTGAAATCGCCCTGGGCCCCGGTGCGAACGGGCCTGTTAACTGGGCGAGGGCTGTTTACGAGAGAGTCCGAGAGTTCGGCCCGTTGCTCTCGGCGGCCGGGCGAGAACGTGTACGTTCACTGCCGCAACATGGTGGAGGCCGTTTGAAACAGAGAGCGCGACCCATGCGGACAACAACGCCGTAACCC
>JAAYEH010000467.1 GCA_012728855.1 Rhodopirellula sp. | reverse complement strand
CCGCTGAGGCGCCGGTACGTTCGCTTGCTTACCCATCGAGATTCCTCCTCTTCGTTAAAGGTTGAAAAACTCTACCTCAGAGGAAACTCTCACAACGCGATTCCCAACAACCCCGAGTTATACATCACGCGCACACGCGGAAACGGGTCGGTACGAGCGTGCGAGGGTGGGTACGGGTGAAAGAGAGAAAGAAGAGAGAGAATAAGAGAGAGAGAGTACTATTTTTCTTGTATTTCTTGGCTCAACTTCTTTCACCCTTCTTTCTCCCTGTTTCACCTTCTTTCACCCCGGGCCGACCGGTTTGAGGCGACTTCCTTCACCCTTCACCCCTTCTTTCACCGCCGTCCCTTTAACCTCTGCTCGGCGGCCTCGCGTCGATGTCCGGCGACAGCATCGGCACTATTATGACGGCGGCACGGTTGCCGCAGCGTCCCGAAAGCTCTTGACGAGCAAAGCGCGGCGCCGCTGGCCCGTGGGTGTATCTGATCGGGCATCGTATCGGAAGAGATGCATGCCGCGCGATGCGAGAAATTGCTGACGACCGGGCCACATCGCTTCGCACTGCCTCCACCTTGTTGGAAGTGCTTCAAGACAAGGAGATATCCCACACTCGCTTCATCGAAAACTGGTTCCGCGACTTCTGGCTGGTTGTCTCGGCTGCTGTGCGCGGACTGGATAATCAAGACAGCCCAGTGGAAACGGTCCTTGCATTGCTTTCCAACAAGCCCCTTGGAGAGATGCTCTCCCCGACTGGAGGCGAAGAAAAGGACCACCTGGACCAGCGAGATCCGCGAGCTAGGCACTTGCCTTGGCGAGAGTACGACCGCGTCGAGTGTGCTGCTGTTAGAAGAAGGATCGATTATCTCCTGACGGATCACCCGGCACCTTTCGACTTGCAAGACACAATGAGAACTGTGGGAGGTTCTTTTGCCGATATTGTCGAGTCCTCGTTCTTGCAGCCTAGCGAGTTTAGACTCGCTCTGGAGAACTGGACGCAACAGGCAGGAAGCAGTGAGGAGATTGAGCCGACATTGTGGCGTTTTCCACTTGACGCCAGATTCCTGTCGCAGCTTCTTCCGGCGTCCTTACGCGAGTTCAGTGAGCGACTGAAGGAATTGAGAAACCCGATCGGCAGGGCTTTGGCACGTGATATTGGGCATGCAGTGCGTGAGCAGTTCAGGCAGAGTTGGCATTGGGTACTGGATGGAATCTTGGATTCGCAAGTGATGCTTGCGACTTTGGCGCTTCGCATGTTTAGAGAATCAGTGGGGAGGGAACCGAGTACTCTGGAGGAAGTTGTGACGAAAGGAATGCTAAGAAGAGTGCCGGTGGACCCGTTCTCGCGCAAGCCGTTGGTGCTTTCCGCAAGCAACCGGGTGACGATCGCAGCTACAGATGAGATGGAAAAGTGGGATTCCTGTGCGCCATTTCGGGCGAAATAGACGGGGGATTCTGTGCTGGTCCATCGATTTTTTGGAGCGCAGGAACGTCAGGGTCAGGCTTTAACCGCTAACTGATGAGGCGATGCACGCTCGGGGGCGGTGGCATTAGCAATGGAGGAGGAGCATGAGTGAAGCAGTCGCCTCGGGGCAGCCCAGGCGTTTTCCCCGCTCGTTCCGCGCGGTGATCAAGCCGATCGGCTCCCTGTGCAACCTCGACTGCAGGTACTGCTATTACCTGCACAAGAAGGACTTGCTGCCCGGCACCACGGGCCACCGCATTGCGGATGACCTGCTGGAAGAGTTCATTCGGCAGTACCTGTCCGAGCAAGACGTCGAGGAGCTGGTCTTCACCTGGCATGGGGGCGAGCCCGCGCTGTTGGGGCTGGAGTTCTATCGGAAGATCGTCGAACTCCAGGAGAAATACGGGGCGGGCAAACGGATCAAGAACGACCTGCAGACCAACGGCGTGTTGCTGGACGATGCGTGGTGCGAGTTTCTCAAAGAACAGCAGTTTCTCGTGGGTCTGAGCATCGACGGGCCGAAGGAGTTGCATGATTGCTTTCGGCGGGTTGCAAGAGGGGGCGGTGCAGAAGAGAACGGGGCGGAAGGGAACGGAATGAATTCCGTTTTACGGGGCGAGGGGAGCTTCGATCGGGTCTACGCCGCGGCGCGGCGGTTGCGGGAGCACGGAGTGCCGTTCAATGCCGTGACGGTGATTCATGCCGTCAACGTCCGGCATCCGGAGGAAGTGTGCCGGTTTCTCACCGATGATCTCGGGTGCCAGCGCGTCCAGTGGCTGCCGTGTGCGGAACTGAAGAACTTCCGCACGGTTGCTCCGGGACGGTGGGACACGGCGCAGATGCCGGTGCTGGGCAGTCGGGCTGCCAGGCCGGGGCATCCCGAGTCGGTGGTGACGGACTGGTCGGTCGATCCGGACGACTGGGGCGAGTTCTTGTGCCGGACGTTCGACTTGTGGCTCAAGGACGGACTCGGAAAAGTGTTCGTCAACTGGTTCGAGTCGCTCGTGGGGCAGTGGATGGGCCAGCCCGCGCAGATCTGTTCGCTGGGGGAGGTCTGCGGCCGGTCGCTGCTGGCGATGGAGAGCGACGGCAGTCTCTATTCGTGCGATCGGTTCGTTTTCCCGGAATACCGGCTGGGGAACTTGCGCGAGGAGGGCTGCCGCCTCGGGGAGGTGGTCTATTCGGCGAGGCAGCGAGAGTTCGGCTGCAACAAGCGGAACACGCTGCCGGACTATTGCCGGACTTGCCCGTATGGCTTCGCCTGCAACGGCGAGTGCCCGAAAAGCCGGTTCCTCAAGACT
This sequence comes from Rhodopirellula sp., assembly GCA_012728855.1. Classification (GTDB taxonomy): domain Bacteria; phylum Planctomycetota; class Planctomycetia; order Pirellulales; family Thermoguttaceae; genus JABWBD01. The sequence goes on along the minus strand of JAAYEH010000467.1, from coordinate 20,620 downwards.
CCGGACGGCCAGCCGGGGCTGAACTACTTCTGTTCCGGCATTCAGCGTTTCCTGACGTATGCCGATCCGTACTTGCGCCAGATCGCCGCCGCGGTGCAGCGGAAGCGTGGGATGAAGCCTCCGGGGATGAGCGTCGCGAGCGTGTTGCGGGGGTGAGTGTGGAAGAAAAGAAGATGGGGGAAAGGAAGATGGGGGGATGGTTGTCTCGCGCCCTCGTTAGCCACTGAATCGTGGCTTCCACCGGGCGAGCCCGGCGGCGGCCTCGTTTGTCGCCAACGACGCGCCGACCTCGGCGGCGGACACACTGACGGCCTTGGAAGACGATGTCTATACGTTTTCGGCGGGCGATTTCCCGTTCGACGACGTGGACGGGGACAGCCTGGCGAAGGTCGAGATCGTGACGCTGGCGACGGCGGGGGTGTTGAAGTTGTCGGGAGTCGAGGTGACGGCCGAAGAGGAGATCCTCGCCGGCAGCATCGGGAACCTGACGTTCCACCCGGCGGCGAACGCCAACGGGGCGGGCTATGCCACGTTTACCTTCAAGGTACACGACGGGACCGTATCTAGCGAGTCGGCCTACACGATGACGATGGACGTGACGGCGGTGAACGACGTGCCGTCGTTCACGAAGGGCGGAGATCAACAGGTGGCGGAGGACTGCGGCGAGCAGTCGGTGAGCGGCTGGGCGACGAGCTTGAGCGCGGGTCCGGCGAACGAGGCGTCGCAGGCGCTGGACTTCGTAATGACGAACGACAACAACGGGCTGTTCGCGGTGCAGCCGGCGGTGGCGGCAAACGGGACGCTGAGCTACACGCCGGCGGCGGATGCGTTCGGGACGGCGATAGTAACGGTGCGGGTACACGACGACGGCGGGACGGCGGGCGGGGGCGTGGATACGTCCGAGCCGCAGACGTGTACGATCGCGGTGACGGGGGTGAACGATGCGCCGTCGTTTACGAAGGGGGCGGACCAGGAGGTGTCGGAAACCGCCGGGCAGCAGACGGTGGCGGGCTGGGCGACGGCCATTTGCGCGGGGCCGGCCAACGAATCGTCGCAAGAGGTGGCGTTCGAGGTGGACAACGACAACAACGACCTGTTCAGCGTGCAGCCGGCGGTGAGCGCCGCGGGGACGTTGAGCTATACGGTGGCGGGAGGCGTGACCGGCACGGCGGTGGTGTCGGTGACGCTGGGCGACGACGGGGGAACGGCGGGCGGGGGCGTGGATGAGTCGGAGCCGCAGACTTTTTGGATCACGGTGAGCGCGGTGAGCACGCTGTATTGGGATCCGGACGGGAACGCGGCGAACAATAACCTCGAGACGGGCGAAGGGCTTGGGGGCAGCGGGGGATGGCTGAGCGCCGATTGCTGGTTCGATCCGACGAGCGGGACGCACACGAGCTGGAACAACCAGGCGGGCGGCATCGCGGTGTTGTGGGGAAGCGCGGGGACGGTGAGCCTGGCATCGGGCGTGACCGTCGATGAGATGGCGCTGGCGACTTCCGGGTACACCGTGAGCGGCGCGAGCATCACGCTGGTGGGCGAAGGGGGCGAGATCTCGGTGGCCGGTGGCCGTGACGAAGACGGGGGCGGGAACGCTGACGCTGACGGCGGACAACACGTACAGCGGGACGACGACGGCGGGCGCCGGCGGGACGCTGGCGTTGGGCAATGCCGGCGGGCTGGGGACGGGCGCGGTGACGGTCCAGGGGACGCTGGATCTGAACGGGTACAGCCCGACGGTGGCGTACTTGGGCGGCAGCGGGACGGTGACGTGCGGCGTCGCTGGGACAAGCACGCTGGCGGTTTACCAGGATTGGTATTGGACCACGTTCGCAGGAGTGATCGAAGACGGTTTCGGGACGGTGTCGCTGGTGAAGACCGGCGACGGCGACTTCCGGCTGACGGGCACGAACACGTACAGCGGCGGCACGACGGTGAGTGCGGGAGCGCTGTACGTCGGGGACAACACGGCAAGCGGCACGCTCGGCAGCGGCGCGGTGGTGAACAACGCCTCGCTGGTGTTCTACCGCAGCGGCACGGCAACGATCGCCAATGCGATCTCCGGGAGCGGTTCGGTCACGCAGACCGGCAGTGGAACGTTGATCCTGCTGGGAAGTAACACGTACACGGGCGCTACGATCATCGCCCCGTCGGTTTACCAGAATGCAACGATCCAAGTGGGCAACGGAGGGACCGCAGGGACGCTGGGATCGGGGACGGTGACTTCCGATGGCGACTTCGAAGAGTACGCGCAGCTCGTGTTCAACCGCAGCGACGGGGTGACGGCGAGCAACGCGGTGAGCGGTTCGGTGAGCGTGACGATCGCGGCGGGGAGCACGCTGCGGGCCGGCAGCAGCGGCGGTTGATCGACCCGAGACGGCACGCCGCGGGCAAGCCGCTGGAAGATCACCTCGAGGACTTCGAGGAATCCCTTTCCGTAGCCGACAATTGCGACAAGCACATCCGGGGTGTGCTACAGCGGATCCGGGCCGTCTTCAAGGGGTGCGGGTTTCTGCAATGGGCGGACATCCGGCCCGAGGCCGTTGAATCCTTCCTCAAGTCGAAACGCCGGGCCGGCGAAGTGAGCACCCAAACATCGAACCACCACCTGCAAGCCGTCAAGCAGTTTTGCCGCTGGATGGTCAACAGCAAGCGGGCCGCCGAATCGCCCCTTGAAGACATCGAACGTGTCGACGTCGAGAGGAAACGCGAGAGACGGCCGCTGATGGTTCCCGAGATGGAGGCCCTGCTCGCCACAACCCAGCGAGGCCCCGAACGATTCGGAATGGAAGGCCCCGAGCGTGCCCTGCTATATGTCCTGGCCGCGGAAACGGGGTTCCGTGCCCGTGCCCTTCGGAGTTTAGTGCGATCGAGTTTCGACCTGACCGGCAAGCTTGGCGTGGTTCGCGTGAAGGCCACGAACAGCAAACGCAAGAAGGAAGAACTCCTCCCGCTTCGCAAGGCGACGGCGGAGGCCCTCCGCGTTCACCTGGCTGACAAGTTCCCGTCGGCCCCCGCGTTCAACATGCCCTCCAGCGACAAGACGGCAAAGATGTTACGGGCCGATCTGGACGACGCCCGTGGCGAATGGCTCAAGCAGGCCAAGACGCCCGATGAACGCGCTGCCAGGGAAGGGAGCGACTTTCTGGCCTACGTCGACCACGGGGGCTACGTGGCCGACTTTCACGCCCTCCGTGGTACGTGTGGAACGAACCTCCAGCGGACCGGGGCGCCGCTGAGCATGGCTCAGAAGATCCTTGGACACTCGACCCCGGAACTGACGGCGAACATCTACACCCGCTTCCAATTGGAGGAGCAGGCCGTTGCGATGGAAGCCCTGCCGAGTCTGGCCGAAGGGCTGCATTGCGTTAAACTGCCGCCTTCCGAACCGATGAAGGCGACCGGGACAGACGGGGCGGAGGCGATGGAAGGGCCCGCGAAAGGCCCGCGCATGTTACGCGCATGTTACGGAAACGCCCCAACGGGGCAGTCTGAGGCACAACCGGGCACGGAACCGACCACCCAAGAAACAGAAAACCGCTTGCCGCAAGTCCTTGTACAGCAAGCGGAAAGTGTTGATACGCAAGCGGATGGAGAGGGATTCGAACCCCCGGGGCCCGTGAGAGCCCAGCAGTTTTCAAGACTGCCGCCTTAGTCCACTCGGCCATCCATCCTTTGCAACAACTAATTTAACACGTTGCCGTACCGCCGAAAAGGTACGGGCAGCTTCCGGAGAAAGGTGAACAAGGCGGCCATTCTCAGAATTGGCCCAATGCCGGACAGCCGCGCAGTCGTCGCGTCGAACGAGCGAATTGACGGGAAACAGCGCGGGCACTATACTCAACTGGTCATATGAGTATACGTGATCGAACGAGCGATCCGGGAGAGACCGGCATGACACGATCCGCAAAGAACCTTCTTCGGTGGGCTGCTCTGCTTTTCGCGATGGTTCTCATCGTGCCCAACGGCCGCGGTGTCCGAGGCGATGATGTGATCTTCCGCCATGCGATGCCGAGCGGCGCCGATCTGACCGACGGCCGCTATGGCGAGTTGAAGTACAGCCAGGGCGAGTGGTACGGCTCCACGTTCTTTACCGGCCCGGACTGGACGCGTGTCGGCAAGGACTGGCATCACCCCGGCCAGGACACGCCGAGCGTGCGGTGTTTCACGGCTCCGCAGGATGGAGAGATTTGCGTCTCCGGCCGCGTGCTCAAACTGCACCGATCCGGCGATGGCATCCGAGCCGTCATCCGCCACGGCGATCGCGAAGTGTGGAAGGCCGAAATCGAGGGGGACGACGGCACGGGCGTTGCGCACGACCTGACTCTCAATGTTCGCCAGGGCGATCGCATCCGGTTCGTGATACACAAACGCGGCGGCATCGCCTGTGATACGACCGGATGGGATCCGAGCGTGCGAATGCCGGACGGAACGACGTATCAGGCGTCCAAGGCGTTCGACGAGCACAAGCAGGGAGGCGGCGGTTGGCGGTACGAGATGGAGGTGGGGCCGGAGCGGGAATCCGGTTTTCCCGTCGTCTCGGCGTGGAGTAAGGATCTTGCGATTCGGCTATGGACGGTGCGGCCGGACAAGGCCGTGGAACTCTCCGGCGACGACGTTTTACCGCTGATCGTGACCGCCGACGCCAAGGACCGACGCGGTTTAGCTCTCGCCGCCGCGCCGCGCCGCCCGTGGCGGTTCGTCGCGAGTATGGATACCACCGGAGAGGTTCGGCTGACGTGGCACGGTGAAAAAGGCGAGGATGCGCCCCTGTGGTCGAAAGCCTATGAGGGCGCCTTGGCAAAAGGCTGGATGTGCGTCGATCGCTGTTTAACGGAAGAGCAGCGGTTCGCAGAATTGCAGGATAATCTGAAGGCACGATCGCCCCAGGACGACATGCCGCTGTCGTTGAGAGCGATGGTCCAGGCGGATTGGCGGCGACAAGATGCCATCGACGATTCCGCCGCGTGCTATGCTCTCGCGGCCCGGACGCAACTGGAACGAGCCAAGCAGCTTCTGGACGCACTGCAGGCCGCCCACGGCAAAAACTTCCTGACGGAGGAATCGCAGCGGTTGGCGCTCTTGGCGGAGAGTCTCGCCACGGCCGAGAAACTCGCCGGCGCGGGCGGGGATGCCGAAACCGCTCGGACGGCATGGCTGCAGGTGCGGCAATGGAAACGCCGCATCGCTTTGGCTAATCCGCTTATGGATTTCGGTCCGCTGCTGGTCACGAAGCGCGTGCCCCCTTCCTGGAGCCACCTGGTGGCGCAGTATTTCGGCTGGCGGCAGCGGCCGGGCGGCGGACTGTACGTGATCGAAAAGCCGGGCCGATCCTTGGCGGTCCGAGACATCCTCGGCGATCAGCTTCCGCCGGGGAGCGTGCTGGAACCGCGCCTCCGCTACGACGGCGGGCGCATCTTGTTTGCCTTCGTGGCTTGCAACAACGACGTGCCGGATCCGGCCTCGCTGCCGGTCAACGAAGAAGGATCGGCGGACCGCTACTTCCACCTCTTTGAAATCCATGCGGACGGCAGCGGATTGCGGCAACTGACGGACGGCCGCTACGACGACATGATGGCCGAATACCTGCCCGACGGCGACATCGTCTTTTGCTCCACGCGGCGCAAAGGCTATTCGCGCTGCTTCGGGCCCGAATACTCGTACCGTTGGCACAGCTACACACTGCACCGCATGAACGCCGACGGCGGCGACATCCGCACCCTGTCGTACAACGACGTCTCCGAGTGGTTCCCGGCGGTGTCGAATTCGGGCCACGTGCTGCACGCCCGCTGGGATTACATCGACCGCGACGCGGTAACGCACCAGAATCTCTGGTCGATACGCCCCGACGGCACGAATCCGGTCGCCGTCTGGGGCAACGCCACCCCGAAGCCGCATTGCGCGTTTCAGGCGAAGCCGATCCCCGCATCCAACAAGATCGTCTTCATCGGTTCGGCGCACCACTCCATCACCGCCGGGCCGGTCTGTATCCTCGATCCGACGGTCGACGCCACCAGCCTCGACGCGGTGACTCGCATCACCCCCTTGCCCTTTCCCGAGGCGGAGGGGAATCTCGACGAGTGGTATTCCTCGCCCTGGCCGCTTTCGGAAGACTACTTCCTCGTCGCCTACAGCCCCTATCGATTGCGATTTCAGGGTGAACACCAGACGGATCCCAATCCCGACAACGCCCTGGGGATCTATCTGCTCGACGCGGCAGGCAATCGCGAACTGTTGTATCGCGACCCGGACATCGGCACGACGAACCCCACGCCGTTGACGCCGCGGCCCCGCCCGCCCGTCTTGCCCTCCGCCGCGTTCGTTGCCGCCAAGGACACCGGTACGATGGTCGTGACCGACGTCAACCAGGGGTTGCCAGACGTGCCTCGCGGCGCCATCAAGGAACTCCGCATTGTGCAGATCTTTCCCAAGACCACCTGGCTGGCCAATCAGCCGCGCATCGGGGTGGCCGGGGAAGAGAACGGACGGGCGATTCTCGGGACGGTGCCCGTGGAATCGGACGGGTCGGCGTGTTTTGAAGTGCCGGCGGGCAAGGCGATCCTCTTTCAAGCCTTGGATGAGCGGGGTATGGCCTATCAGACGATGCGATCGCTGACGTTCGTGCAGCCGGGTGAACAGACATCGTGCGTGGGATGCCACGAGCACCGCATGACGTCGCCTCCCACGCCGATGCAAACGCCGCTGGCCTTGCGGCGGCGGCCGTCAACCATCGAGCCGGGCGAATTGGGTGGGCGTCCCTTCGGCTTCGTGGAGGTCGTCCAGCCGATGCTCGATCGACACTGCGTCCGCTGTCACGGAGGCGAGCGGAAGGACGGCGACCTGGATCTCACCGCGGCGGCCCACCAGGGTTTCACCCGCTCCTACCTGGCTTTGTGTGGTACCCCTGACGCCTGGAAGTCGCAGCATTTCGACCCCGCGGCGGCGGAATCGCACCTCGTGCCGCGGTTCGTGCAGCGGAATCAGATCCAAGTCACGCCCCCTGGCGGCACGTATGGAGCCCGCGGCAGCCGGCTGATGAAATTGCTGCTGGCGGGGCACGAAGACGCGGAGCTTTCCGCGGACGAACTCCGCCGCCTTGCCGCATGGATCGATTTGAATGCGATCTTCTACGGCGTCTATGACGCCGAAGGCCAGGCGCGGCAACTTGCCGGGGAACGGGTCGCCATGCCGGAAATCCAGTAGGGGTCGGGAGACTTTTTTCTATGTCGGCCGGAAGGATCTCGATCCATGCGGGAAAGCGTTGCCCGGCCGACATGGAAAAAAGATTCCCGACCCCTTTCCCCGTCCTCAGCCGGCCAGCTTCTTCATCAGCCAGGCCATATTCATCGCCAGATTTTTAACGGTTTCCACTCCTTCGGTGTCGGAATTCACTTCCCCTTTCTCCCGCCCGAAGGCGACATTCCAGTACGTCGAACCGGGGACAATCATTTCGCTGATCAGGAAGAAATAGTTCAACTGGGCAAAGGTGAAATTCTGTCCGGCCCGCCGCGCGACAACAATCGCCGCCCCGACTTTGCGCCGCAGCAGATCGCGGTGCCGACGAGCGACGTAGCCCACCCGGTCCAGCAGCGCCATGGTTTGAGGTGTTGCCGAGCCGAAATAGACCGGCGAGCCGACCAACACGCCGTCGGCCGCGGCGAACCGCTCGAGGATGCCTTCAAAGGCCGGGTCTTCCTGCACGCAGCGGATCGTGTCGCTGCGAAAGCATCCGCCGCAGGCCATGCACGGCTTGATCGGGCGGTCCGCCAGCGGCAGATAGTCCGTCTCGATCCCTTCCGCCGACAGAATCTCCAGCGCCTGTTTGATAAGAATGCCCGTGTTTCCATCCGGCCGCGGGCTGCCGGAAATGCCAAGAACACGCATTGAACAACACCCTCCATGGTCACTTGGCAGCCTGAATCAGCACGACGCGATCGACGAAGATCGCATCCAACTCCGGACGATGGCCGTGTGCGAACCAGAAGTAACAACTGGGCTGGAAATCGACCGTTCCCAATTCGATCCAGCGGAATTTCGCATCGAACTTGCCGTCGGCGTTGAGGAACTGCGCGGCGACGAGCGGCTGGGTCCGAACGCCTTTCTTCTCTTGCGGATTGTAGACGCCCCACGAGCCGATGCGGCCCTCACGGATCGTCCCTTCGCAGCGAAGCGAGGCGAGAACGCGGTACTTGCCGGTGACCGGCGGGGTGTAGCTGGTATTCCAGTCGACTTTCGTCCCCATCCGAACGCTCTTCTTGTTCCAGCCTTCGGGATCATCGACGATGGTCGCCGCGTTGTTAAAATTGTTGAAGCTCAGCGCGTCGAAAACAACCCAACTGTCCTCGGGAGCGTCCTTGCAGATCTCCGGCGGATTCTTCTGCGCGAGGAGTCCTGCCTTCAAACCGTCCAGATAAAGGTCCAGCTTTCCGGCCTTGGAAATAGCATGTTCGCGGGTCTTGAACCGCTTGCACAGCCCGGCGAACTCGTCCACCGCGGCCAGAGGGTCTTTCGGTCCAAGAAACGGCAGGTTCTTCTCTCGCGCTTCGCAGCGAAGCGGAATATAGCGAGTGAGCCAGACGTGATCGATCGCCATCTTCGACTTGGTCAGACGCCGCAGTTCATCGGAATTCGGCCCGTACGCTTCCGTCGCCTTGGCGACCGCCCGGTTGATGATCTCCGTGGCGCGGTTGAGCGTGACCAGGTCGAGCCACTTCGCCGACGTCATGCCGAAACAGCCCAGGTAGATCTCCTGCTGTTCGGCGCGGTCGATGAGCACGTCCCAATACTCTTTGACAAACGGCGCGACTTCTTTGCCGTAATAGCCTTCGCGGAACTCGGCGAACAGCGCGTCGGCGTCCCGATGCGGCTCCCACATGGCGCGGAGCAGAACCCAGTTGCGCATTTCGACGAAGTCGTCCCCCTCGCCTTCCACGAACAGCCCGACTGCGCCGTGATCGACGAAGTAGCGAACATTGGGAACCAGAACGCGAAGGTTCGGGTGCGGGCCGAGGTAGTCGGTGTAATTGGTGACGTAGTCCCAGATGAAGAGGTGCTTGGCGATCTTGCTCCAGCCCTCGATATCCGCTGCGAATTTCGCGTTTTGCGGTCCGTTCAACGGCTGAATGTACGAGCATTCGATGGTGCAGAGGCGAATCAAGACGTTGTCTCGCGGCCTTGCCGTCTTGGGAGGCTGGCGGGTGTACTGATACGCCAGCGATTCGACCAGAACATCGGGAAACTCCTTCTCGACCGCCTCGGCCACCTTGTTGAGAAACCGAACCAGGGTTCCGGCATGGGATTCCTCCGCATCGTCAATCGCCTTGCATTTCTCGCAGGTGCAGAAGCCGTGCCAGTCGTTCTGCGAGACGTCGATCATCTTGGCTTCGGGATCCTTTCGCAGCGCCTCGAGAACTTTTTCGGTCAATTCCCGCGTCATCTCCTCGTTGGTCAGGCACAACTGGGCGTGCTCGTGCTTACGCTTGCCGCCGATCTCGGAGAACCACTCGGGATGCGCGTCGAAATACTTCTCCGGCGGAATGTATTTGTAGAACGAATGGACGAAATGAATGATCCGCACCGCGCCGCCGTATTCCGGCGAGATATTGCCGTTTCCCTTCATGCGGGCGGAGAATACGCCCGGCTGCGCGTCGCGATGATACATCTCCCGCGAGATCATCTGCGGGGCATAGGAGATGTTCAGGTCGTCGGCGACGGTCAGCGTCGGCTTCTTGGGGATGAACGTATCGCCGGGCGTCCACCATCGAACGCCGACGACGTCCTGCAAGAAAGAATAGACGGCATAGAGACAGCCGCGTTTTTCATGCCCGGCGAGAATCAGGTTCCCATCGCTGATTTGGATGAGAACTTCGTCGAACTGATATTCCTTCTTGGGCGCCCGGGAGGTCTCGCCGACGAAGATCAGCGACTTCGCGCCGGCGCCGGCCTCCTTTTCCAGGATCGTGGCGAACTCGGCGCCGGTCACTTGATGGAGGTGATCCGCCAACTCCGCCGCGGCGGTCTTCTCGACGAGGCTCGGTTGATCGGGCAGGACGATCCTCCAGTCGGTCCTGCCGTCTTTGGCCAGGTCCGCGGAGAACAGAGACGCCTGCGGAAGCAGCAGGCACAACACCAAGGGGAGAGTGCGTTTCATGGGAGAAAGGTCCGGTGGTGGAAGGGGTGGCAGGACAGCGGTGAAAAAACACGACCGCGTTCGGCGGGGACGGGCCGATTGCGCACCGCCATTCTGCCGCGCGGTCCGCCACAAGGCAAGCGGTACGTCAGGCTTTCCGACACCGTCGTCCGGCAACCGCCAGCGAGTAGCGCGAAAGATCAGGCGTCGTACTGGCCCACGCTTTCCGGCTGGAACTCGACTTTCTCGATCGCCATCCGCGATCCGCCCGCCAGGGGATCCATGTTGATGACGTCCCCTTCTCGATAGCCGAGAATCGCGGCGCCGAATGGGCTGAGAATCGAAAGCCGTTGTTGAGAGGCGTCCGCGAAACCGGGATAGACAAGCGTGTAGGTTTCCACTTCGCCGGTGTCCAAGTCGCGGAATCGGACCGTCGAATTCATGGTGATCACGCCCTCGGGCATCTGGGAGGGTTCCACGATGCGAGCTTCATCCAACCGGTCCTTCAATAGGCAGAGTCGACTACGCTCAATCTGGCCACTCGCCACGGAATCGCGAACCAGCGACTCCAGCCGGGAAGCATCGATCGTCGAGAGAATAAGATCTGCGTTAGGCACCAGCCACCTCTTCGTGTCGAGGATGTCCTTGTTCAAGACGGCGGCCAATGCACCGCTTGTTGTCTGCGACCGCGGATCGTGGACGCCGTTAATCGATCACCTCGATGCAGTTGATGATCTCTTCCACGCCATCCAGATCCCGGACCGCCTCCTGGGCGAGCTGTTTGAAATAGTACGAGGAAACTCGACCGTGAAGCAGCAGCGCTCCCTCGTGGTGTCGACAGATCACCTTGCGAATTGCCAGGTGAGAGCTGTTGTTGAGACGGCGGCGGGCCTTTTCGGTAATGCTCTCCTGCCCCGATTTCCTGCTTGAAGCCTGACGGACAATCATGAGAGTACCTCCCTGTAAGAACGCCTTGCGATACATCTTACACCGCAATTCCTGCAATGCAAGACAGCCCACCCATAGAGCTAATCTCTCCGTGCTAGTCGCCTGTGCTCCAAAGAGCTATTTCCCGAGGCTTTCGGCTCAACATGATGCAGCGAGCCTCCGACCTAGCTCCCGAGGGCAAGGGCTAGTTGCTCAGAGCCAGAAAGCGGGATTGCACAAGATTCTTCGCGGCCTATATTGAAGTTGTGCCAACCGTCGAATCTATTCGGGAGTTCTACGTTATGCGAGCCATCACGATTGCCGTGCCGAAAATGCACTGTCGTCTCGCGCTGACGTGGAGGTGTCGCACGCCGCTTGCCGATGCCGCGTCGGCTGCTCGCTACGCCGAAACGGCGGGGTGATCGATGGCCGGCGCGGAGAGCCGTAAGGCTCGATGCTTTCGTGGCAACGGCGGCAAGGCGAGACGTGGATTGGCCTCTCAAGGCGTATTCTCGCATTTGGTGAACCAGTCTGGTCATCGGTTTTGCTCCGCCAGGGCAATGCTCGCAGCGCAAACTCCTCAGGCGACCTGTTGAACGTCGTGCCACTTGCCTGGAAGCGGCGAGTCCAACGTGTGCCTTTGCGATTGCGGCGAACATTGTTGCGGACGGTTATCTCTTTTCTTCATGTCTACGGAGGTTGATCATGCCCATCCATGCGCCCGTCAAGAAACCAGCCCGCCATCTTCCGATCCGCCTGAGGCATCGCGGGTTCACCGCCAGCGAGCCGCTTCGCGAGCACGCCGAGCGACGGCTGAGTTCCGCCCTCGGTCGATTTGCTGCACGGATCGGCGAAGTGAACATCCATCTCGCGGTATCGAAAGCGGCCGAACGCATCTCGGAGAATTCGTGTCGCATTGCGGTGCGATTCCGCGGCAACCGCTCGGTCGTCGTTGTCGGCCGTCATGCCGATCTCTACGAGGCGATTGCCATCGCCGCAAAGCGCGCAGCCAAAGCGGCGGAGCGCGACGCAACGCGGAGGCTGGCCAGGCGAGGGCGGACCGTGAGGCCAATTGCCGTTGCGGCCGACGAAAACTTGCATTTCATCGAAGAGGAGGTTTGAAACATGAGCAGCCAGACCATAATGATTACCGACCACGACCGGCGCCGCTTGGGCACGATATTCGATAGGGCCTACGCGGAGGGGATGGCCCCTTGGGAGCGCCTTCACCGCTTGGAAATGGAGTTGGACCACGCCGTCGGAATTGACGGCGGCGACGTGCCCGCCGACGTGGTAACGATGAACTCGATCGTCCGGATCGTCGATCTGGAATCCGGCGAGGACGAGACCTACACGCTCGTCTATCCCGACCACGCCGACATCACCGAGGACAAGATCTCGGTGCTGGCGCCGATCGGACAAGCGATCCTTGGCCGCAGGGAGGGCGAAACGGTCGCCGTGGCGGTGCCGTCGGGAGAGCGATGGTTCAAGATCGAGGCGGTTCAATTCCAGCCGGAACGATCCGGTCAGCGGCACCTGTGAGCAGCCGCCTCGCGATCGGCCGGCGGGGCGAGCGCAGGCGGCCGCTGCGCCGCCCTTGCCGGTTTTTTCATGGTGGAAAGAAAACTCTATTGAACAGGCTTTTCATAATCGAGGGAGGGCATTGTCATGACACCCCAACGCCGTAATTTCTATAAGAACCAACTGTTGGCTTTGCGGCGCCGACTCCGTGGCGACGTGGATCGAATGACATCCGACGCCTTGGCCGCCGGGCCGGCCAGCGCGAGGAGCAACCGGATGCCGATCCACCCGGCCGAGGTGGCGGGCGACCATTTCGAGCAGGAACTGGCGATAGCGCTGGCGTCGTCGAAGGATGAGACTCTCCAGAAGATCGAGCAAGCGCTGGAGCGGATCGAGGACGGCGTCTATGGAATCTGCGATTGTTGCGGCCGGAGGATTCCCCAGGGACGGTTGGATGCGATTCCGTACGCGGGCTTATGCGTGGGGTGCGCGCGGCAAAACGAGGAAGCGGTAGCCGATTTGTACGGAGGATGACACGATGGCCATCTCGCTTTCCGACCAATCCGGGTTCACTTATATCATCCGCCGAACTCGGCTGCCCGTGCTGCTGGGAAGCAGCCGGAAATCCGACATCCGACTGGTCGACGAATCGGTCAACGGACTGCATTGCATGATCGACAGAACGGGAGGATCGTGGACCGTCCGAGACTTGGTGACGAAGAGCGGTACCTACCTCAACGGAGCTCGAATCATGGAGGCGGTGCTGATGGCCGGCGACCAATTGACGCTGGGAAGGACGTCACTGCGGATCCACATCGACAGACCGTCGCCGCCGCGGAAGCGGGATGTGCCGTCGCGCGTCAAGGGTTTCCTGCGTTCGTCCGGATGACGATTGGCAGCAATTGCAAGTGTCAAGGAGAATAAGATATGAACCAGTCTCACGCCAAGGCGTTGGCCTGTCAATTCATGCAAACCTGGATGCGCGTGCCGCAACGGGACGGCGACGATCCTGGCGTCGCTTTCACAGGACGTGAGACTTTCGTTGATTCTGGAGACCCACGATGAGGAGAACCACGTGTTCAGTTCTGCTTGCCGCATGTGTGTTTTTGATTCTCTGGTGGTTGGAGCGAACAGGTGGAATGCCCTTTATGCTGCCTGGCGGATTGTCACTGCCGCAGTTGGGGATGGGGCTGACCGGTGCCTTTCTGGCCGCCGCCCTCGTGGCGTTGGCGGCTCATCTGAGCTTCAAACGCCGCCGCCGGCCCCTCTCCGAATCGATCATGATCTGGCGGCTGTGCCGGACATTGGCGGGGATCGGCGGAGTGGTCTTCGTCCTCGCCGCTTTCGGGCTGATCTCCACGCTGGGGATGTTTCTGGGGCTCTTTGGCGGCATGCTGCTGGGGCTGTCGCTGCAGGCACCGATGGGGGGCGCCGTCGCCTGGTTCCTGGTGTCGCTGAAACGGCCATTTCGGCCGGGAGACCGCATCCAGTTTCCCCGCCTGAATATGATCGGCGACGTCATAGGCATCGACGTGATGTACACCACGCTCAACCAGGTCGGAGGAAGCATTGCCAGCGAGGAACCGGTGGGCCGGCATGTCCTTATCCCCAATGCCATCCTTTTCAGCGAAGTGCTGATCAACTACACCGCGGATCAAAGCGCCGCTTTCATGCTGGACGAGGTGGTGGTGCGGATCACCTATGATTCCGATTGGAAGGCGGCGGAGGAGATCTTCCTGCGAGCCGCTCGCGAAGCCACCGGCGACGTCATCGCAGCCACCGGCAAGCACCCTTACATCCGATCGGACCTCTACGACTACGGCGTCTATATGCGGTTGCGTTACCTGACCGCAGTCCAACAGAGGGCGGCCACCTCGTACCACATCCAGAAGCGGATCTTCGCAGCGATCCAAGCCTCGCCGCGGGTTGATGTGGCGATCCCTTACGTTTACTCCTCTCGCGCTGCTTTGGATCGCAGAGAAAACGGCGATAGCAGGGCGGCGCGCGGACCGGACATCGTCGAGATCGATCTACAAACCATTCGCGACGATCCTAGTCCGGATAAAGAAAACGAGATTTTGGAGTTGGCCGCCAGGATTTCCCGACACGGCCTACTCCAGCCGATCGTGGTTTGTGGGTCGCCCGACCACAACGGCTATGAGATTCTGGCCGGTCGACTCCGCTTCCATGCATGTCGCTGCTTGGGATGGCCGACGATCCCTGCCGTCGTGCAAAAGAACCATGCGGCGTGCGATGACGTCTTCCAGTCGACCGCGGGTGCGTTCCGCGCCGACGCCGCGGTTTCCGCCTCCGCGGACGTGGAGGCGCCAATGCCTTTGCAGGTTCCTGTCGGTCTTCGCGAGATTCCAACCCAGAACGATGCGGTTGTGGAAGAGGCTTGAGCCTGAGATTTCCCGGCGCGTTCACGGTCCGAGGGCTTCCAGCAATCGTCGCAGGCCGGCTTTGGCGTCGCCGAGCATGAGAATCGTCTTTGGATCCCGGTAGAGCGGATTGTCGACGCCGGAATAACCCGGCCGATCGTCCAGGTTGCAGACCAGCACCCGCCGCGCGTCGTGGGCGGCGAGGATCGGCATGCCGGCGATCGGAGTGCCCTCCACATCGATTGCCGCCGGGTTGACCACATCGCAGGCGCCCACGATGACGGCAAGGTCGGTCTCGTGGAAGTCCGCGTTGATCTCGTCCAAATCGAAGATCGCGTCCGGGTCAACTTCCGCCTCCGCCAGCAGCACGTGCATGTGGCCCGGCATCCTGCCGGCAATGGGATGGACCGCCATTCGCACCTGCTTGCCCATCGATCGCAGACGCTCGGCAAGTTGGGCCGTTTCGAATTGCGCGTGGGCCAACGCCATGCCATAGCCGGGAATCACAATGATCGTTTCGGCTTCGCGGGCCGCCGCGACGGCGCGTTGCAGCGGAGATTCTCCCTGGGGCGGTTCCGTGCCGGGCGCCGGGACCGCGACCACGAGCGGGTCGGCCGGCGGTGCCGCGACCGGCACCGGGGCAGTCGGAATACGAAAACCGATCGACCATAGGCTGCGGTTCATGGCCCGGCACATGGCGGCGGTGAGGATGAAGCCGGAAGCAGCCACCGTCGCGCCGCAGACGATGAGCAATCGGTTCACCACGACGACCCCACAGAGGGCGGCCGCCAGGCCGGACAAGGAGTTGAGCAAGGAGATCAACACCGGCATGTCGGCCCCGCCGACCCGGATGGAGAAGACGATCCCCAGGGCCAGTGAAAACAGAATCGTGACCGCCAGAAGCCAGGCGGCTGCGACGGGACCGGCCAGCGCTGCCAGGATACCGACGGCCAAGGCGGCGGCTGCGCCGCCCCGCAGCAGCCAGGCATGGCCGGGGAGGTGGACCGGGGTTTGCCGCGCCAGCCCCGCCAACTTTCCGGCCGCCACCAGGCTGCCGCCGGCGGTCAGGGCGCCGACCACGAGGCCGAGAGTTCCGGCAGACTCGCGAATGCTCAGCGAAGGCTCCGCGCCGCGGGTCAGTTCGACGAAGGCAACGAGAAAGGCGGCCATGCCGCCCGCCCCGTTTTGCAGGGCGATCATCGCCGGGATCTGGATCATGTGGACGCGCATCGCCACCGCCCAGCCGATCAGGGAACCGGCGAGAAGGGCGGTCAGAAGGACGCCCCAGGCGTCGAATGAATGTCGGGCTATGACAATTCCCAAGGCGGAGGCAAGGGCCATCGCCGCCAGGAAATTGCCCCGGCGGGCGGTTTGAAGGCCGCGAAACAGCCCAATCCCCAGCAGGAAGGCCGCAACGATCGCCAGATCGACGAAAAGACGGGAAGCCTGGTCCATATGCGTTTCACCCGATGCAATCGTGACCCATCACTCTTTTCTCTTGAACAGCCTCAGCATCCGGTCGGTGATGGCGAATCCGCCCACGAGATTGAAGGCCGCCAGGGCAATCGCCGCGCCGCCGAGGAGCTTTTCGACGCCGCCGGCATCGGCGGCGAAAATCAGCAGAGCGCCGAGAATCGTTACGCCGGAGACCGCATTGGTCATCGACATCAGCGGCGTGTGCAGACGCGGGGGGACTCGCAGGATCAGAAAATAGCCCACCAGGAACGAAAACGCGAAAACCGCCAGCAAGAGCGTCACATCGAGCATGGTTGCGATCTCCTTGGTTCAAGGGGGTCGGGAGTCTTTTTTCCGTAGCAGCCGCCCCAAGCGGCTGCTACGGAAAAAAGACTCCCGACCCCTTCGATGCTCACCCCACCGTTCCGAGCTGTTCCATGGCCTTCAGCGCTCCATGGTGGACGATCCTGCCCTGGTGAGTGACGAGAGAGTGTTCGACGATCTCGTCACCCAGGTCGGGCCGGTCGATGCCATTCTTGAACAGGTTCTTCACGTAGTGGAGCAGATTGTTGGCGTAGAGCCAACTGGCGTGGACCGGCATCGAACCGGGAATGTTGGCGAGTCCGCACAACAGCACGCGGTGCTTGACCGTCTCAACACCCGCTTCGGTCGCTGCGCAGTTGCCCCCTTGATCAATGGCTACGTCCATCACCACCGCACCCGGTCTCATCTCGGCCACCATCGCATCGGTGATCAGCAGCGGCGCTACTTCGCCGGGGACGAGAGCGCTGAGAATCACGATGTCGGCCTCGCCGAGCAGCGGCGCCAGCATCTTTCGCTCCTGCTCGATCCACTCGGCCGGCAGCGACCTGGCGGAGCCGTCTTTCTCGACGGCGATTTCCGGCGGCGTTTCGAAGCCGGCGACCTTGGCGCCCAGGCTGTCAGCCCCTTTGCGAGCGTCCTCGCGGATATCGACGGCATGAACCGCCCCGCCCAGACGCTTCGCTGTGGCGATCGCTTGCAGCCCGACCACCCCCGCGCCGACGACCAGGAATTTCGCGGGTTTCACGGTGCCGATCGCCGTACCGATCATGGGAATGAAACGCGGCAGCCAGTTGGCAGCCATCAGCGTCGCCTTGTAGCCGGTCACCGTGCTCATGGAGGTGAGGGCGTCCATCCGCTGCGCCCGTGAGATTCGCGGAATTCCGTCCATCGTCAGCGACGTAATGTTCCGGTCGCGGAGGGTGCGGACCATGCCATGGTTCGAAGGGGCGGCGGGATGGAGAAACGTGATCAGCGTCGCGCCTTCGCGGATCATCTCCGCCTCGTGCCGGCCGAGGCTTTCGTTCCACGCCGGTTGTTTGACTTTGAGAACCACGTCGGCCGACGCAAACAGGTCCGGAACATCTTCGACCAAGTGCGCCCCGGCGCGGCGATACTCTTCGTCGGTCTTCAAGGCCCCTTCGCCCGCCGACGCCTGGACGCGCACTTCGAATCCCATCGCGACGTACTGCTCGACGGTCTCCGGCAGCGCCGCCACCCGTCCTTCATGAACGAGGATTTCTTTGGGGACTGCGAGAATCATGGAAACACCTCCTCTTGCGGTCTTTCGGTGCATATCGCAATGCCAGACGGCGCCCTCGCGTTCGGGACACGGACAGGTATTCCGGGTTTGGCAACTGGCGCATGGGCCGCTCGGTTCTGTCGGAGGGAACCGAAGAGCATCGTCACGGTTATTCAATAGTATGAGTCTGTCACGAACTGCATACAACCGGGGCGAGCATTCTGTGTCGTCGCCTTTTTGCGATTGGCGCGGACGCACTCCGCAACTCGAAGCAGCACCGCTTGCCCCGCCCCTGGAACAACGCCACGCTCCACCGGCAACGGCCTCCCCCCCGTGGCTGGATGCTTATTCTCTGGCAAAAACGTACCATCAGGTGAACGTTGACTTTCGACTGCGGATCCTCACGAAGCCGAGACACAACCTCGATGTATCTTCCAGCACATCCCATACCGGGCGCCACGCTCCCCTGTTATCTTTTTGCCTCCAGTACGGCGGTTGCGCGGCATGTGGCGCAGATGATCGCCAACACGGTCCGAGAGCGAAACTCCTTTGGCCGCAGGGCGACGCTGGGGCTGGCGGCCGGCTCGGCGGCACTCGACATCTACCGCGAGTTGATCCGCTTGCACCGCGAGGAGGGGCTGGATCTCTCGGCCGTCATCGCCTTCGGCCCGGGCGAATATTACGGCCTCGGCGCCGATCGATTGCAGAGCTGCAACCGTTGGATCACCAGGAACTTTTTCGACCAGGTCAACATTCCGCTGCAGAATGTCCATCTCTTCGACGGCACAGTCCCGCTGGAGGATATCGACGTTCATTGCCGGCGGTTCGAAGACGCCATTCGCCGCGCCGGCGGGATCGATGTGCAGTTGTTGGATATCGGGCGAAATGGCCGGATCGCCTTCAACGAGCCGTTCGGCGTTCGCAACAGCCGCAGCCGGTTGGTCACGCTCGACCCGGTCACGCGCAAGGGAGTTGCGGACGACTTTTTTCAGGAAGACCATGTACCGTTGCAGGCCCTGACCATGGGGCTGGGCACGATCCTCGAAGCCCGCGAGATCATTCTGTTGGCCTTCGGCGAAGACCATGCGGAAATGATCCGCGAGGCGGTGGAAGGGCCGGTTACCGACCGGGTGCCGGCCAGCTTTCTCCGCGAACATCCCAATGCCTCGGTACTTCTGGACGCTGCGGCCGCCGACGACCTGACCGGCATCGCCACGCCCTGGATGCTGGGCAACGTCGAATGGACCGACCTGTTGATCAAGCGGGCCGTTCTCTGGCTTTGCGAGCAGACGGGCAAAGCGCTGCTCAAACTGGACAATGACGACTTTCGCAAGCACGATCTCCATCAGTTGCTGCGGCATCACGGTCCCGCGCAACGCGTAGCCCACCGCGTGTTTCGATGGATGATGGATACGATCGAGTACCATCCGGCGGGACGATCGCCGCAGCGGGTTCTCTGCTTCAGCCCGCACCCGGATGACGACGTGATCAGCATGGGCGGCACCATGATCCGCATGGTCGAGGACGAGCACGAAGTCCATGTGGCCTACTTGACCAGCGGCAACATCGCCGTCTTCGATCACGACGTGCGGCGCGTGGCCGATTTGATGACCGAGTTGAACCGGCGTTTCGAGATCGATGTGAGCAAGACTCCCGATCTGGAAACCCATGTCCTCAAAGATTTGGCCGCCAAAAACCCGGGCGATCCCGACAGCGAAGCCGTCTTGAACATTAAGGGGTTGATCCGCTGGAGCGAAGCGCGCGCGGCGGCGATGGTCTGCGGATGCCGTGAGGAACGCCTCCATTTCCTCGATCTGCCCTTCTACCGAACCGGAACGGTGGCGAAGAAACCGGCGGCGGCGGAAGACGTGCAAGTCGTCTGTGAACTGATCGAGGCGGTTCAGCCGGGGCTGGTCTTCGTCGCGGGCGATCTTTCCGATCCGCACGGCACCCACCGTGTTTGTGCTTGGATCATCTTCGAGGCGCTTCGGCACTTGGAGCAACAAAGCGGCCGGCGCCCCGATGTCTTACTGTATCGCGGAGCTTGGCAGGAATGGGCGCCGCACGTGATCGATATCGCCGTGCCGCTCAGCCCGCAGGACGTCAAGCTGAAGAAAGCCGCCATTTTTCGGCACGAATCCCAGAAGGATTCGGCCCTCTTTCCCGGTCCCAACGATCCTCGCGAATTCTGGCAGCGGGCTGAAGATCGCAACCGCGACACGGCCGATGTCTACAACCGCTTCGGCCTGCCGGAATACTACGCAATGGAAGCCTTTGTGCGGTGGACCGGCGCCGACGTTTAGCCCCGGTATGCATGGGTACCGAGAGTCTTCTTGGTTAAACTTCGCGCCGGCCCGCGTGCCGCACATACTCCGCAACCCGCACGTCGAGAGCGGTTCCGGCATGTGCTGAGAACCCCGGATACCGCGAAATCGTCGGGGGATGCCACTGCGGCCAACTCGATATCCGGGACGATTGGCCCCGACGCCTCCGAATCGCTATCATGGCGGTCGAGTAAGGGACGACGCAAAAATAACTTCCCCATTTTGGTATAATGCTCTGACGATTCGTTCTCTTGGGGCATTGGGATGGATGGATATGCAAAGCGGGTAGAGGTTCAGATGGTGAACTTCTACCAATCGT
>JAAYEH010000466.1 GCA_012728855.1 Rhodopirellula sp. | reverse complement strand
CTTTGGTCGGTGATGAACCGCTCGTCGCCGATCGACGTTCCGGATTTCACTTGCGGCGCCTGGAGTACGAATCCCCCACTCAGCCTCACACTCCAAGGTGGCGGCAACACAGTGATTCGTGAAGTTCCAGGCTAGGCCTTGAATCATAGCGATAGGAGTAGTCCAATCTAAATCCAGGAGGCCGGGATCGGCGTCGGCCTCGGCTTTCGTTGGCTGAACCGCAAATGGTTGAGTTCCACATCGAATGCAGGTGCGGTTTTCGGTCGTCCTCGAACCATTGGGGCCGGGTCAGCAAGGAATCGAATGCCGTTTGCTTGCCGGCGCTGATACTGTCGAGCGGTGAGTTGGTGGCAAAACAACTTCTGTTGGACCAGCCTCCCCTCTGCGAATTCCGACACGACAGACTCGGTTTTGCAGAGTGGATGAGGGAAGATGGCCCAGCCCTGATGGCGAGAGAGTTCGGGGATAGCGCGGTACTGGTCGGACCACAGAGTATCGCCATCACCTGCCCCAGGTGCAGGGAGGAAAGTGCCAGAGGGGTTCTTGATCGCTGGAGCTGAAGGGCCCATAGCCCAACATCGGCAGGCTGCTAAGTCGCCGCATCCGTGCGGTGAACACCTTCCACGTAGTGCAGGCCGGGGCGGGGTGGTACCGTTGATTGAAGGTCAGATAATGAGCACACGCAATGCGATGAAGTTCTTCCGGCGTGAATTGCGACGGGGCGACTACGCGGCTTTCCACGCACCGTCCGAAATGGCTCACCTTCTGCGACAGGTTGACCGCCGGGCGAAGGCAATTCGCTTGGCTCACCTGGCACACGCATAGGGTTGGTCCGCCACGACTCGAGTAAACGCTCAGGCAGACTTTCCCCGAACCCGCCACCATCAAAGTGCAGAACCTTCTCGATCGCTGTTGAAGTGCTGCGGCAGTGGCAGACTCCGCGTGTTGCAGGATGGAGTAGCCGGGTTGCTTGAGCTTTCCCTTCGCCAGGCACGAGATCAAACGTCGCAGATCGCAACCGCCTGCTTGAGCGACTCCGCCGGTTCGCCTGTCGGGCTATACTCGTGGGCGACGAAGCCGTCGAAATTCGTCTCGGCGATCGCTCGCATGATGGCCGGGTAATACAGTTCCTGGTCGTCGCCAATCTCGTGTCGTCCCGGCACTCCCGCCGTATGGATATGAGCGAAATAGCCGATGAACTCCCGAATCGTGGCGATGACGTCCCCCTCCTGCACCTGCATGTGGTAGATGTCGTAGAGGAGTTTCACGCGCTCGCTGCCGACCCGCTTGCACATCTCGACGCCCCAAGCGGTTCGATCGCACTGGTAATCCTTGTGGTTGCGTTTTGAATTGAGCAGTTCCATCGCCAGCGTCACCTTCTTCTGCTCCGCCAGACCCGCCACCTTCTTCAATCCTTCGGCGCAGTTGACGAGGCCGGTCTCGTCGTCCAGTCCGTCGCGATTGCCCGAGAAGCAGATCACGTTCGGATAGCCAGCGGCCGCGGCAGCCTCGATCCCTTCACGGATCTTCGCCAGGCACTCGTCATGATTCTCCTTGCGATTGAGCCCCTTGGTGAGGCTATGGCTGCGGACCATCGTGCAGATCAAGCCGTGCTTTTCGAGCGTGGGCCAGTCCTTGGAGTCGATGAAATCGATGCCCTTCAGACCCAATTCAGCGGCCAGCCGACACCTTTCCTCCAGCGGCATCTTCCTGCCGAAGACGCCGGGGCAGGCGGCTTGACGGATGCGGCCCTTGAGATTGGCCGCGGTGTCGTTGGCACGAGCGGCGCCAAGGCCGCAGGCGACTGCGGCTCCGCCCGCAACGGCCTGCAGGAGTTGGCGGCGTCCGAGTTCTGAAGCGTGGTCTTTCGCAGGAGCGGTCATGAAGTCTTCCTTTGCGTTGTGAAGGTAGCGCACGGGGCCGCCGTGACGGCAACCGGCTCAAAGAATATCGTAGCCGCCGAGGCGAGGCCGGTTCAAGCGGGCAGCGTATCCGCCCTATCGCAGCGGACCGTTCTTACCCGGGTGCCGGAGTGCCCCTGCTTGGAACTGAGCGGGTGGACCATCAGAACCGGGCCTGCCAAAGATTCGAGTCAGCGCGACGGGCGACTGTAGTATTCCATGAACTCGACCACCGCGCCGTCATCCGCCTGATAGAATCCGACCCGGGCGATGCCCGCGTCGAACGGCTCAATCAAGACCTTGAGCCCTTTGGCCGCCTCCGCGATGCTGTCGACGCGAAAGGCCGCGTGCGGCTGCTCGCGGACCGGCCCCGTGACCGGACTGTCGGGCTCGAACCGCAGCCACTCGACGCGGTAGGGATGCGAAGCAATATCCGTAACCCAGACCTTGGTCGCCGGCACAAACGTCTCGTTGGGCTTCTTCTCCGAGGTGATGAACCCCACGTGATCAAATGTCGGCCCCGCCGGCGCCTTCTCGGCATGCTCCGGGCCGTACTCCATGAACTCGACCACCGCGCCGTCGTCGCTGCGGTAGAATGCTACCCGCGCAATGCCTGCGTCGAACGGCTTGGAAGTGGGCGTGAGCCCCTCGGCGGACTCGGCGGCCTTCTCGATATTGTCGACGCGAAATGCGACGTGGGGATTCGGGCCCTTGTACGGCCTCTCGGAGCGCAGCCACTCGACCCGGTACGGATGTTTTTGGAAATCCGTCACCCAAACCTTGGTCGCGGCGACGAGTCGCTCGCCGGGCTTCTTCTCAGCGGTGAAAATCCCAAGGTGTTCGAATTGCCCGACCGGATCGAACGTTACGGCCGGCTTGTCCGATTTCTCTTCTGCGGAAGCCATGGACACGGCCGCCGCCAGAACGGACGCCAAACACACGGCAGAGACAGCAACACGGCAAGTTGACATCATTTCTTCTCCTGGTTTTCTTTGCTACAACGTTTCGATTCGACGGATACCATTTGCCCACGAAATTGGAGCCGCATCGCAGAGCCGGGCTCCGGAAGCATCTCGGCCGTGGCGCCGAGATCCTCCCTGCGGAACCCGGACACCACAATCCACGTGCCCTTCCCGTCCGGCAGGCTCGCGGGAAGTACCGACGCCGCCTGCCGCACATCGGGCGGACAGAGGCGAGGCGTGGTGAAGCAGGTCGCGCCGTCCCGGACCCGCTCACGAACGGCTTTCAAGGAGCCTTCGGATAGGGTGATCCCACAGAGGAAGATGGTCTTCACGCCGGCCAGCGGCTCAGCGCCCACGAGGTGGTCGTAGACGGCCGTGGGAGCACACGGGTAGCTGAAATACCACGAGCCCAGCGGGTAGGCCTCGCCGCTGTTGGCGTTGACCGCGTCCGCATGCGTCCTGCCGCCGGTCAGCAGGTGCCAGACTTGGAGCCACTGGCGAGTCTCGGGTGTGGATTGCAGATTCTCGGCGCCATAGAGCATATTCCAGTAATAGGATGACGCCTGCCCCCAGTCGCTGTCGGGAAAGCGGATGATGGCCACCTCCGGCTCGTAGTCGCGGTAGGTGTAGTCGCGCGGATGGGTCGGCCGCCACTCGGTCATGAATTCTCGCAATGCCGCGGCATAGGGAGTGAGATCGTAGACCGGACCCTGGATGCGGCAGAACGCGTGGATGTACTCGCTGTAGATGTTGTCGACACCGACGTTGTGGGCGAGCCGAAGCGCGGCCGCGTAGTCCTCCACCGTATGCCCGGGGAAGCCTCGCCCGCGATACCATAGGTCGGGCGTAAGCCACAGTTCGGTTTCATATTGTTTCACGGCGCCCAAGGCCAGGGCAAGTACGACCGGATGGATGCTCTCCTTGAGGAGCTTGGGGCAGAGGGTCACCTCGGCGCGGGCCAGCGGGTGCCACAAGGCCGGGAACACGCTCTCCACCAGCATGCGGCCGTGACTGCCCGTCGCACTGCCATGCGTGCCGTTGTGCCGGCGGACGGTTCGAGCGGCCGCGAGGAAAGCGTCGTATGCTTCCTCGAGGTTCATGCCCGTCGTCTCCACCAGGTAGGGTCTGCGGTGCTCTTTTTCCGGCAGCTTTGCATAGTAATTGCGGCAGAGCTGCATGTGCTCGCCTTCGTCGTAGACGACGCCTTCAAAAAGGCCCGTGGCGGCTGCCTTGCCGAGAGCCGCCGGATCCAGATCCCAGCGGTGGCAGCCGCCGGCGGCGTCGAAGCGTCCATTCCCTCCGTCCGCGGACCAGTTCGACGACTCGTTGTTCAAGGCGAAACGCAGTCCTGTGGCCCGGCAGAATCCCAGCAACTCGTCGAACTCGCCATCGTCGAGCTGCCGCGGACTGATGTGGACCTGAAGGAAGTTGACGCCCAGGTCGCGGATGGCCAACAACAGGGCCGGGCTGTCGTTGTACGAAAGGTCGATCCCCTGAAGTCCCGCCTGCGAGGCCGCGGCGCTGAGGGTATCGAAGAGATCGCTCATCCGCTCTTCGCCCGGTCCCAGGACCGCCAGCGCAGTGTATCGTGTGCCGGGCGCGTCCTGGCGGCCTACGCGGGCACGAAAACGGTAGATCCCGCGCGGCAGCCCCGGGACGGCGACTGACGCCTCGCCCTCGCGACAGGTGACGTCAGTCGCCTGCGAAAACACGGGTTTGCCTTGCCAGTTCTCCGCCTCGACGTAGACCCGCTCAACGGCGTTCGTGCCGAGCGACAGCACGTGGACCAGCGCCCGAAGGGGCGTCTTCGTGGGCCAGCGATCCACGTCGTCTTCGAATCGCAGGGTGGCCCTGGCGGATGTGGGCGGTTGCGGCGCGTCGCCCGCGCCTGCCAAGGCAACGGAAGTCCACATCCACGTGTCCATCGGCTTCGTCGCCACGCGGACCGCGGGCTTGCCATCGGCCAACAGGTCCGGTCCGCTGCTGAGCGAGGCAATCTCGTTGCCCCGGAACCAAACGCGCAGGTCGAGTGCCAGGCGAATGGGAGCCCGCGGCGTGAAGTCATAGTGCAGCACGAATCCTTGCTCGATGGATTCAACGCGGCTCCGCCGGTGTTCGCCCCTTCCCGGGGTCACTCGCCAACCGGCCATATCCTTCCAATCGACGGTTCTTTTGCCTTCGAGCGCGATCTCGGTAAACCGCACGGCGCCGCTTGCGGCTCGCGACGTGTGTTTCTGATCGACCCGCAGTCGGACGGCGGCGACGCGGGAGAAATCGCACTCCGGCCCCGCCTGCAGCAGCAGACGCGGCTGACGCGCAAGCTCGATCACGTGCTGCTGCCTCTCGCCGCTCGTGCCCAGCACCAGGTCGCGCCCGCCTTTTTCCGCGCAATAGTAGCCGGAAGAGTTGCCATCGGCGTCGATCAATTCGAGGTAGATCCATTCGTTGTGCCGTGCGTCGCCAGTGTGGAAGCGAATCCGCTCGAAGCTGCCCGGCTTGGCCAGTCGCCGCTCCAGCACGATCCACGAATTCTCGGGCATGGGCGCCGCGTCGGCGGCAACTTCCACGCGGACTTCGTTGACCCCCTTGCGGAGCATTGGCGCCACGTCGAAGGTTTCGGCTTCCCAGGGCGTATCGCCGACGCTGACGCCGCTTCTGTTGACAAACAGCCGATAACGGTCGTACGCCGCCAGGCGTACCAACGCCCGGTCGAACGGCTCATTCACAACCACGGTGCCCGTAAACACCGCCTGCCGTGCATTGCCTTGTCCTTCGGCCGGTTCCACCCATACCGGTTCTGCGGCCGGCCCGGCCGCCGTGGCACACAGCAGCAACATGGTGACGAGAACACCAACCATACGAAAACTCCTCACTAACGCCCCTTGGTCGGCGCCGTCCACCCCGGTTTGAACAATCCTCTCCCCTGGTAAGTGCTCACGAACCAGTGAATGTCCAGCGCCGGGTCGGTTTCCGCCTCCCGCTCGGCGAGCTGCTGGACCAATTCCTTCCAGATCGCGTCGGCCGCTTCGCGGTTGCCTTCGGCCCTGGCCCGAACGCCCGCGGCCAGTTTCAGGACCATATCGGCGTGCAGGGAAAGATGCTTCCACGATTGGCGCTGCGCCGCGTCGCCGCCGGATACATGCTCCGCGATCACCGGCCGGAATTCTTCCACCGTCTGGGCCACCTTCGCCAAGCCAGCCATCGCGGTCCGCTTCGCGTCTCCATCTTTACCCAACAAAGTCTCGCGATCCACGTAGAGCGGGGCAAAAAGGCCCGACAGCGTGGCCATGTATTGCGCCACCCGGTCCCCATCCTCACCGAATGCCCCGGCAAAATACTCTTGGGCCACCTCGTCCGTGCCGCGTGCCGGATTCCAGAGCAGCCTGGCATGGGCGTACATCGGGTATCCGTGCGGGAAATAGGATCGCAGCACCTGGCAGCTCACGAATCCATCCATCCCCATCTTCGGCAGACGGCGGATATCTTCGGCCATCACCTCGACGAAGCCGTAATAGCCCGGATCGAAGTAGTGGTGCCACGTCATGTGGTAGTCGAACACGAACGCCTCGCCGCGAAAGGCGCGCTGCCAGCCGCGCAAGAAACCGGCACCAGTCTGCTCGTCGGCCGGTGACTTGTTCTGATTGAGCTGATACGGCGGCAGTTCCACCTCCTCCATGCCCACGTAGTAAGGCGAGCCGTAGCGCCGCGAGATGGGAGCATACATCATCACGAACCGATCCGGATTCGTGAATTGTTCCTTCTCCGGAGGCCAGATCAGATCCTGATAGATCAGAAACGCGATCTTCGTCGCAGTGCCCTGCCGCGTGAGTTCGGCATCCAGCCGGTTGAGAATCTTCAGATACCAATCGCTGACCCGCGCCGTGCGGCATACCTCGCATTCGCAGGTGCGATTCATCGAGTCGTCCTGCCAGACGTGGAGGTAATCGATCTCGGGGTGCTTCGCGGCATAGTCGGCCACGCAGTGGACCAGAAGCTCCTGTACCTCGGGGTTGCTGTAGCACAGGTCCGTGAAAGTCGGTCCGTGGTTCACGCGTTTTCCGCCGACCAGTGCCAGATAATGCTCCTTGTCCGGCGGCACGACGAGCTGCGACTCGTGGTCGGACTCCGACTCCGGCCCGCCCACCACCAGCCCCGTCCAGCCGTGTCCTGCCGCATGATACCACAGCCCCCGCCGCTTGATCTCGCGGATCGTCCGTTCGTGGTAAGCCCGAATCTCCGCGTCGGTGCGCGGCTCCGGCTGCCTGAAGCTGGGATACCCGCGGCTGTAATAGCGGTTGTAGAGGAATCGCGGCAGGAGGAACTCGCTGAAAAACGTATTTAGCCCGACCTTCGGTGCCCATTCGATCTTGTCCAGGATCTGGTCGAGTGAATACGTGCCGCAGTTGTTGTTTCCGCGAAAGCGGTAAGCGGCCTTGTCCGCGAGTTGCACCGTCAGGTCATCGACCGGCCGCGAAGGCACGTAGTCCCCGTCTTTGCCGGGCCGCAACCAGCGGCACCCGCAGCCCTCGAGAAACCGGTACGCGGCGAACAACACCGACCGCGGATTGGACCCGGCGATCACCCCTCGCGAATTGCGCACGGCGATGTGGATGGCATCGTCGCGGGCTGGATCGCCGAGCCCATCGATCGCCACCTCGCAGTCGCCAGAGAGTCCTACGCGGATCGCCGCGCCGCCTGGGGCGTCCGCAATCACGGCGGCGTCGCTCCGCCCGGCCATCTGCCCCAGGTAGCGAACCAGTTCGTCGGCCGCCAATTCGGCAGCCGGATGCCGGCTGACCGTGCAAATCGCGACCGGTTTCGTACCGGCCCGGGGCGTGGAAGCGTGGGTCGCCGCCGCCGCGCAGGCAAACACCGCCGCGGCGGCCAGTAGGATTCTGCTGCCGCTGCTCATGGTTCTCCACCTCGTTCCTTCCGCCTTGTGAATCATTCTTCTGCCCTGCTTGAAGAGGCCCGCACGGCCGATCATGGTGCATTGTGCGGAGGTCGGCTGCACCGTGTCAAGGATCCTCGGTCCAAACCGTGCCGCGGGGTTCTCCCTCGGAACCATGCTTCGCTCGGTGTCCTCTGCGGTTCCACACTCCGCGCCGCCGCTCACCCGTGTGCCACTGCTTGGGATTGAATCGGTTCTCCAAGCAGATAGTCCTTCCCACAGTCACAAGCAGTGCCGAGTCTCCGAGCGAAGTCAACGCGGCTTTTTTCGGTCATTCGCGAAACGAATCGCCTCCCAGAGAATTCGATCGGTCCACACGACCGCTGCTTGGAGTTGTGGAAAGCCTGATGCGGATGACGCGCCGGTACAACTTGAAGCACACCGAACCAGTGCAACGCGCCAAAACACGTCCCCGGGACACCTCATCGGCAAGAATCACAAGCCGCTTTGGTACGCCGTTTACGCCGACCGCTGGGCCCACGCATGCATCGGCCTCTCCGCGTTTCACGGGATCACCTATTGGGACGCGGGAGGCAGCTGGGGCGGCATCGGGCTCGACACTGCGGACCGCCAGCGCGTCCGCATGAGCTACGTGATCCATCCCGGCGCCAAGGATGCTTCGTTTGCCGAGGCCGAATACCGGCAACTGAGCGCCCCGCCGCAGGCACGGTGGGAAAATTAGTGCCCGCCGGATCAACAGCCTATCCCAAAACCGTCGGGGACTGGCTCATTTTGCGGAGTCTTCGGAGCAAAATGTGCCTGTCCTTGATGTCCCTGTTTTCCGGCTGAACTCTCCGGGCGATGCCCCGATTCGTTTCCCCGCCGGTAGATCGAGCGGTTCAAAATCCCAAGGAGTGCGGCGATTACACGGCTGGCCCGAGTGATCGCCAATTGAATCCGGGCGGAATGTCGCATCCCATGTCTCCATCGATCTCGGCAACTATTTCGAGAACCTTCGCTTCCATTTCCGGAGGCAACACAGGCGATTCTCTCGTCACCCGCCTTGACAAGCTCGGCCCCCCGGCTTTTCCGTAACCTACATCGAAGGAGTGTTTCTGCACGAAAACCCAGATGATGTAGTGCCCCTTGTAATGAATCGCGACATGCTGGCCCTTGGGATTGCACAACACCCAGTCGAGTCGCTCGTCGTCCTTCTGAAGGAAACAGGCTGCGATTCGATCGAAGGCAGCCTGCAATTCTTCCGTGGCAAGATACTCACGGTGCTCCTTCAAAGTAGTCAGCCTGGAGTGCTTGAACACGGTTCCCTCTTGCACTGGATGCGCTTCGCCAATTACTGAAGAAGTCACGACGCTGAACGGCCATTTCTCAGCGGCAAGCTTGAATTCCACGAACGAAATATTCTTGTTCTGCCAGTTTCGGCTGATTGGCAGGAACCCCTCCGCGAGCACGGCTCCGGTTACGTCGCCGACATTCGCAAGGCGTGGATCGGCCTGCGTTAGACTCCGCCAGTTGGTCAGATACCAGTCGAGTTGCTCGACGTCCGCATCGCCGACAATCCCTGCCTTCACTTCCACAATCAAGAGGCTGGTCAAACCGTTGAAGGTAGCCAACACGTCGATCCGTCCTCCCTGTCCTTCGGCGGAGAAATTGAACTCCTGATTCACGATGTCGTCCTTACCGAACGTCCAGTCGGCCTTTCCCATCTGTCGGACTACTCGCTCGATGCGGTCGGGTCTGCAAATCGCATCTTGGATGAATTGTTCCGCTAGCATTCCTGTTCTCCTACAAAGGTCACCATTGGGGTTCATTCAGTTGCATGCCCATCGTCAGTTGGTCAACAAGCATGTGCCGCAGTTCCTTGGGGCGAACCACCTCCACGAATCCGGTCCAACCCAGCAACCACCACAATATCTCATCCAACCCATCGACTCGAAACCGCAACGTTACGCTGCCGTCGGGCCGTCGTTCGACCTCTTGCGTATGGTGCCATTGCGTTTCCGTCACCTGGATGGCCGCGTCTTTCGTGAAACGGATTTCGACATTGTACTCCTTACCCGACCGAAACACACCCCAGGCATTTCCGAAATACTTGTCCAACGAAAACTCCTTGGGGACATCGGAATCGGCGTCGAGGATCCGAAGCGTCTTGAATCTCGCGGCACGGTACGTCTTGGGAACGGCGTCCTTGACGGAGCGGCCAATCACGTACCAGGCTTGGCGGACAAGGCACAGACGATAGGGGTGAAGCGTCAGCCGCATCGGTCGCTCGTAGTACGGGCTCTCGTATTGTCCCGCGATCTGTTTGTGTTTCAAGAGGCCCCAGAGGATCGTGCGAATGACGTCGCGGTGCCGCGAGTGGTCCGTTAGCTTCAAGTCGAGCACTTGCACCAACCGCCAGACCTCGTCGAGCACCTTTCTCGCCCTCTCGTCCGAAACCGCAGCAAGCTTCCGAGTCGTCGCGCCGCTACTGCCGCCCGCATCAAGACCGGGAGCCGCGGTCACCGCGGTCGCTACCGCCTGGCTCACCAATTCCTCCTCCGTGAGGTTCAGCACCGGGAACTTGAAGTCGTGGCGAACCCGATAACACCGACGTTCGCGATCGAACCAGAAGGGTATGCCGGCGAACTCGAGCACGTCGAGGTAACGACGTACGGTTCGCTCCGAACATCCGAGTTCGACGGACAACGCCGCGGCGTCCCAGCGGGCGTTGCCCTGGATCAGTTCCAACACCTTCAGCACACGTGCCAGTCGATCTGCCTGTCGAACTCGGCGATCGGCGTCCGGCCGCAACGCCTTGGGCTGCTTCTTCTTGGCCATTGTTTCAACTCCTGGCGAATTCGCATGCGCAGCGAGTATTGCCGCCGGGAATGACACGTGTGGGTCAATCTTGGAATGGCCGACGATGAATGACCCACACGTGTCACTCGCGAGGCGTACAAGTACTGGAGAACCACAAACGACATCCCCACATACGGAGGTCAACTTTGATCGTCAACGCCAATCGCACTGATTATCTGTCGCGGAGCTTCCGGGAAGCAACCCTCCAGGAAATCCAGCGATGCCAACTGGACCTGCGGAGAAACGGTCCGTTTGGCACGGAAATCCTCGAATTCATCGGGGCGGGTGAATCGGAACTGGTCAAGGTCGGCAGCCAGCACCCACTCTACGATTTGCCGCACTTGCACCATGCTATGGCCGCATGCTTTCCGGACTGGATATTGTCCCGTGAGGCCGGTTCCATGAGCCATGAGGAGGTGTGGCTCCCAATTCATCGGCGGGTCGAAATCAAGCCTGGTACACACAAGGATTACGTGTGCCGGGGGAGCCGGTTCTACCAACTCCCGGACGGTACTCGGCGTATCGTCTTCTTCAGCGAGGACTCCCACTGCCGGGAAGAGTACCAGGGCTTCTCCATTGTGGCAAAGCGGACCGTGAAGCAGAGCCTGGAGGCAGAGCTGGAACAGCTTCATAGGTGGATGAAATCGCATCACTACCTTTCCGGCCAAGCCATCCGCCCCAACGGAACACTACTGCCGCAGTCGGCACTTGCCACCTGGAACGACGTGGCCCTTCCCGTCGAAATCCGAGAGATCCTTGAGCGGAATACTGTCGGATTGTTGGGGTTGCGGAATGTCTTCCAGCAACTCAGCGTTCCGCAGAAACGAGGCATCCTGTTGTACGGGCCGCCGGGCACGGGCAAAACGATGATCGGCAAGGTATTAGCAAGCCTGAATGTGGCCACCTTCCTGTACGTTTCGGCGGCTGACGCCGAGTCGCTCCCATGCTTGCGTGATATCTTCGATTTGGCCCGCCGGCTCCGTCCCACCATTCTCTTTCTAGAGGATCTGGACCTGTTTGCGAAGCACCGGAGCAACTGGGTCAATCCGGCGGTGCTCGGCGAGCTGCTAGCTCAGCTGGACGGGCTTGAACAAAACGACGGACTGATCGTCCTGGCCACGACGAACGATCTCGACGCCATCGAGCCGGCACTCAAGGATCGTCCCAGCCGGTTCGACCTCGTGCTCGAAATCCCGCTGCCGAAAACCAACGAACGCCGGGCAATTCTCACGCGGCACCTTGAGGGCGTCGGCCTCGACGAAGGGCTGCTGGATGAAGCGGCCACGGTCACGGAAGGGCTGTCGGGCGCCCAAGTCCGCGAGGCGGCATTTTTGGCCGTGCAGGACGCGGTGATCCGTTGCACCAGCGGCGCTGGTTGCGACGTGATGGTGGAACGAAATGACTTGCACCAGGCCGTCGACCGCATGTTGGGCAGAAGGGAGCAACGACCGATCCTGGGATTTCGCAGCGATGCAAGGTGACCGCGACTGAATACGCTGACGGCGCTGTGAAAGTAGCCGGCGCGCTTCACGGCAAATTTCCAGCAATTGGCCCCACGGTCCTTGTTCGCACTGGAGATCATACCAAGCAGCTCCTCTTCCAGCGACCGGCAGTCAGGTTCGCCGGCATTAGGAGGCGTGGTCGAAGCCTTTGGGGCTGATGCGATACTCAAGCTTCGAGCGGTGTTGCAGCGGAAGCGACTCGCCTCCAGATCCGGAGGTGGTTCGTTTGGCTGGTAGTCCACCATTGATGTGGCCAAACTCGTAGGGGGAGACATCGAAAAGGCGTAGTTGTTCGTCCGCGAGCTGCAGCATCTCCATTGACTGGAAGTCCGTTCATCCCAGCACCCAGTACCCCAATTCCCCAGCTTCGGTTTCGCTACCAGGCGGCCGGCTTCAACCCAGCTTCAAACTTCTCAAAGTAATTCTTCTCCTTCACCTCAGGCAGATACGGCTGGAGCGTGTGCCAGGTGAAGATCGCGGCACCGTTGACGCCCGCGCGCTTGGCGATTTCAAGGTAGGCGCCGATCTCATCCGCTTTCTCAATTCGGCCATGGCTGGTGACAATGCCCACGCACACCGTGAAGTCGATCGGACGGCCCACCTCCTTGAGCACGGCAGCCATGCTGCGGAACGAGTCTTCGTACTTCGTCAAATAGTCCTTGCCCCGATTCTTCTCGTAATAGTAGCCGGTAAGGTTGAACAGGTTGATATCGCCATGCTCGGCCCAGGCCTTCCAGTCGCGCGTTCCCTTGAGTTCATGCACTCCCCACATATAGCTGCCGATTCGCGGGGCGGGCTTCAGGGCACGCAGTGCGGTGCTGAACTCATGCACCAATTCGCTGAGACAATCCGCCTTGAACTTGCGAAACGCCTCCTTCCGCTCCGCGCCATGGGCCGGAAATTCTTCGAGCGGATGGGCCGCGTCGAAGCGGGCCTGCGAGACCGCATCCATCGCCGCTTCACCGCCGGGATAGCGGCAATAGTCCAGCATGATGCCGTCGGGCTGGTATCTGGTGGCTATCTCGCGGAGCACCGAAGTTACGTACTTGCGGACTTCGGGGTTGCCGGCGGAGAGGTAGCCCATCGGGTTGCCCTCTTTGTCGCGCAGCGCCCACTCGGGATGCTGCTTCAGGATGCCGCGAGGTTCCTTGGATCCGCAGGCCATCACGCACATCGAGGGCCAGACCTGCAGGCCTCGCTTGCGGGCCTCGCGGACGATCACGGCCACCGGATCCCACTCGCCCCAGATCTTGTCCGGGATGACCTGGCTGGGATATTGGGCCTGGCCGCTGGTCGTTGTCACGAAGAGAATGATCGCGCGGAGCCCGGACGCTTCGAACCGCTCGAGATTCTCGGCGATCGAACGCTCGCGGGCAGACAGGTCGTCGCTCGGTCCGACTAGGCCCGAGACATTCATCCACGCCCCCATGAACGGCTCAAAAGGCTTCTCGGCGGACCACGCGGCGCCGGGGGCGGACCCGATGGAAGCCAGCACAGCCAGAAACAGAACCCACAGGCATTCTCGACGTCTCACGGCAGGACTCCTTGAAACGAGACGGAAAGGAAGGACTCGAATCATTGTCTGCCGGGACGGGCGGGGTGTCAAATGGGTGCGCGAAGCTGTTCCGGCAAGCGTGATCTGGTAGGGACCGATCTTCTCGACGGGGATCGGTTTGAACCCGAGCTTCAGCGCGAGCGAGTCTTCGCGCAGGCGGTAGTCGTCCTTGGCAGGATCCACGAAGAGCGGGCCGATCGACGCAATGACGGGATGCTCGGCGGCTATTGACGTCCAGTCACCGGACGGTGGATATTGGAGCACGTTCCGACACAGATACGAGTAACTCGCTCGAGATAGATTCCATGAAAGTCACACTGTTTCTTCTATCGCTGGCGGCCTTTGCCGCCCACGCCCTGGCTGCCGAATCCCCCGCCGACGCCGATTCCAAGGATCCGCTGCTGCAACTCGGTTGCCTGGATGTGACCAGGCTCCCGTACGCGGCCGATCCGACCGGACGGTCGGATTCGACCGAGGCCATTCAGCACGCCGTCAACGACGCGCGGGACCGCGGACTGGTCTGCTTCTTTCCGGAAGGAACGTATCTCATCTCCGACACCATCTCCTGCGAGCAGCAGGTCAGCAAGCTCGACCGGCCCCGGCACGTGGACGGCGGGACTCAGCACTACTGGCCGGTACATCGGCCGATCGTCCTCATGGGCTCGACCAAGGGCAAACGCCCGGTCCTCAAACTCGCCGGCAACGCCAAAGGCTTCGACGACCCGGCCCGGCCGAACAGTGCGGTCTGGATTTGGGCCCAGACTTGGTTCGACGCCCCGGGCAAGGAGGAACCGGTGTGGGGCAAGGAGCAGGCGAACATCTCGTTCAACCACTTCTTCCGCGGGATCGACATCGACATTCGCGGCCACGCGGGAGCGATGGGAATCCGCCACTCGGGCTCGCAGGGCTCGACGATGCAGGACGTCACCGTCTACGCCGACGGGGCTTACGCCGGATTGAACTGTTGCCCAGGCCAGGGGGGCGGGACGCACAACGTTGAAGTCATCGGCGGACAATACGCAGTCGTGATCGAACCGGACAGCCGATTCCCCTTGTTGAATGCCTGTGAGTTCCGCGGGCAGACGAAGGCCGCGATCCGCTACGCCAAGGGGGGTTCGCAGGTGCCGACGCTGCTGGTGGGCTGTCGACTCGAGCCGGCTGGCGATACGGCCGTCGACCTCACCACGGAACGAGGTTATGCGGGCATCAGCATGGTGGAATGCGTCATCGCCTTGCGGGCCGGCGGAACCGTGGTCAAGACGAAGAAGCCCGAGAACGTGTTCCTGGAGAACACCTTCGTGCGCGGGGCCGATTGCATCTGCAGCAACGGCTCGAAGATCCGGGCCCCCGAGCGGTGGACCCGCGTCGACCGGTACTCGGCGCACACAGCCCAGGGCACGAACCTTCTCAACGGCACCCTGTCTGCCGGCGAAATCGTCGAGTGGACCGCCGCGGAGACGGAGCCCGATTACCCTGCGATCTGCAGCCGGCACTACTCGCAGGGACCATCGTTCGAGGACGCGGACGCGGTGAACGTTCGCGACTTCGGAGCCAAGGGGGACGGCGCCACGGACGACACGGCCGCCTTCGCGAAGGCCATCGCTGCGCACGACAAAGTTTTTGTCCCCCACGGCGACTACGTCCTTTCCGGGACACTTCGCTTGAGGCCCAACACGCACTTGTTTGGGCTCAACCGGACCTTCACATCCTTAGGCGCCGGCCGCAAGCGTTCCCCCGGCGGCGAACCGGGGCCATCGCCCGAGACCGATTCCTTCACGCTCGAAACCGTGGACGACGCACAGGCTGCCCCCGGTCTGTCGTTTTTGACGGTGCAGGGCCGGGTCCAATGGCGCTCCGGCCGCGGCACGTGGATGCTCACGCGAGCCGCCTTCCAGATCTCCGGCAACGGCGGCGGCCGGTTCTATGGCGTGATGTCCATGGGCCGGCCCTTGATCCTCAGCGGCATCCGCCAGCCAACCGCCTTGTACGCGCTGAACGTGGAACGCGTGACCGTGAATCCTCAGTCGGAGATCAAGAATTGCCAGGGCATCCGCGTGTACTACTTCAAGGTCGAGGCGGGCACCATCCAGCGCCCCAACGCGGGCGACGGCAATACACCCGGCCGAATTTCCGATTCGCAAGACATTCGAGTCTACTGCATGTACGGCAACGTTCGGCAATTGGGCGACCGACCGATGTTGGACGTGGTCGATTCCAAGGAGATTCTGGTCTCTCAATTGAAGGCTTTCTCCCCCGGCGATTTCCCCCATCTCGTCGAGATCCGCGGCCAGGAGACATTCGTCGTGCCGTCATCGACGACGTGCGCGCTGTTTCTTCGCGAAGACGGAAGGGGAACCGATGAGAAGTGAACGGCCCGTGCAGGATGTCTTGGGGCCCGCTCTCGAATCCGGTCTTCGCAGCCGCTCGGATTGCCGGACAACATCCGTGAAATGCCTGCTGACGCTCGCGCTGATTACCCCGGCCATGTCGGTCTGCCGAGGGCAGGAAGCGTTTGAGTACGACAAGTGCGGTGGAGTCCTTTCGCTGCCGGGGGACAAGACGGGATGGTTCCACGTGCAAGAGATCCGCGGCCGCTGGTATTTCGTCACGCCCGAGGGACACGCGTTTTTTTCTCTGGGCGCTACCCACGCCGTCGAATGCATGCGACTGGATGAACTCAATCTGTACGAAACAAAATACGGCAGCCGCGAAGAACGCCTCGCCGAATTCTTTCTTGAAAGATTCAAGGACTGGGGCTACAACTCTTCGGGCTACGGACCACTGCCAACAATGGAGAAGCGGATTCCCTACGTGGCCACGATCTGGACCGAGGGGCCGCGGTCGTTCTCGGCGGGCGAGAAGTCGCGTTACATGGACATCTTCGATCCGGCCGTTCAGCGGCGGCTGTGCGGGCGAGTCAGGGAAGCGACGGCCGGCCACGTCGACAACCGGTACTGCCTCGGATATATGTTCATCGATCTGCCGGTCTGGCATCCCAAGCCAAGACGCGCTGAAAGCTACTGCGATTTCTTCCGTTCGCTTGACGCCGCTGCGCCGGGTGGCAAAGCCTATGACGATTTCGTCACTCAGCTCCGAGCGGAAAACAGGCCGGTCGATGACGAAGCGTTTCTCAACCAGATCGCCGACGTCTACTACGCCTGTGTCGTCGGAGAACTGCACAAGGCTGATCCACATCACCTCGTTCTTGGCGACCGCCTCATGGCCCTTCCCGAATGGACCCCCGACTCGATCCTCGTCACCGCCGCCAAGTACGTCGATGTGATCGCCTTCCAGCCGATGGGCACTCGGACCATGCTCCGCGACTACATCGACCGCGTGTACCGCTTGACCGGCAAACCCGTTCTTCTGGCCGACGTGAACACAATGACCAGGCGTCCGGCCAAGGACGAGACCGATACAGCCGACTACGAACGGTCGGCCGGCGAGCACACGCTGGCCTACTACCTGGATGCCGCCGCCAGCAAGTATTGCATCGGCATCCACCGTTGCACGGTTCGGGACTATCAGCCCTGGAACCCGCAGTACCACCGCCGGGGCCTGTTGCGAAAGGATGATACCCCATATCCCATCCTCGTCGACTACACGCAACGAACGAACCAGAGCGTGTACTCAATGGTTTATGGGAGCGTCAAGTGAGCCCTCCTGGGGTCATTTTCTTCATACAAGACCTTGCCTCCGGTCGTGACCTCTCGCAAGAATGAGTCGCCTTCCGCAGTCCGCCGGGAAAGACCAGTCATGGCTCTCTCGCCCCGATACAGTACAGGTTTTCCTTGCCGCGGATGAAAATGGCGTCGCCGACCAGTGCCGGTGTTGCCACCGATTCCTCGCCCAATTCGAAATTGGCGACGGAAGCGAACGCCTTGGAGGCCCCGAAGACATGCATCGCGCCGCCGTTGTCCATGGCGTAGATGCGACCGGAGGCGAAGATCGGTGAAGGATAGAACGACTCGTCAAACTCACGGGTCCACAGCTTTCGCCCAGTGCCGATTGCATAGCAGTTCACCACTCCGGACGAATCCGTGGTGAAAACAAATTCTTCCGTTGCCAGCGGGCTGGCGACGTCCGGCAGGTCGTCCTCGCCGCTCCATGCGACCTTGCCCGTGGCCAGCGAGATCGCTGAAAGCTCTGCCTGCTCGTTGGCCACGATCAGGGTGCCGTTGGCGTAGGCCGGCGACGGCGCCACTTCACCGCCGAGGCATTTCGTGGAAAGAATCACCTCGCCGGTGTTCACGTCGTAGGCGGTCGCCGTCGGATTCTCGGCAAGCACAACCATCTCGCGATCGCCGGAGAGGACGATGATCGGCGACGCCCAAGATTCCCGCACCTTTCGCCGCTTCTGCCAGACGGTCTTACCGGTGGCGGGATCGAGCGCGTGGAGTACCGCGCTGCGGCTGTCGTCGATCTGCACGAAGAGGTGCTTGTGGACGATCAGCGACGAGGCGTAGCCGTAGCTGTTCTTGGGAGTGCCCAGCGTGCGGGTCCACGCAACCGTACCGCTCATGTCGACCGCCACGAGATCACCGGAGGAGAAGATGGCAAAGAAGAGCTTCCCGTCAGTCGCGCCCGTCGAAGCCGCATGGCCGAACTCCTCCGACACCTTGGGCACATCGGCCGGCTGCTCGGCCGTCTGCCGCCAGAGCATTTTGCCGTTTTCCGCGTCGAAGCAGTAGATCTCGCGAACATTCTCATCGGCGCCGGTCAAGAACACACGAGCTTCCCATACGACCGGTGAACTTGCGCCCGGTCTGGGAACGGGCGCCTTCCAGCGCAGGTTCTTTCCGGTCGCGGCATCGAAGTCGATCGGCGGTGTGGCATGGTAGGCGATGCCCTGGCCGAACGGCCCGCGCAGGTTCGGCCAGTTTCTCATCATCGCTTCTTGGGAGGGCGCGGGCGTAACGGCCGCTTGCGGCGGCATGGCAATATCGGCCGGACGCTCCGGGCCGATAACCGGGCGGACTGCCGCAGCAGCAGCGATGTCCGCGGAATCGGGCTGCCGATCGCCCTTGTCGCTCAGTGCCCAGAGGCGGTGGCCGATCACGGCATAGACCACCCCGTTGGCAACACAATGGCTACTGTAGATCGTGTTGTCTTTACTGGTGATTCCAGGGTGTACCTGGAAGGTCTTGCTCGCCGACAGGATGCTCTTGCCAAGAAAGATCTTCCCATCCGCCACCAGCGGCGAGCTGAAGCACGTCGCGCCTTTTCGAGGCGTATGCGTCCAATAGCAACGGCCGCTGTCCGCGTCCAGACAATGGATCGTGTACGCAGCGTCGGCAACGAATACCAGGCCGTCGGCCACGGCCAGGGTGGAAACGCTCTGATTCAGGTCGTTGTAGGACCAGATCTTGCCCCGCTCGGTAAGGTCGCCGCTCTTGGTTGCGTCGATACAGAGGACACTTCCCTTGTTGTCTCTTCCGCCGTGATTCGTATCGCCGCCGATCGCCACGTAGACACGGTTGTTATGGAAGACCGGAGTGCCGATAATGTCGCACGGGTGTCCGCGGCCGTCTCCCTTAATCTGCCGTGGATAGAAGGGAAGTTTTTTGTAATCCGGCGGAATGCAATCGCACCACCATATCTTCTTGAGCAGCGGCACGTCGGGGACCGTCGCCGTCGGAATGGTATCGACGGGCGTCGTGGCCGGCACTCGCCACGAGAAACGAAACTCCAGGGGAAGCGCGGTCTGGGGTATTTCGGAAAGCAGGTTGGTCGAACGAGCGTACTCCGAAGCCGAGAGCCCGCCCGTCTCCTTTCCTTCGACGTCGATGTAATAAACGATCGGACCGCGCAAGCTCGTGGTCATCCACCGGTCCGCGACGACCGGCACCGCCGGATCCACCGGCTCGAACGCGTAACAGACGCCGTTTCCCGTGGCAAACAGGATTTGCGTCCGTCCGCTGACTGTGCCCAGCGACGGGGAGGTGTATTGTCCGCGGTAAAGCTGCTCCCCGATCTGTTCGTCATCGCGCGCAACGAGTTGTCCGGTCATCTTGTGGAACACGACCAGGCTGGGGGTCAGGGGGCTGTACGGGATCCTCCCCGGAACCCAAGACCGCCCGTTGCCGGTGCAGACGTAGACATAGTCTCCGTGGACCAGCACCGAGGAACTTGTCGTATGGTGATAATATGCCTTTAGCTTCTCGAGCATGTCGTACCGCCAAAGGATGCTCCGCAGAGATACCTGTTCGACAACAGCCCTGTCCGCTGTTGCAGACTGCGATTTCTCCTCCCCTTCACCAGGACTGCCCTGGCCCAGGAGCACATTCAGGTCGATGCAGACGACTTCCTGGTGGGGACTCACAAAATACAGCCGATCGCCGTCGACCGTGGGAGTTGAACTGATTGCCCAATTTTCCAAATCGTCCCGAGGAGGCTTGGGACAGATGAAGGCGCCGAGCCCGCGTCCGGTCTGTTCGTCGAGACACAAGAAACAGGCATCCTTGCCGTTTTCCCACGTTGTGCCGATGAACACTTTGCCCCGGCTGACCACGGGGCTGCCGGTAGTGAGACGCCCTAGTTCGGCAACCCACTTGACATTCTTGGTCGATTGCAGATCCACCCCACCTCGATCGTTCTCGACGCCACAAACTGCCCAATCCGGCAGGCTCTGATCGCTCTGGGCAGCCATGTTCCGCGAGGGCTGCCCGCACCACTGTGGCCAATCGTTGCCGCGGACCGCGCCTGCCCCAGCCGCAAGAAGCACGCCGGCGCATAGGATCTTGATTCTCCCGCACATCATCGTCTCACTCCTCGTTTCGGTCGTTCTTCGGGCCGCGCTGCGGCGGCGCGCCGACTTCCGCTAACCGCCGACGATTCCCCTCGACGTCGATTACCGTTGGGCGGTCCGGATGAAGGCGGTTCTTGTGCCAACCGTCGACGCTTGAGCAGATGTCCATTGTCAGCCGTGGCCCGCCGCCTCACAAGGCCCGCAGGTCACGTTTTCCGGACTTCCGAGGCTAGTTCCGCTCCGTGTTTGCAGCCTTGTCCGGGATTGCGAACTACGCCACCCACAGCGACAAGCGGAGGAGTGGAAACAATGTGGAGATGCAACCCACTAGCCGGTTCTTGATATCCCGGTCTTTGTTGCTTAAACTCAGTCGTGGTGGCGTAAATCGAGTTTCCCGTCAGCCTGTGGTGTAGGAGTGGCGACTGAAATCAAGCAGCCAAAGCCCTTCATGATGACTACCAACAGGACAGCATCTTTCGCATTCAGTGGTTTCGTCGCTTCCGTCCTGGCATCCCTGCTCGTTGTGCCGAGCAGTGGCGCCGCTGCGGTGCCGGAGATCCGCCTCGAGGAGTTTCGTGTCGAGCCGCAGGCGCTGCCGCGGGGCGGGACGTTCACCATCCGTGCTCGGGCCTCGGCCGGCGGGATCAAACTGGGAAGCTTCCTGCTCCGCACCGCCGAAGAGGTTCGGAGAGAGGCCACGATCCCCGGGTTGCCGCTCTACGCCAGCGGGAAATACTACGTGGCGGAGGAAGGCCGCTACTACCTTCGCGACAACGGGTCTCTCGACCGCGATCCGGCCGCCGGTGCGTTTGCCCTGGAAGTGAGCACGGAGGGCTGGCGGGAAGGCGACTACACCTTCGCCTTCTTTGCCAGTTCCCGGCCGGCGGAAGGGCCGTTTGTCGCCGCGCGCAACGATTTCGCCGTCTCGGTGCAGTCCGGTCGCGTGGTGGTCGAGGATCTCGGTCCGGAGGCAGTCAACCGCAGCCGCAAGGTTCGGGCCTTCTCGCTCCAGCCGAGCAGGATCACGCCGGGCCATCCGGTGACCGTTTCCCTGGAAACGTCCGAGATCCGCGGCGTGCAGATCACCAATCCATTTCCCATTGCTGCCGACGATACGCTGCCGGGATTCCATTATGATCCGCAGAAGAAGCAGTCGTTCTTCGGCGTGCCCGCGGCGGAACTGATCGCGGACAACGGAACCTTGGACCGCGACTCCGCTTTGCAGAAGGTGGTGCTGGAGATCGATACTCGCGACTGGCGGCCGGGTGTCCACCACCTGGTCGTCAACCTGCTCGGGCTGGCCGGAGGCGTGGTCGATTACCGCGCAATGGCGATTCAGGTCGTCGGGCCTCGTGATCAGCTCCAAATCAGGGTCGAGCCCTCGTACTATTTTGCCCCCGGGACACACTTCAACCGATTTCTCAAGCTGCGGGATGGGTCGCTGTTGTGCGAGAGCAGGATTTCCCGTGACGGCGGCCGTACCTGGAACGACGGCCCGGGCGGGTTCGGCGCCGGCGGCGAGGAGTTGAACGACGGCCGGGTTCTCGGGCTGGACTATCGATGTCTGCCACGGGAAGGGCACGACGGTTGGTACACGGCCGCGCGCCAGCTCTTGCTTGGCGGCGGGCGGAGTTTCCAGCAGGACGAGGCCCTGTTCCACGTTCCGGAGGCAAAGGCTGCCATGGGGCATGCTCCCCACCCGGGACCGTTGTTCATGCGGTCCATCGTCGAGCGCTGCGACGGTTCGCTGGTCGCGCTGATGGCCGGCTGGTTCAAGTGCGACATGGCGCTCTGCCCGTATGGCCGCGGCCGTCCCTATTCGCGAAGCTACCTTTGCGAGTCGGACGACGGCGGAGCGACGTGGCGATATCTTACCACGATCGGCTACGAGCACCTCGGCAGCGAGGGCTACAACGAGGGCTCCATGCGGCGACTGCCCAGCGGTGAACTCCTGGCCGTGCTCCGCACCGGAAACGAAAAGGATGTCGCCTGCCAGGACAACCCGATCATGTGGACCGTCAGCGGCGACGAAGGACGCACCTGGTCGCGGCCGCAGCGG
The DNA here is from genome assembly GCA_012728855.1 of Rhodopirellula sp. GTDB lineage: Bacteria > Planctomycetota > Planctomycetia > Pirellulales > Thermoguttaceae > JABWBD01. Next base: position 6,333 of record JAAYEH010000466.1, on the reverse strand, counting down.
ACGGGCGTGGAAGGGGCTTTCCCCAGCCTCGCCGTCCTTGGTGATGGGATGGTGGTAATGAGTTACGGCCGTCCCGGCGCGATGCTTGTCTTCAGCCGTGACGGCGGCCGTACCTGGACCGATCCCACGCCGGTCGACCTGACGCCGTATTCCGGCTACACCGATGTGGTGGAAGTCGCCCCGGGCGAGCTTCTGGTCGGCTTCGGTGCGAAGGATTTCCTCGATCCGGCGACCGGCGCGCGGAGAGACGAGCTTCGCCTGGCGAGGGTTTATCGAGGAGGATAGCCACGCCGCGCGGCGGGCCGAATTGATTGGTTCTGTTGGAGCAACCCATGATACGAACACTTCCCACGAGCTTTCTCCGAACGGCTGCGGTCTTGATGGTGCTCGACGCCGGATTGTTCGCGGCCGACGCGACGGTGGTGCGCGAGTCGGCCCGCGAGATCCCTGTGGCCTACGACGTCGATGTGGTGGTCCTCGGCGGTGGCACCGGGGCAGTTTCGGCGGCCGTCGCGGCGGCGGAAGCCGGGGCGAGGGTCTTCCTCGCCGCCCCTTACCCGTACCTCGGCGACGACATGACGGCTACGCTGCGGCTCTCGCTGGAAGAGGGGGAGGTGCCGACCGCACCCTTGGCTAAGGCGATCTTCAACGATCCGGTAGACACCGCCATCGAGCTGCCCCGCAAGCGTCTTCCTCTGAGCTATGCGTCGAGTATCCCGAGCAGCGTTCGGCACCGCGACACCGATCCCCCCAGCCGCCTGACGAACGGCGTCTGGGGAGATGCCTCTCAGGAGAGTGTTCAGTACGACGGCAGTGTGACCATCGACGCCGACCTGGGCAAGGCCGAAGAGATCGACGCGGTTCGCGTCGTCGTTTACCGGCGCGACGAAACCACTTCGGGCGGGGGCGGCTTCAACGTCGAGAGCGTGGTCGTGTCGGTGAGCGAAGACAAGCAGTCGTGGAAGCCGGTCGCCGAATTGGCCGGGGAACTGGGGCCAAGTCAGGGTCTCTCCATTCTGACCGCCCCGGTCGAGGCAACCACACGCTATGTCCGATTCGTGCTGAAAAAGCCTCCCCAGTGCGATCGCATCCTGCTGGGCGAGATCGAGGTGTTGGGAGCTGCCGACGAGAAGGCAGCCACTCTGCCGCAGCCGCCCCGCCCACTGCACGTGAAAAAGACGCTGGAAGACGCCCTGCTCGACGCGGGTGTGGAGTTTCTCTTTAGCTGCCTTCCGACCGACGTCTTGCGCGACGCCGGCGGCGCCCCGGCGGGCATTGTGATGGCCAACCGCGCCGGCCGCCAGGCGGTACTCGCCCGCGTGATTGTCGACGCCACCGATCGCGGCACAGTAGCCCGTCTTGCCGGGGCACGCTTCCGCGACTACCCGGCCGGCACGCACACATTCCGGCGCATGGTTGTCGGCGGCGATCCTGTGGAGTTGGAAAACGGCTCCGCGCGGGTAATCCCGCCGGGGTTCATGGCCTACGCCTGCGTCTGCGGCTTCCCGGGGTGGTGTGAGATTTGCATCGGCGACTCGCCGCTCCGCGGCCACGCCGCTCGCTACGGGAACCGTCGCGGTCCCGTGCTCCAGGGAAGCGACCGCTTCTTCAAGACGATCGAGTACACGCTGGATATCGCCATGCCCGACGGCAGCTTCGCCTCATTTGCCGCCGCTGATCAGCTTGCCCGCTCGCTCACCTATCACAGCGATCAGCGCGTCACTGCCGACCGCCTCTTCCAGGTGCCGCCCGATGCGATGCACGGCCGGCAGTCGGTCGCGGGCGATGGCCTGGCAGTCGAGGCACTGCCGCTGGATGCATTCCGGCCGGAGGGCGTGAACCGGCTCTACCTGCTCGGCGGTGCGGCCGACATCAGCCGTGCTCGCGCCGCGCAACTAATGCGGCCACTGGATCTGATCGACATGGGCGCGCGGATCGGCACCGCCGCGGCCGAGGAAGCGACGATTGCCGGTAAGCCGGCGGGCGTGCGTCTGCCGGGTGAAGTGGCCGCAGCGTCAACCGCGGCGGGCGAGGTCTGCGAGACGCTTGTCGGCGTGCGGCCCGTTCAGAAATTGCCGACCATTCCCCAGGAGGCTCGCAACTTGCCCGTGCTCGGCCGCTACGACGTGGTGGTGATCGGCGGGGGCACCGGCGGAGCGCCGGCGGGCATCGGTGCAGCCCGCGAGGGAGCCAAGGTGCTCGTCGTCGAATATCTGCACATGCTCGGCGGCGTGGGAACCGCCGGGTACATCAGCCGTTATCACAGCGGGAATCGCGGCGGGTTTACCGCCACGATCCCGGGAGGCAACTCGTGGTGGCCGGAGCAGCGCGCTCAATGGTGGCGCCAGACGCTGTTGGACGACGGGGCCGATATCTGGTTCGGCGCCATCGGCTGCGGCGCGGTGGTCGAGGGCGACCGCGTGGTGGGCGCCGTGGTGGCGACACCCCAAGGGCGCGGCGTGGTGCTGGCCGACGTAGTGATCGATTCCACGGGCAATGCCGACGTTGCCGCAGCGGCCGACGCCCGGACCGACTACACCGACGCCCGCGAGTTCGGCATGCAGGGGACGGGCCTTCCGCCGCGGCGGCTCGGCGCGGCCTACACCAACACCGACTTCACCATCGTCGACGAGACCGACATGGTCGACCTGTGGCACACGTTCGTCTACTCGAAACAGAAATACCCGGAGGCTTTCGACCAAGGGCAACTCGTCGACACCCGCGAACGCCGGCGGATCGTGGGCGACTTCTCGATGACCATCCTCGATCAGGCGATCGGCCGAACCTATGGCGACACGATCAGCCAGGCCCGCAGCGACTACGACTCGCACGGCTACACGGTGGATCCCTACCTCATGCTGGAAACCAAGCCGATGGGCGGCGCCTTTCTCGTGAATATTCCTTATCGCTGCTTGCTTCCTAAGGGACTGGAGGGGCTGCTGGTCACCGGCCTGGGAATCAGCATGCATCGCGACGCCGTGCCGCTGGTACGGATGCAGGCATGTATCCAGAACCAGGGTTATGCCGCCGGTTTGGCCGCGGCGATCGCCTCGCGGGCAGGGTCGCCGCTCCGCGCGATCGATATTCGAACCGTGCAGCGGAAGCTCATCGGAATGGGCTATCTGCCCGAGGAGGTTCTCGGACAAGGCGACTCGCTCCCCATGTCCTCCGAGGAAATCGCCCGAGCGGTCCGCGAGGCTCCCGAGAACTACCGCGCCGCGGCGATCGTCACCTTGCACCGCGAAGAGTCGCTGCCAATGTTGCGCGAGGCGTACGAGTCGAGCGAGGGCCGGCAGCGCTACGTCTACGCCGTGATGTTGGCGATGCTCTTCGGCGACGCCACCGGCGTCGATCCGATCCTCCAGCGGGTTCGCATCGCGGAACAGTGGGACGAGGGGTGGGACTACTGGGGCATGGGGCAATCCGGCGACGCACTGAGTCACCTGGACAAAGCGGTCGTCGCCCTGGGAATGGCTGCAGCCCGCGAGGCGGTGCCGGCGATCCTGAAGCTGGCGGCCCTGTTGGATTCCCAGTCGGCCTTTTCCCATCATCGTGCCGTAGCCATGGCCCTGGAGCGGCTGGGAGACCGCGCCGCTGCCCCGGTCCTGGCGGCACTTCTCGGCAGACCGGGCATGTCGGGGCATGTCCACGACACGATCGCCGCCGCCAAGGCCCACGACGCCGAGTATGCCCGCTACGTCAATGCCGTCCACTCGCGCCGTGACTCGCTCCGCGAGTTGTTTCTGGCTCGCGCGCTCTATCGCCTCGGCGATCATGAAGGGATTGGCGAAACGACGCTTCGGGCCTACGCAAGCGACCTTCGCGGCCACCTCGCCCGCCATGCCCGGGCGGTCCTCGACCAGCGCGAAATCGGCCGGTGAAGAACACCTACCGTTGTCTCGAACGTGGCCTTAACATCGTTCCAAAAACAAGTGGCGTAAGCTTCCCGCTTGCGGCGGACAGTTGCTTCTCAAACGATGATTACGGGCAACCAACTCGACCTGTGGGCAACCGTGTCGAGTCAATCGCTTCACGATGCCACAATCGACCTTTGCCGGAAGCTCAACGTGCCGATTCTTTGGATCCGCCGCCGGCAGTCCAATCTGCTGCTCGAACGGTGTTGGGCCGGGTCGCCCCGGGTGATTGCTCACCCGGGGCGACCCGGCCCGATCGTCGGCGCACGGGTTTCCCGCGCTGCACTCCGGGCATGCCACGAGTCTGCTCCAATCAGTCATACCGCATTTCCAGCCAACGGTCTGCACGGCGGACGCCGCGCCTGCCGGTTCATTCGAGTTTCCCCCATCGGTTATCGTACCAACTTCTCCCGGCCGGAGCCATCAGGCGGCGACCTCTCCCTGCCGCCATGCGTTGTTGGTCTAGTAGTGCCATTGCGAACTCCACTGTTCTACTGACCGCTTAGTCGTTGTGCTTCCGCTTCTCTGATTCTCGCCCGTAACTCTTCCACCTTGTACGGTGGTTGTTTTCTGTGAATCATGGCGTGGCAATCCTCCACCGCCGTACGCTCCGTATAACGACCGCGCGCGGGAGTGTACGGACGCCCGTTGGCGTACGTCGCCACCTGCACCACACGCCTCGGCCGTTCTTCCCGCCTGCCACGAGAACCTTCACGAAAGTCGCACATGCGTGACATGACCGGTGCTCCTGTTGCGATTTGTTCAGGCGAAGCTGCTCCCATTCTAGCACGATGGATACGTATGTACAGTAAATGGCGCGAGATTCGCTGGCCGCCCATCGGGTGACCGCGATGCCCCCCCCGCCGCCACCGCGCCTATGGGAAACTTCAGCGATTGATCTGCTCGGCCCTGTTCTTGTTCCCATGCCTGGTTCTCCACTCTCCACTCTTGACCATCATCGCAGCGCCGTTCACAATGACCCTCGCACGCTCAAGCACTGCCGTATCTCTTCCGGAGGAACGCCCCGATGCTCCGTCCGAGACTCGACCGACGCCGCTTTCTGCAACGAACGACCGCCCTGGCCGCCGGCAGCCTGGCGGCGCCCTGCTTCGTCCCCTCGACCGCCCTCGCCGCGCCGGGACAGCCGGGGGCGAATGACCGGATCGGCGTGGGATATATCGGCGCCGGACGTCGCGCGAACCAGTTGATGGGGCTGCCCGCGGAGGGCCGGATCGTGGCAGCGGCCGATCTCGACCGGAATCGGGCCGAAGCGGTGGCGAAGAAGCGGAATTGCCGCGCGTATCAGGACTATCGCGAAATGCTGGAGTGCGGCGATATCGATGCGGTATTCGTGGCCACGCCCGACCACTGGCATGTCTTGCCGAGCATCCACGCCTGCCAGGCCGGCAAAGACGTCTACTTGGAAAAGCCGCTCAGTCTTACCATCCGGGAAGGCCGGGTGCTGGTCGATACGGTGCGAAAACACGGCCGCGTGCTGCAGACCGGCAGCCAGCGACGCTCGATGGCGGGCCACCGCCTTGGCTGCGAGTTGGTCCGCAATGGCGTGGCCGGCAAGATCCACACCGTTTGCATTCTCAACTACCCGAGCCCTTGGGAGTGCGGTCTGCCGGGCGAGCCGGTTCCGCAGGGGCTGGATTGGGATCGCTGGTGCGGCATGACCGAGCCCGTCCCGTTCCACCCCGACATTTTTGTGCAACGCTCGAATCCCGGCTGGATTTCGTTCCGCCCCTGGTCCGGCGGTGAAATGACCGGGACGGGGGCGCACGGATTCGACCAGATCCAATGGGCCTTGGAGATGGACCACACCGGGCCGGTCGAGATTTGGAGCGAGGGGGGTAAGCTCGAGCCTCTGGTTTACGACAAGCCGGAGAGCCGCAGTCGTGGCGATCGGGCCATGAGCCAGGGCCGCCATGTCTCGATGCGCTACGCCAACGGCGTGACGATCGAACTGACCGACAACGGTCCCGCCGCCGGCGGCGAGTTCATCGGCGAACACGGCAAGATCCGCATCGGCAACAATACGGTCGACAGCAACCCGGAGGATCTGGCCAAGGTGTCCGCCGACAGCCTGAAGATCCGCCTGCCGGTGATCGACAACCACATCCAGAACTGGTTCGACGCCATCAAGTCGCGAGAAAAACCGATCGCCGACGTCGAGATCGGCCATCGATCGGCGATCGTCTGCCACTTGGGCAACATCGCCCGCTGGGTCGGCCGCAAGCTCATCTGGGATCCGGAGAAAGAGATCTTCCCCGGCGATGACGAAGCCAACCGCTATCTCGATCGGCCAAGACGCGCCGGGTACGAGTTAGGGTAGGCGGAACCACCGTGTACGTCAGCAGCAACCCGATAGTTTCGGCCTGGTTCAAAAACGGGGACAGGCACCTCGCCGAACCGT
>JAAYEH010000465.1 GCA_012728855.1 Rhodopirellula sp. | reverse complement strand
GTGATCGACGACGATCTTGAGCGGGGACGTTACGCCAGGGTCACTTGGGTTCCGGAATCGCCTTCGGACACCGGGGACTGGGTTGCCATCGAGGTGGGCGAGCCGGGTTGGGTGAATGCCATGATCCAGGGGTTCTACCTGCCGGTGACCACCGCCTTGCCGCCCAACGATCCGCCGGAGTTCCGTACGCAAAGCCTCGGCCCGATGATCAAGGACTGCCTCTTCGACTTCCCACTCGACGTCCAGGATCCCAACGGCCACGCCATCGCCGGCTTCGAGGTCGTGTCCGAGTCGACCACGGCCCCCGGGTTCACGCAAGCCAACATCGACGCGGCCGGCCGTATCCGCTGGATACCGACGGTCGGCGGAGAGTTTGAGATCGCCATCCGGGCCACGGACGAACACGGCGCGGCCACGACGGTCACCTATCCGATTCACGTCGTGGGCAATGCCAATCCGCGTATCCAGGCCGGCGCCACCTGGCCGGCCTTCCTGGGAATGCCTTTCCATTATGATCTCACGATCACCGATCCGAATCCGAGCGACGAACTCGATGTGACGCTCAACTCGCAGGCGATCGCGGCGGGCCTGTACTTCGAGCACGTGCCGGGAAGCGACCTGTGGACGCTCACCTGGGACGATCCGGCGCCGGTCGGCAGCCAAGTGCCCATTCAGGTCGAGGTCGACGATCATCACGGCGGCTGGGCGAGGCTTACGATTACGCTGCCCGTGTACGACGCCGAGGATTTTCCCGTCGTCGGACCGGGCGGCTCGATCGCCATCCCGGCGGGACGCGAATTCCGTTTCCAGATGAGCGCGGAATGCCCGCCGGGCGTCTCGCTCACCTTCACGCTCGAGGCCGCCGAACCCGGAGCGGATCTTCCCACGGGCATCGCCATCAACCCCGCCGGCCTGATCACCTGGACGCCGACGCTGGAGCAGGCGGGCGATATCGGAGGAGGAGGAATCGGGTATGCCTTGCAATTGACGGTGGATGACGGGCGGCCGGAGACGCCGGCCGTGGCGCCGTTTGATTTCACGCTTCTGGTTCGCAGACCGGAGGACTTTCAGCCCGTTGCACTGACGGTCGATTCGACGCCTCCCACGGGCGCCACGGCCGGACAGGAGTTGGTCTATGAGGCGCACGCGACGGTCGGCGCGAGCGCTGGGCTGCGGTGGTTCTTGGACAGCAAGCCTCAAGGCATGCACATCGACGAGGATACCGGCCGCGTCACCTGGACGCCCGAGGCAAGCCTCATCGGTCAATCGGTCGACGTTCGGATCCTCGTGGTCGACCCCACCGGCGCCGGCGACGTCCAGCCCTTCACGCTGACCGTTGGCGGCGTCAACCGGCCGCCCACGATCGAGTCGACGTTCCCGAAAAGCTGGCGCGCCGGGGAAGCTTTTGCCTTCGAGGTCTTGGCCGGCGATCCGGAGGGGCATGCGCTCGTTTACCAGTTGCTCACCGAGTCGGGAGAGCCGCTGCCCAATGCTTCCTACGACATCTCGATCGACGGGACGGGGCGGATCGCGTGGGCGGCGCCGACGAGCGGCCAGTATGCCT
>JAAYEH010000464.1 GCA_012728855.1 Rhodopirellula sp. | reverse complement strand
GCTGCAAGACGCGGAACAGAGAAGAGGCACCGGTACTCCGCACAACAATACCGGTGCCTCTTCTCTGTTCACGGGTTTCCCGAGCCATGCGAGGTCGCCGCACCATCGGCAGACGCAGGGACGCGCTGGCTGACGACATTCCAACGGACCCGTTATGCACTGTCTTTATCCACAAGAAACCCGGAAGAACCAAAAAAAACGCGGCAGGCTTTCACGCCATGATAGCACGATGAGCAATTCAAGGAAACGACCACGCGGGGACTGTTTCGCCCCTTGTGCCGGCCTTATAATGGTTGCCGGCCATTGAAAGGAATCTCTCGCATGACCGACATCGCCGCCGCGCTCTCCGAGGAGATCGAGACCTGGCGCGACGAATTGATACACCACCTGGCGCTGAAGATCACTAAGCTCCCTTTTCGGGAACTCGACGTCGCCGCGCAGCGAATCATCGAGAGTCTGCTCCTTCTGCGATTTCTAGAAAATCGCGGATTCGAGCCTCGGGATCGGCTCCAAAGCACTCTCGACTGCCCGAACCTCTACAGCCGATTGCAGGCGATGTTCCGGCGTTGCGGCAAGCGGTATCACTCTGACCTCTTCACTTTCGGTCTGCAGCGCGAGCCGGGCCAATCCATTGGTGGACCACCCATCGATGATGAGCCCCTTCGTAGAATCGTGGCTCGCCTCTGCGATCCGAAGAACTCGGCCTCGCTCGCGGCCCTCTCCGTCGATTTCCTGGGCCCAATGCACGAAGACTTCCTGGGCAGGAGCGGCCGGCTCACCAAGGGCGGAAAGACGCCGGCGAAAAGGAAGTCGGGACTTCGCAAGGGGAGTGGAGTGTATTACACCCCCGCTGCAATCGTCGAGTACGTGGTCAACAACACCGTGGGCATGTTGCTCGCTCAAACGTCGCGCCATGAAGCGTCCTGCCTTCGCATTCTCGACCCGGCCTGCGGTTCGGGGTATTTTCTCATCGCCGCCTATCGATATCTGCTCGATTGGCATCGCGACTGGTACGTGGCCGACGGGGCGGAACGACATGCCCGCGGCGCCGCTCCGCCACTTTATCGCGGAGTTGACGGCCAGTGGCGGCTGGCCGCGATGCACCGCGAACGGATCCTGATGGACAGTATTTTCGGAGTCGATATCGACCCGCACGCAGTTGAGATCACGAAACTATCGCTGGTGTTGCAGTTGCACGAGAATCAGTCGGACGATCCGGACGCAAAACAGGCTTGTCCACGCCTTCCCCGACCCCTGCCTAATCTGGCCGGCAACATCAAGTGCGGCGACGCGATCGTTGGTTCCGACTTCTCCGACAGCGAACGGACGGATAGGTCTCCGATGAGCGACCATCCGCGGGGCCGCCAGTTCGACTGGTGGAACGAATTTCGGCAGATCGCCGAGTGCGGCGGATTCGACGCCGTGATTGGCAATCCGCCCTGGGGGCAGAAGAGTCTTCTTCTCGACGAAGACGGGAAACGTTTCCTGCGCGAGAAGTACCAGTCTTTATCCGGTATCTTCGACCTCTTTCGACCGTTCGTCGAAAGGGGCATCCGGCTTGTGCGGCCCGGTGGATTCTGCGGCATGGTCCTGCCGGATATCGTCTTGCTGAAGGATTACCCGGATACTCGCCGTTTCATGCTCGACCATTTAGCGCTGACCGACGTTCGGTGGTGGGGCATGGCCTTTGAGGACGCGGTCATCGACGCCGTCACGGTGCTCGGCCGGCGCGAAGCGGTCGCCGAGGAACACCGGATCCGCGTGCGGGTGGACGATCCGGCCGAACCGCTCGAGCACCGGATTCCCCAAGCGGATTTTCTAGGCAACCCGCGGTATGTCTTCAACTTGCACCTGACGCGCGAGAAACGAACCGTGCTGAAATCTCTGGAATCGCTGCCGAGGATCGGCGATTTCTTCGAAGTCCACGAGGGCGTTCATAGCGGCAACATGCGGTCGGAATTGTTCGTCGACTCGCGGCGGGATGACTCATGCCGGCCGATGTACTTCGGCCGGGATGAAATCGCCCGCTACCGGCTGCAATGGCAGGGACGCTACCTGCGGCTGGCGGCCGCGCCCAAAACGCGCACGACCGGAAAATACGCCAACCTCGGCCATGCCGCCTGGCACGAACGTCCCAAGGTTCTCGTGCGGCGCACCGGCGATCACGTCTTGGCGGCGGTGGACGAGAAGGGATACTACGCCAGCAACAACTTCTTTATTCTGTTTTCCAAAGGAGCTTGTTCGCTGGACTTGCACGGCCTGGCCTCGCTTTTGAACAGCCCTCTGATGACCTGGTATTTTCGCACGATCGAGCCACGCAAGGGCCGCGCGTTCTCGGAACTCAAGATCAAACACATCCGCACGTTTCCGCTCCCACCGGCCGTTGAACAGCCAGGCGGTTGTCGGGAATTGAATTGTCTCGGTGCCCAGCGCGCATCGGAAGCTGGCGACCGCGCTCCCCAACAACTCGACGCAGCGCTGCAGGAGCGGATTGCCTCCATGTATCCGTGTGCCTCTATCCGTGTGCAGGAATAGCAGAAGCGCCCACGGATAGAGACACACGGACAAGGAAGTGTTCAGGGAATCTCGCGCGGCAGACCTTCTACACAGTCTCCGGAGTCGGGTGCTTCCACTCGCCCCGATAGGCACGCGCGAGCCGTTGATTGGCGTCATCATCGTCGATGACGCGGCCCTTTTCGCTGTCCCACCGCAGACCTCGCCCCAGGTCCATCGACAGGTTGGCGAGGATGCAGCACGCTGAAGAAATATGGCCCTGCTCGATGTCGGCCACGGGCCGCACTCGCTCGCGACGAGCGGCGAGGAAGTTTTGCATGTGCCGGCGGGTGGCGGGCGCCGCGAAGATCTCCGTCTGCTTATGCTGCAGATCCTCCGGGTACTTCTCGCTTTCGTCGAGGAAGTCGCCGTGCTCCGCCGTCCCGTTCCCCTTGGGAATGAAGTCATACGAGCGGATGCTCAGCTTGAGCGTTCCTTTGTCGCCGTAGAGCGTGGCGCCCCAGGGATAGTCCGGGTCGGGATTCTGGCCCCAGTTGCGCTGATTCCAAACAACCTGAACGTCGCCGTAGTCGAACAACGCCGTTTGCGTATCGTGGGTGTTGATGTTCGAGTCCGGGCTTCGCATGAGAATCCCGCCACTGGCCGCGATTTGCTTGGGCCAACCAAGTTCCAGGAGGTAGCGGACCGCGTCGAAGAAGTGGACACAGAGGTCACCGGTCTGGCCGTTGCTGAACTCGCGGCAGGCCCGCCAACTCCGCGGATGGATCCCCGGATTGTAGTCGCGCCAGGTCGCCGGCCCGACATAGGTCTCCCAATCGAGATATTCCGGCGGCTGCTCGGTGGGCGGAAAATCTCGCGGCCCGCCGTAGTAGCTGTGGATGTCGACGTAAGCGACTTTTCCCAGCTTGCCGGTGCGGAGATAACGATCGCGGGCTTCCAGCAAATGGGGAGTGCTCCGCCGCTGCAGACCGACCTGGACGGTGCGACCGTGCTTCCGCGCGGCGGCCACCATGGCCTGCCCTTCGACCACGTCGTAGCTGATGGGCTTTTGGACGTAAACATCCGCCCCGGCCTGGCAGGCCGCCACGGCAGGAAGGCAGTGCCAATGGTCGGGAGTGCCGACGAGCACGATGTCCGGGCTCTGTTCGGAGAGAAGCTTCCGGAAATCGCCGTAGGTGGGCGGAGCTTTCTTGGACGACTGGCGCCCGGCCACGAGTTCGGCAGCCTCGGCGACCATGCGGCGGTCGACGTCGCACAGACCAACCACCTCGACCGGCGCCACTTGGATCAGGTGGAACAGATCCGTCTTGCCGTACCATCCGCATCCGATCAATCCGACCCGCGGTCTCTCTTCCTTCTCCGCCGCAAAGGCCCTCAATTGGATTGCCGCCAGCGACGCCGCCGCGAAACCCGCCTGGATGAACTCGCGCCGTTTCATGATCGTCTACGCCTTTCCTGTCGAATGTCCCCTTTCAATTCCACGTTCGCCGTCTGAGCATTTTCCACGAAACTCTCTCCGGGGGCAAGCCTGTGGCCCCGGAACACTTAGAGCCTATCCCAAAACCTCGAGAAGAAGGGGACCGGCTCCGTCGTGGCAACCTCCAATCTCGCGGAAAACCTCCATTTGCGACGGAACGAGTCCCCTTTCCCGGGCTGCCGCACTTACAGTCTAAGAGCCTATCCCAAAACCTTGGCGGAGAGGGGGACAGGCACATTTTGCTCCGAAGACTCCGCAAAATGAGCCAGTCCCCGGCGGTTTTGGGATAGGCTCTAAGTTTCGAACATCCGCCGGAATATCGGAGAGCATTGGGCAGGTTTGCAGCCTACCTGTTGTTCATACCGCAGTCATGGTGCAACGCCAGCGGCGGTAAACGGGGTGAGGGCATGGCTGTCGAAATACCGTTTCCACCGTAGAGGCAGAGCCCGCATCGCAAGGGTGGGAACATGGCTGTAGCGGTAGATGGGCAGGAGAGCCGTTTGAAAGTGCCGCTTGCATTCCAGAGATCCGGGCCCCAGATCGTAGAGTCGGTCGCCGCGGCGGAAGGAGTCTTCGATCGCATAGGTATAGAGCACATTGCCGACGCCGGTTCGTGATACCGACGCGTCATAGCCGACCCGCAGCCCGAAAACATTGCCGTGAAAACAGTAGTTGTAAGCGAAGGCGATCGGCCGGCGGTCGAGGTAGAGCAAGTTCACGTCAAGTGCGCCGCAGTCCGCGGCAGCCGCGTGGGCATCTTTGAGGAAGACGGCTACCGAGTCATGCGTCAATGTTGTGCCGCTGGAGGACGTTCCCTGCCAACTCGCCCGCGCAACTTCGAGGCAATCGGCATAGAGATCCCAGCGGGGATCGGCGTCGTGATGACCGGCTCCGCGCGGGCGGTATCGAAGAAAGGTCAATTCTCCCATCTCGCCAAGCTTGCGGTGCCACCGCGCGAAATTGTTTCGCCACTTACTGGTCTTCCGAGCCAGATACTCCTCCCAGGAACCGGCGAGATCGATAACCGCGGTCGTGTCCAACACGGTTCGGTGCGCGCGTAAGCCATTAGCCCCGAGTGCCGCTTCGACTCTCCGGCAATCCTCCTTATCCGCCCCGGTCCAGCGAGGCTCGAACACGTCCCAGTCGCGCCCGGCTCGCATTATGTGCGAGAATCCCGCCGTGAGGGTTTCGGCAGGTCTCGGGCCAATGGGGCCGTAAAACGATCCCCAATAGTCCAGAGGATAGGTGAGGAACTTCAGCCGGCCGAGCTTCGTGCGCTCGGCCCGAACGACCAAGGGAAGGATGCCGGAGATCCCGTCGCGGTCCGACGCGATCATCACTCGCAATCTCTGATCTCGCCCGAAACACCGCCAATACGACTGGAGCCATGGGAGCGACTGGAAGAAGGACGCGCCGGGAGTCCTTTGAAGCAGTTCGCCCCACTCGCCTCGTACTGTGTCGAGTTCGTCGATGTCGTGAATTTCGCGGATGTCGGTCACGATGTTGCTTTCTCGTACAAGCCTGGACTTATGAATGTACGTCAGGCTTTCCCGCCTGATGCCAGCGCAGAGCCAGATATTCCGCCTGCCCCTCAATCAGGTTGGGAGTGCCGACGTACTTGGCACGAATATGTGGATCCCGAGGGGCCCATGCCACGCGGGCGGGGTGGAAACGGAGACGAATACTTGCGGGAAGGGGAAGTCGCGGCGTACACTAGTAGCGTACCCCTGACCGCAACTGGTCGAGTGAAGGACGGGTAAGCGTCATTCGTGGATCCGGCATTCGCCGATTGTGCCCGTCCGCACGACAACCAGGCGAGAGCGCACGAAATTCTTCGCGCCTCCCGGGACAACGGCGGTCGGTCCGGAGGTGGGCTGTGAGTGAAGTCCAGGAACTCCTCGGCAGACTTTTCGAAGAGAGCAGCGATTTCGTCTGCCTGGCATCCTTGCAGTCGGTGCCGTTTTTCGTCAACGGCAGCGCCCGGCGTCTGCTGGGAATGGCACCGGACGCGGATCCGAGGAAAACTCGCTTGCAGCAATACTATGTGGATGAGACCTTTGAACGGCTTCGCCGTGTCGGGTACCCGGAGTTGAGAAAGACGGGCCGCTGGTCGGGCGAAGGACAGTTGCGCCACTTCCAGAACGACGAGGCGTTCGGCGTGGCGATGAATGTTTTTCTGGTGAAGAATCCGCGCAGCGGCAATCCGATCTGCTTGGCGCTGATCCACCGCGACATCAGCGACCGTCAGCGGGCCCGCGAAAGCGAAAGGCATACGAAGGCCATCCTGGAAGCCTCGCTGGACCCGATCGTCACCGTCAATCACGAGGGGGCGATCGTCGTGTTCAATCAGGCGGCCGAGCGAACCTTCAAGCGGCGAGCAAACGAGGTGCTGGGCAAGCGCGCCGAGGACGTCCTTTTCGCCGCGAGCCAGAGCCGGCTCGCCCGGGACCGCGTCGAGCGGCATTTCGCCAGCGCCGAAGGGTCGATGATCGGCGCCCGCGTCGAGATGCTCGGGCTGCGAGGCGACGGGCGGACCTTTCCCATGGAATCGGCGATGACCGTCAGCCGCATTCACGGGGAGCCGGTTTTTATCTTCTTTCTCCGCGACATCAGCGATCGCAAGCAGTGGGAAATGGAGCTGCGCTCGGCCAAGGAAGCCGCCGAGGCGGCGAGTCAGGCCAAGAGCATCTTTCTTGCCAACATGAGCCACGAAATTCGCACTCCGATGAACGCCATTATCGGAATGTCCGAACTCGTACTCGACACATCCCTTTCGCCTCAACAGCGGGACTATCTCACCATCGTGCGGGAATCGGCGGACGCCTTGCTGTCGGTGATCGACGACGTCCTGGATTTCTCCAAGATCGAGGCGGGCAAGCTCCAACTGGACCACGAGGACTTCCACCTCGCCGAGAGCATCGGCAACACGATGAAGTCCTTGGCCGTGCGCGCCCACAGCCAGGGTTTGGAATTGGCTTATCGCATCGCACCGGACGTCCCCTGCGGCCTGGTCGGCGATGCCGCCCGCCTCCGGCAGGTCGTGACCAATCTGGTCGGCAATGCGATCAAGTTTACCGAGTCGGGCGAGATTGAACTCACGGTCGATTGCCGCGAACGGTCGGAAAACTCCACCTTGCTGCACTTTGCGCTGCGCGACACCGGAATCGGCATCCCCGACGAAAAGCAGGCCTTGATTTTCGAGGCATTCGAACAGGCCGACAACTCCTCGGCCCGCCGACGCGGTGGAACCGGACTCGGTTTGGCCATTGTTTCCCGCCTTGTCGAATACATGAAAGGAAAGGTCTGGATGGAAAGCGAGTTGGGACGCGGCACCACGTTCCATTTCACCGCTCGCTTCCAATTGGCCGACGAACCTGCCGAGGGGGAGGTAACCTTGCCGCCTGCGCTTCGCGAGCTTCGGGTGCTGGTGGTTGACGACAATTTCACGAGTCGCGAGATTATCGAAGGAACCCTGCGCGGCTGGGGGCTGACCACATCCGCGGCGACCTGCGGCGCCGATGCGATCCAGGTGATTGGCGAGGCACGTCGATCGGAGGAGCCATTCGACTTGGTGGTCTGCGATGCGGAGATGCCCGAAATGGATGGATTCACTCTGGCTGAGCGGATCCATGCGTTGGATGGCGATTCGCCGGGCGTAATCATGATGATCACGTGCCTCGACAGCCGCAGCCATGCCGCGCGATGCGACGAGTTGGGGGTTTCCACCTGCGTGTTGAAACCGGTGAGCTGTGCGGAACTCAGGGACGCCATCCTGGTGGCCACCGGCGCTTCGGTCGAGGACAACGGCCGGCAGCCGCCGGCCGCCGAGCGTTCCGGCGGGGTTCGGCCCTTGCGGATCCTTCTCGCCGAAGACAGCCTGGTCAATCAGAAACTGGCTTCCGCATTGCTGGCGAAACACGGCCACACCGTCACCGTGGCGGCAAATGGCCGCGAAGCGCTCGCCTTGTTGCAGGCCCAACCGTTCGATCTGGTGTTCATGGACGTTCAGATGCCAGAGATGGACGGGTTGGAGGCGACGGCGGCGATTCGCACCAGAGAGAAGGCCACCGGCGCGCATCTGCCGATCATCGCGATGACCGCGCACGCCATGAAGGGCGACCGCGAACGTTGCCTGGCTGCCGGCATGGACGAATACATCGCCAAGCCTTTCCGGGCGCAGCACCTTTTTGAAGTGCTCGAATCGGTGCTCGGCAGTTCGCCGGCGCCGGCGGAACCGTCGCAGCCTCCGCTGCCGACGCGGAATCTGCCGGATCGGTCGGAGTTGCTCCGCGCCGTCGGCGGCGATGAGGATCTGCTCAAGACACTCGTCGAGGCCGTTCTTGAAGAAGCGCCCCGCCAGATGGACGCCATTCGACAGGCGTTGGCCGATGGCAACAGCAAGGCCCTGGCCTTGGCGGCGCACACTCTCAAAGGCGCCGTCCGCTATTTCGGCGACAATGCTGTTTTCGAGTACGCCTACCGCCTCGAGGGCCTGGGCAGGCAGGCCGCGCTGGACGATGCCGAGGCAGTTTCGGAAACCCTCGAGAAGGAGCTACGCAAGTTCACCAGCGAGATCCGGCACTTCTACCGGGAATTCCAGGCGGAGAAGAGCGTGATCGGCTGAGTCGTTTCGCAAGCAGCCGCCACGAACTGGCTGATTGTCTACACTACCGCCTGATGACGACGCGCGATCTTGTCGACAAGATGTCGAAGACGTCGTCGATGTCGCGATCTCCAAGGCAAATGGAGCCGTGCGGCTGCGTCCGGCCGACATTCTCCGCGTCGTTCGTGCCGTGAATCCCGACCTTGTCGTCCAGCTTGATCCACCGCTCTCCCAGCGGGTTGCGAGGATCATTGGCGTCGATCACGCCGTCGCGACCGTAGTAGGTGGGATTGACCACCTTGTCGCGGACTTCGTAAGTCCCTTCCAGATCCTCGCGATCCTGCCCCAGCCCGATGGGAAACCGGCCCGCATAGTGGCCCTGGACCATCAGGGTCAGCTCCAGACGGTTCAAGTCAATGACGGCGTCGAACGGGCCGGGCACGGTTTTCAACAACTGCCCTTCTTGGAGTCCCTGCGGATCTTCAATACCATTGATTTTCGCCAGCAATTGCCAGGGAACATCGCAGGAATCGGCGATGGTCTGGAGCGTATCGCCCGGCTTGACAACGTAGGACTCAGCGAACTCATTCGGGCCGCGGGAGTAGATCACCGTGCCGGCGATCTGGTCGAGCAGGACGGTCAACTGGGCCGATTCCGCCTCCGTCAGGCGAGGATCGTTGTACCAGGAAGTCAAGACCCGGTGAACTTCTTCGAGCTTCCCCTGATCCAGTTTGGCTCGCGCGGTCTCGATAAATGCCGTGAACTCCCCGCGGACCTCGTCCGGCGCGGCCGGTTGCGATGCAGCGCCTGCCTGAGGCGGCGCCTGGCCGATCCCTTCCGATGCCGGCATTCCCGTTCCTGTCGGCAATTCGCCCGGGCTGACTCCCGCCACGGTTCCCGATGCATTGGGCCCGGCAGCCGGTGGCTTGGGCATTGGGGAAGTCCCATAGGGTGAGTCTGGACTGTAGGGCGGGGTAACTTGAGCGGCCGTGTCACCGGGGCTTTCTGCGACAAAAGGTGGAGCGGCGCCTCTATCGCCTCCGCGCGGCGGTCCCACTAGCCCCGTTTGAAGATTCGCGGTAGGGTCGAACGGAGGTGCCATCGTCGTACCCGGAAGCTGGACGTCGATCGGCCCTCCCCACCCGTCCGCCACACCCGGAGGTGGTGTGGACTGGTTGTTTTGGTTCAGCGAGACGTACACCCCGTAGGCAACTGCCGCCAGAACAGCGATGATAAACAGGTTCTTGAGCGAATTCATGTTCGTCCTCCTTGACGAAACAACCGCGGGCCGCGCTGCTTATACAATACTGCTGCCGTACTTCAAATAGGGATTAGGTGGTAAACGTGACCAGCTACGAAGAGGTCGAGTGGGACGACGAGCAAGACGACTCCGACGAACTCTCCGAGACGGTATCTTGCCCCGAATGCGGCGACGATATCTACGAAGATGCCGTGCAGTGCCCTGTCTGCGGCGCCTACATCACGCACACCACAAGCCCTTGGGTCGGTCGTCCGGCGTGGTGGATTTGGCTGGCTCTCTTTGGAATTCTGGCAACGCTGGTGGCCCTCGCCGGACTTGGCCCATGGTGAACGCCCCTGGGGCGCCGCAATCATACTGGATTTTCTCCGATGGTTGCTATGCCAAATGGCGCGTTTTTCGGCTGCCGGGCCACCTCAATACGAAGAACCTTGCCCACTGCTTCCTGCAATTGTCCGATACCGGCACATTCCGACCCCCCAGTCTGGGTTATGCGACGAGCGTTTTTCGGTTTCTCCGTCGCGGTCTCTACGTCCTAGGCGGTTCCAAGATCATTGACTTCAGGGGATCGAATTCCGTCTGGCGAATTCACGTCATCAAGAAGCAGGTCTTCTTTTGGGGCTATAGTCTCGTATGGCCTTCACCTATTTCTTTCGCGATTCGCAGACCCTGGAACTGCTTCTCGAGCAGGCCCTGCCCAGTTTGCGTGGACAAGCCTTTATCCGCATCTGGGACGCTGGCTGTGCCCATGGACCGGAGCCGTTCACGCTCGCCATGTTGCTCAGAGAGGTGATGTCCGATTTCGTCTTTCGCAACGTTCGCATCCACGCCAGCGACATCGACACGCAGTTCGGTCCCCAGATCGCCGCGGGCATCTACCCGGAGCAAGAGGTGAAGCGGATCCCCGAGCCGATTCGCCGGCGGTATTTTCGACCTGCCGGAGCGCCGGGCCACGTTCAGGTGGTGGACGAGATTCGCGAAAAAGTGACTTTCGTCCAACACGATCTCCTCTCGCTGAAACCGATCCGCGAGGACTTCAGCGTCGCCGTCTGCAAAAACGTCCTGCTACACTTCGATGAAGCGGAGCGGCGGCGGGTATTCGGCATGTTTCACGAGTCGCTTCGTCCCGGCGGCTTTCTGGCGACCGAGCACACCCAAAAAATGCCGCAACCCCTCCAGGCGTTGTTTGAGCCGCTTGCCAGCTACGCACAGGTCTTCCGGCGGTTGGACGGACCCGAAGCCCGTGCCGTCGCCCACGCCCCGCACTCCTTGCCGCGGGCTTCCACGGTGCCTCAGGGATTGAAACGTTCGCACGCTTGAAGCCGATCGGCCGCTTGGCATTCAAGCGGTTCCCGGATTCCCTTGCAATCTCATCGACGGCTCCGGCATAATGGGGAGCCGGCCCCTTCCTGCGCCCGCTTACTCTTGGCCGGCGAAATCCTGCCCGAGGAGCTGACCAATGCGTCGCACGCCGTCAATTCTGGCGACAACTGCGCTGCTCTGCGCTCTTGGTTTCAGTGTCGCTTCCGCGGAGAACACCGCGAAGCCGT
This sequence comes from Rhodopirellula sp., assembly GCA_012728855.1. GTDB lineage: Bacteria > Planctomycetota > Planctomycetia > Pirellulales > Thermoguttaceae > JABWBD01. Next base: position 28,463 of record JAAYEH010000464.1, on the reverse strand, counting down.
CGCCGCCTATCGAACAGGTTGTCGTTGTCTTCAAGACGCACTTCGACATCGGCTACACCGATCTTGCTCGCAACGTGGTCGACCGTTACCGGACCACGATGATCGACAAAGCCCTCGATGTCTGCGACCACTCCCGGCCGCTTCCGCCGGAGCACCGATTCGTTTGGACCGTGCCCGGCTGGCCGATGGCGCAGATCCTTTGGCCGGGCCAGGCCGCCGACCGCCGCCAGCGGATTGACGCGGCGATCCGCGAAGGCCGTCTCGTCTGGCACGCTTTGCCGGGCAGCCTTCACACCGAGTCACTCGATCTGGAGGATCTCGTGCGGGGATTGCGGTTCTCCGGCGAACTCTCGCGGAGCTTTGGAGTGCCGCCGGCACGCGACGCCAAGATGACCGATGTTCCCTCGCACGTCTGGGCCGTGCCGACCGTTCTGAAGAATGCTGGCGTCGATTTCTTCCACATCGGCTGCAACTCGATCAGCGCATCGCCCGATGTGCCACTGCTGTTCTGGTGGGAAGGGCCGGATGGTTCGCGGTTGTTGACGATGTACGAGGCGAGCGGCTACGGCAGCGGCTTGCGGCCGCCCAAAGGCTGGCCGCATAAGACGTGGCTGGCATTGATCCACACCGGTGACAACCACGGCCCGCCCACGCCGGCGGAGGTCCAGGCGCTATTGGATCAGGCCGCCAAAGAACTGCCCGGCGTCAAGATCCGGATGGGTCGGCTTTCCGACTTTGCCGACGCCATTTTGGCCGAAAAACCCGATTTGCCGATCGTCCGCGGTGACATGCCCGACACCTGGATTCACGGCATCATGGCGATGCCCCAGGAAACGAAGATCGCCAGAAATCTCCGCCCGAAGATCGTCGCCCTGGAATCGCTCAATACGCTCCTGACCTGCTGGGGCGCCGATGTGCCGTCGGCCGCGCCAACCGTTCGCGACGCTTACGAGGGGAGCCTGCTTTACGGGGAACACACCTGGGGCGCGAGCGTGCCGTTGGACAAGCGGCTCTACGGTGATCCTTGGCGCAAAGAACTCCAAGCCGGCAAGTACGCCTGGATGGAAGAATCCTGGCGGGAGCACGGAGCTTACATCCGCCACGCCGAGGAACTCGTCGCTCCCGCTTTGCTGGCAAATCTCGATCGCCTGGCGCGGGCCGTGGCGATCGAAGGTTCTCGCATCGTGGTCTTCAATCCGCTGCCTTGGAGTCGCGACGACATCGTTTCGGCACCGGAATCGGCAGCGATTCCCGCCGCCTTGAAGGATGCGGACAGCGGCGAGCCGGTGGCGGTCGAGAGGGCCGGCGGCAAGCTTCGTTTCATCGCCCGGGGATTGCCACCCCTGGGATACCGCACCTACCTACCCGCGGAAACAACTGCCGGAGACGGCGATCTGGTTGCCGACGCTACGAAAGGCGTCTTGGAGAACAAGCAGTTTCGCGTCCAACTCGATCCGGCGCGAGGCGCGGTGGCGTCGCTGGTCGACAAGCGGACCGGCCGCGATCTGGTCGACAAGGCGTCGAAGTATGGTCTCGGTCAGTACCTCTACGAGCGGTTCGACGAAGACATCAATCAACAGTACCTGAAGGCTTACTGCAAATCCCAACCGAGGTGGGCCGCGCACCTCAGCCGGCTCGACATGCCGCCAGCCAGCCAGACTCCCTATGCGGCGGCGTCGCTGAAGAACTTCAGCGTCGAACTGATCCAGAACGAAGTGTCCGTCACGGCGAGAATGACGGCAACGCCCGATCCGAAAACGCCCCATGCCATCCGACTGGACGTTGTCTTGTATGCCGGCCGCCCATTTGTCGATCTCGAGTGGAGCGTCACGAAGAAGCCGCCGGAGACGTGGCCGGAAGCCGGCTGGCTCTGCCTGCCTTTGGCGGTCCCGCAGCCGACGTTCTCGTTGGGCAGGCTCGCTGCGCCGATCGATCCCGCTCAAGACATCGTTCCCGGCGCGAACCACGACGTATTCTGCCTCAATTCCGGAATGACCGTCGCCGGGTCGGCCGGCGCGGCGGTCGGCATTTGCTCGCCCGACGCGCCACTGGTGAGTCTTGGCCGGCCGGGCATTTTCCGTTATACAAGCCGATGGACGCCGCGCGAACCGGTCGTCTTCGTCAACCTGTTCAACAACGTCTGGGGAACAAACTTTCAGCAGTGGATCGGAGGTTCCTGGTCCGCGCGGGTTCGTTTGTGGTCGGCAACGGCAGGCGATGCGACGTCCGACTTGATCGCGCCCTCCTGGGAAACCCGCAGCCGGGCCGAGGCGGTGCTGTTCGACGGTCCGGCGGGGAATCTCGCCTCGACGCAGGCCGGAGTGCAGTTGTCGCGGCCGGGCATTCTCGTCACGGCCTTGGGTCGCAATCCGAACGGCAAAGGCTTGCTGCTGCGACTGTGGGAACAGTCGGGCCAGACCGGCCCCTGTCGGGTACAATTGCCCGCGGGGCTTCGGGCGGCCGCCGCCCGGCCGTGCGATCTCCGCGGAAGACCAACGGGCGAGCCGATCACGATCGAGGACCGACATCTTGAGATATCCCTGCAACCCTACGCCCCCGTCACTCTACTTCTCGACTGACCTTTGGAGTGCGCACGACTTGCCGTCGCTTTCTATCTTTCCTTCTCTTGGCCCCCAGACAGAGCCTGGGTACGAGGCAGCCTTTCGATGAGCGGCCAAGAGCGGTTCATCCATCGCCTTATCGCCTGGCGGCTGCCGCTGATGTTGTTGGCCGTCGGTCTGGCGACCATCGCCTATCCGGCGGCCGAGCAGCTCCAATTCGATCGCTCGATCGAGAACTTTTTTGCTCCCGGCGATCCCCTGCTAACGCCCTATCGCAAGCTGGAGCGTACCTTTGCCGGCAACGAGACCGTCCTGGCCGTCTATGCCGACGACCATTTGTTCGACCCCGACGGCCGCGCCCTCCGGCGCCTCACGAAGGTCAGCGATGCCTTGGCGGCGGTGCCCGGCGTCCGGGCCACGATCAGCATCGATCAGCCGCTGGGCGACGAAATCCTCCAGCACGGCAATCCGCAGGCGGACCGCTTGCGGAGGCTCTTTGAGGGCTACACGCACAGCGTCCCAGGCGATGTGGCCGGAATCGTCTGCCTGCTGGAACCGAAAGAGACAACCGCCGCCCGCGAAACCACCATCGAGCAACTCCGCCAAACGATCCACCGCCAGCCGGGCGGCATGATCGCCGGCGTGCCGGTGATGATCCACGACGGCTTCCGCTACGTGGAAGCGGACGGGACGCGGTTGGGCTGGACGTCAACGATCCTGCTTGGACTGGTGATCACGCTCAGTTTTCGCAGTATTCGCTGGGTGATCGTACCGATCGCGGTCGTGCAGTGGGCATTGTTGCTCACCCGCGCGACGCTCACCTGGTCCGGCATGCGGTTGAGCATGGTCAGTTCCATGCTCACCGCCATCGTCACCGTCGTCGGCATTGCCACGGTGATCCACATCATCGTCCGCTATCGGGAATCGCGCGAGCGCCAGCAGTCGCCCCGTCGTTCGCTTTTCATCGCCGGGACTATCCTCGCCGCGCCGATTTTCTGGTCCTGCGCGACCGACGCCGCCGGATTCGGTTCGTTGACCATGGCGGCAGTCAACCCGATCCGTGATTTCGGGCTGATGATGTCTTTTGGCGCACTGCTGGTGATGGTGGGGGTCGCGCTGCTGGTTCCATGGCTGGCTTTGACTTGCCGCCCCGATGCCGGCGGCCCGCGGCGCACGTGGGGAGAAGATGCCCTGCAAAGCCAGCTTCATCGCGTCGCCGCTTTCGTGCGGCGCCGGCCGCGAAGCGTGGGGATCGCCGCGGCGATGGCGACGCTAGTCGCTGCAGCCGGCATCTATCGGCTGGATGTCGAGACCGACTTCACGCGCAACTTCCGCGCCACCAGTCCCATTGCCCGCAGCTACGGCTTTATCGAGTCGCGGATGGGAGGAGTCGGCATGTGGGACGTGGTGCTCCCCGCGCCCGAAAAACTCGACTGGGACTTCCTGCTGAGAATCGACCAGCTCGAGTCGAGACTGCGGCGGGAGGTGATCGCGATGGACGCCGGGGGAACGCCTCGGCCTGCGCTGACCTCAGTCGTCAGTCTCGCCGACATGATCGTGGCCGCCGCCCCGCGCGACCTGGCCTTGGCCCGTTCCTCCGTTCTCCGCAACGCCTTGATCAGCGCGGGCTTGCGGCTGTTCGAGAAGAAGATGCCCGCCGTCATCGAGTTTCTCCACGGCGAGGATCCGCAGCGCCCCGGCCAGTTCTGCTTTCGGGTTTTGCTTCGTTCCGAGGAACGCCAATCGTCAGCCCACAAAAAAGCCGTCATTGCGCAAGTGGAAAGAATCAGCCGTGAAGAATTTCCCGCGGACGGTGAAAGCCCCGGCGCGGAAGTCACCGGCATGTATGTGTTGCTTACCTTCCTAATTGACAGCATCATTCGCGACCAGTGGATCACTTTCGCGGTCGCAACCGCCGCGATTGCCGTGATGATGCTCGTGGCGTTTCGCAGCCCGGCGCTGGCGCTGATGGCGCTACTGCCCAACGTGGCGCCGGTGCTGGTGGTGATGGGGCTGATGGGATGGATCGGGTTGAAGATCAACGTGGGCACGGCGATGATCGCCGCCGTCTCGATCGGGCTGTCGATCGACTCGTCCGTCCACTACATCACCGGCTTTCGGCGCGCCCGCCGCGCCGGCGCCACCGCCTCCGCGGCGATCGACTCGGTGCAGCAGAGCGTGGGCCGTGCGGTCGTCTTCGCCACCGTCGCCTTGATCATCGGATTTCTCTCGCTGGTATTGAGCCAATTCATCCCGACGATCTATTTCGGAGTGCTTGTTAGCCTGACGATGCTGGGCGGGCTCCTGGGAAACCTGGCAATCCTGCCTTTGCTGCTCTCGCTCTTGCCGGACTCCCAGCCCGGCAATCCGACGCCCGCCCCGTAGAACTTCCCCAATTTGGAGTGTGTACGCCTCGTCGTCGCTTTCTTTCCATCCTACTTCCGAGCCCCCGATTGCCGAGCCGGTTCCGCGGGTAGTACAATAATATTCTCAGACTGTAAGTGCGGCAGCCCGGGAAAGGGGACTGGCTCCGTCGCAAATGGAGGTTTTCCGCGAGGTTGGAGGTTGCCGCGACGGTGCCTGTCCGATTTTCAACTCCGTTTACAGTTTGAGTAATGTTTTACCGGTCCGTCTCCCTATCCGGCAAGGAAATTACCCGTGGGCGATGCCTTCGATCCCTACCGCGAGGCTCTGGTTGTTGAGCACTCCACCGTCTGGCCCGCCGAACTGTCGCAGATCGACCCGCAAGTTCGACAGCGGGTCGAAGCCGATCTGCACGCCCACGCCGCGGAAGCCGGTCAGCTCGTTTACCTACGGTTGCCGACTGGATTTCATCGGCAAATCACGGTAACGGCCGAAGACGTCGAGCGGCTGAAATAGTTGAACTTTGCCGGGCGGCGGCCGCACGGCACCTGGAGGATGCCACCTGTGAGTGATACTGTGCAGAACGTTTGCGTCCGTCTCGCCGAACGGAGCTACGAGATCCGCATCGGCCACGCAATCCTCGATCGGGCCGGTCCTTTCGTCGCCGAGCAGGGCGATGTTTCCGACGCGGTGGTCATCACCGACGAGAATGTCGAAAAGCCGCACGCCATCCGCGTCGCCGAGAGCCTGGCCCGCGAGTCGATTGCGGTTGATCTCGTGGTCGTCGAGGCGGGCGAGACGTCGAAGTCGATCGAGACCGCCACGCTGCTATGGGAGAAGTTGCTGCAGCTTGGCGCCGATCGCAAGACGGTCGTGGTGGCGGTCGGCGGGGGCGTGGTCGGCGATCTAGCCGGCTTCGTCGCCGCCACTTTTGCGAGAGGAATCCGCTTCATCCAAGTTCCTACGACCCTGCTGGCGCAGGTCGATAGTTCCGTGGGCGGCAAGGTGGGCATTAACCTGCCGCAGGCCAAGAACATGGTCGGATCCTTTCTGCAACCGCTGGGCGTGCTTATCGACACCCACGCGCTGGATACGCTCGACGAGCGGGAATATCGCTCCGGGCTGGGCGAAGTGGTCAAGTACGGCGTGATTCTGGATGCCGAGTTGTTTGAATACCTCGAGACCCACAAGGAAGAACTTCTCGGGCGAGATCCCGAGGTGCTCCGCCATGTCATCGCGAGGTGCTGCCGTCTGAAGGCGGACGTCGTCGAGCAGGATGAACGCGAGGAGAGCGGCCTCCGCGCGGTGCTCAACTACGGGCATACCTTCGGTCATGCGCTGGAAGCCCTCACCGGCTATGGGCATCTCTTGCACGGTGAAGCGGTCGGCATCGGCATGATCTGCGCATCGCGATTGGCGGAGCGGCTGGGGCGGGTCGACGGCGGATTCACCGCGCGGCAGGCGTCGCTTCTGTCCGCGCTGGGCGTGCCCACGCAGATGCCGCAACTCGACCACGACCAGGTGCTTCGCACCATGCTGCACGACAAGAAGGTCCAGCATGGGCGGCTACGCTTCGTTCTACCCCGCACGATGGGGTGTGTCGACTTGGTAGGCGAAGTCGACCCGAACGACGTCCGCGCTGCACTGTTCGACGAGAATCCCTAACCTCGGAAAACCGGACCTCACCGATGCATGGTCCTGATTCCCAGCCGCCGACGTCCATCGATCCTCTCTTGGCCGCTACCCTTCGCCTTGCCCTGGTGCCCGGCGTCGGCCCACGGATCCGGCGGGCATTGCTGGACCGGTTCGGCACAGCGGAGTCGGTGCTCTCCGCCGCCCCCAGCGAACTGCGGGAAGTGCCAGGAGTGGGAGCGAAATTGTCGCGGGCGATCACACAAGCCCGAGACGAGATCAACGCAGAGGCTGAGATCGGTCTGTGTCAAAGTCATGGAATCGAGATTCTCGCCGACGCCGACCAGCGTTATCCGGGCGTGCTGCGGGAGATACCCGATCCGCCGGGCGTTCTCTTCGTGCGGGGCTCGCTCCTGCCGCAAGATTCCCTGGCAATCGGCATCGTAGGAACGCGCCATGCCACACCGTACGGGCTGCGGCAGTCTGAGCGTTTGGCGGGTAGTCTTGCCCGCGCGGGACTGACGGTCATCAGCGGTTTGGCCCGCGGTGTGGACGGCGCCGCGCATCGCGGCGCCTTGGCCGCCGGCGGCCGCACGCTCGCCGTGCTCGGCAGCGGTGTCCTCTGCATCTACCCGCCGGAACACGCTGCTCTGGCCGGCGAGGTGATGCAATGCGGGGCACTCGTGAGCGAGTCTCCGCCGCGAGCCGCACCGCAGGGAGGCATGTTCCCCCAACGAAATCGGATCATCAGCGGCCTGTCCTTGGGTGTGATCGTCGTCGAAGCGGGCGACCGAAGCGGTGCGTTGATCACCGCCCGTCACGCCATGGAACAAGGTCACGAGGTGTTTGCCGTACCCGGCCGCGTCGACGATCGGACGTCCCGTGGCTGCCACCGCCTGCTTCGGGACGGCGCGAAACTGGTCGAATCGGCCGACGATGTGCTTGAGGAACTCGGCCCGCTTTTCGCACCCACCCACCGCGACGATGGCCAAGTTGTCCATCACCCGGCAGAACTGTTGCTGAACGATATGGAACAGAAGGTTCTCGCCGCGATCCGAACCGAATCGACGCTGATCGATGAAATCGTCATGGAGAGCGGCCTGCCCGTCGCACAAGTCCTCTCCACGCTTAGCGTTCTGGAAATGCGCCGGTTGGTCCGGCGGCTGAGCGGCTCGACGGTGGTACGGATCTGACCTAGGATGATCCACCGCGACGACTTATAATCGGCCGCTCGCCAAGACAGCGAGGCTATGCCACTAGTTTTGAGAGGGATCTCATGCGCTCCATCGCGATCATGAACCAAAAGGGGGGTGTCGGCAAGACGACGACGGCGGTGAACGTCAGCGCGGCTTTGGCAGCGACCGGGCAGCGGGTTTGTCTGATTGACTTGGATCCGCAGGCGCACGCCACGCTCCACTTCGGCATCGAGCCACGCCCCCAGGCCACCTCGATTTACGACGTGCTGGTCTCCAACACGAAGCTCGCCGACGTCCGGCGACAGGTGGACGAGAATCTTTGGGTGGTCGGTTCGCACTTGGACCTCGCCGCAGCCGAACTCGAACTTTCCGGCGTGGTAGGGCGCGAGCAGATCCTGCGAGACAAGCTAGTCGAGGACGATGGCGATTTCGATTACCTGTTCGTCGACTGCCCGCCTTCGCTGGGAGTGTTGACCCTCAACGCCCTGACGGCAGTCGACGAAGTGTTCATTCCGCTGCAGCCTCACTTCCTGGCGCTGCACGGACTGGGCAAGCTCCTGGAAACCATCGATCTGGTGGCCAGGCGGCTGAATCATCGCCTCAAACTCAGCGGTGTGATCCTCTGCATGTTTGACGGCACGACCCGGCTGGCCGGTGAAGTCAGTCAGGACGTCGACGACTTCTTCCGCACCCAGCGCAACGGTCCGACTTCCTGGTCCGGCGCCTATACGTTCCAGACGCGCATCCGCCGCAACATCAGGCTGGCCGAAGCGCCCAGTTTCGGGCAATCGATCCTTCAATACGCCCCCACCTCTAATGGGGCCGAAGATTACCGGCAGTTGGCCGCCGAGATCCTATCCTGTGTGGTGGCCGTCTAGCATTGGCGAAGAAATAAGAGCCTATCCCAAAACCTTGGCGGAGAGGGGGACAGGCACATTTTGCTCCGAAGACTCCGCAAAATGAGCCAGTCCCCGACGGTTTTGGGATAGGCTCTAAGTATCGCAATCAGGAAGGGGTCGGGAGTCTTTTTCCGTATCGGCCCTACCGAGGCTCGGCAAGGTCGGCCCGGTCATGGGCCGATACGGAAAAAGACTCCCGACCCCCTTGCGCTCCACGCAGACGACCGGCGATCGTTTCCCAAGGATCGACCAGAATGTTGCCGGCCGGCTGGAAAGATCCCGTCGCGGGAATCACCGAACCGTCCAACTCGACCCGCACGGCCGTTGCGCCGGAACACCGCGGAAGGCGGCGAACCTGCTTCCAAAGCGCCACGTTGACGTCGAACGTGGCGGGCGGATACCACAGCAATCGCATACCGAAATCGTCGGCGGCATTCCGGACGAGTTCGGCCGCCTGAACCAACTCAACCGGCGAAAGCGCGTCGTCGCTCGTTTCTCCGGCGGCGGCAATTCCCACGAAGGCGGCAATTCTGACGCCCAGCGCCGCGATCGATTCCATCGTCTGGGCGATGGTTTCCAGGTTCTCCCGCATCAATACGATTTCAGCCACACCACAGACCTCGTCGTCCAAGGCCAGGCCCAATGATCGCGTCGCCTTTTCGTGATCCCCCGGGCCGGCCAGGGAATCGTGGAAGCGGGAGTTGCTCGACAGATAGAGTACGTCGAGATGATCCAGCCCCGCCTGCGCCAACTTGCCAAGGAGCGTGCCGTTGGCGAGGAAGCTTCCCCGAGTTCGCACTCCGGCAATCATGCCCAGGTCTTCGGCTCGCTCCACCGCTCGGACTAGATCCCGCTCATCTGCCTTCTCTTGGGCGAGAAACGTCACGTGCGGAATACCGAGTTCCCAAAGCCGGTCGAGCAAACGCGAAAGGCGGTCGGTGCTTGCCACGGGGAGATCGGCCGAAAGTGGTTTTTCCAGCGATAGGGCGTCGTCGGAGAAGATCGGGTCGAACAGATTCAAGATCGGGTAGTTGTCTCCGGGCGACTTGAGATCTGAGAACAACCGTCGCACCCGCTCAATATCTCTGCCAGCCTGCTGGGGCGTCGCATCCCGGAAGGTCGCCAACAGCCTCCGGAGCAGCGTTTGCTCATGTACACCCTCCAGGATCCCCTTGGCGATGATGACCCCGGACGGAGTGAGTCGGGCGGCGGCAGTGGCATTGGCCAACAGCAGCCCCTGTCCGTCGCGATCCACGCGAAGATGGAAGCGGGTGTAGGCGCCATCGGCTTCGATCATCCAGTGGTAAAGTCCTGGATGAACTCCTGCCCGCGTCAGAATGTCGTCGGAGATGGGCGCCCACCGTTTCAGCATCTCCTTCAGCGGCTTGATCGGGCTCATCGGACAATCCTTTCCTGACGCCCTGGCAGGCACGGCGCATTTTCTCTCTCGATCCGACAACCGCCGCCGCATAGGTCGAGATCGGGGCAGTCCCAGCACTTGACCGGTAGACCGCTCCTCGCGGGATCGTCGCTGCGGCCGCGAAAACTGCAAAACAGCGGGCTGTTCCATATCGATTCCCAGGGGTCGTCCAAGAGGTTGCCCACCGGGTGATAATACGACTGGCACGGCAGCACATCGCCGTTGGGCTCGATGCAGACGGAATACTCCCCGGCATTGCAGCGCCGCGGATCCAGCCCGAGTTCCACCGGCGAGAGTTCGCAATAGGCGGTAGGTGTGTACCACAACATTCGCATGCCCAGTTCGCCGGCTCGGTCACGAAGCCGGGCCAGCAGCGGCCCCATTTCGCCGGGTGAAATCGCGTCTACAGCGGTGCGGCCGGCGCCGGAGTAAATCATGCCGTTGACGGCAAAAGTACGCAGCCCCAGGTCGTGCAGGTACTCGACCAGCGCTTCGGCCTGGCCCGCGTTTTGCCGCGTGAGCGTCGTATTGGTGATCGTGCATAGGCCGGAGGCCAGGGAATTCCGGATTCCGCGAACCGTCTCGGAAAAGGCTCGGGCGCCGGTCATGGCATTGTGGACTTCCGGCTGCGGGGACTCCAGCGTTACCTGCACATGGCAGAGTCCGGCGTCGGCAAGCGATTGGGCAAAGCCTCGATCGGCCATTCGCCGGCCGTTCGTGTTCAATCCCGTGATCAGGCCCAACGCCTCGGCGTGGGCGATGAGATCGGCGAGTCCTCGCACCAGTGTCGGCTCTCCGCCCGTGAAGATCCCGTGGGGGATCCCGACGTCGACGAGACGATCGAGCACGCGTTTCCAGCCGGCCAAATCCAGCGAGGGCATCCTCGCGCGAGCCGGTGGGTTGTAGCAATGCGCACAGCGGTTGTTGCAACCGTAGGTCAGCGCGAGGTCGGCCTTGTAGGGGGCGTTGGGAGGCGTGCCGAACGGCGGCGATTGGGCAACTCGTTCCAGTCCGCAGGTCGGGCAGAGATCGGTTGTCGTGGCCACGTGACGTACCGCTTCATGTACGGCGGAGGCCTCGCGAGCAAGTTGATTGGCGTCGATTCCCCGAAAAACCCGCCGCAAATGGCCGGCGATTTGCCCCAGACTGGCGCCTTCGAGGGTCAGCCTGGCCACGAGAGCGGCCGTCGGATTGAGGTGGACGGCATCGGTGGCATCGACCAGTAACAGACCGCTGCCGTCGGCATCGATGCGAAGATGAAGCCGGCGCGTCCCGCCCGGCGGCGACATGCGATAGGTGTAAAGCCCAGGGCGAATCGGGCGTGGTTGCCGGATGGCGTCGAGGAAGCCGCCGCAGTCGCGTCCCAACGCGGCGAGCAGCTTGGAAACCTTGGCGGGCATCACCACTTCGGTTCCTCCTCAAGCTGATAGCCGGCGCCGCAGTATTCGCAATGGACAAAGACGGCCCCGGCGCGAACCTGCACGCTACGATCGTTCAGTGTGGCGCCGCAGGACCGGCAATTCAGATCCTGCAGATTGACGTCTCCGGAAAGGTCGATCTGCTGGACGACGGTAGTTCGGCTCGGCTGCAGGCGAGCCAGCCATACCAAAGCCCCCGCGGCCACCAGCAGAACCAATCCGACGACGATCCGCATCCATTGGCCCTGGGCTCCCACGAGGAAAACCAAGCCCAAAAAGCCAAGCAGAACCGCCAATGCGTAGACAATCAGTTTCACCCGACCCCTCGGAATTGCTGCCCCGGAACTGCGACGGTACATGCCCCACCAATGCTTATTGTTGCCGTATCGCTGCCATCGGTCCAGGGGGTGGGTTCTTATTGCCGGTCGCCGTACGGCGAGGCTCTGCTCGGCACGCGGGATCTGCTCAGTATTGGTGCCTCGGGGAGCTTGTGGCGTGGGAGAATTGGCAAGATCCCGCTCGGCAAGCGGGATCTACTTGGCGCCCCGAATGGGCACGGGCCGGCGGCCACCGTCGTCCAGATCGACCGCCACGTAGGTCACCTCCGCCTGGGTCAGTTCGACGGATTGCCCTTTTCGATCTGCTGCGACGGCGACGTGCATCGTGATGGAGGTCGCGCCCACTCGAACTACACGCGTCCAGAAACTGACGATATCCCCCACAAACACCGGCCGGTGAAAGTCGATACGGTTCATCCCGACCGTGACCAGCGGCTGGTCCGGCCAGCCGGCACAGCGGATCTCGTGTTCGGCCCCCACGGCTCCCGCCAGATCGATATAGCTGAGAACCACCCCTCCGAAAATCGTGCCGTACGGATTGGTGTCTCGCGGCATCATGACGGCCTTCAGCGCGAGGTAGCGCTCGCCGGTGCAGTCGTTCATCGTTTTTTTCCTTTGGGCAGGCGACATCGTTGACCTGTTTTCGCCGTTGCCGGGTATTGTATCATGGGCCTCCGGGAGTCATCATTGGGGGGTCGGATCGGCGTTCTCCCCTGGGAGGCCCCCATGCAAGAGGCGATCGACGCTTGCAGGCGCGGAACGGTGCAGTGGATCAAGGGAAACCTGGACAGAGCTATCCAATTCTTTGACGAGGCCATCCGGCTCGATGCCGGCTACGCCCGCGCGTACTGCAATCGTGGTTCGGTTCAGATCGCCAAGCGGTGTTTCGACGCCGCCGTGGCCGATCTGACCAAGGCGATCCAACTCGATGCCAATTACGCCCGTGCCTACAACAATCGCGGCTACGCCCACTTCAAGCTGGGGGGACTGGAGAAGGCCGTTGCCGACTTCTCCGAAGCGATCCGCCTCGATCCCGACTATATGGAAGCCTATCAGAACCGCTGCGAGGTCTTCGGCGCGCTCGGCGAATTGGAAGAATCTCAGCGCGACCACGACCGCTACAAGGAAATTCAGGAGCGGAGGAGACGGCTCGCAACAGGCGGTCGAGCGTCCGGTTGAACCTCGAACCAATCGTCGCCGAAAAGAACGGCTTGGAAGGATTGAGATTTCATGAGCAAAGCCGCCCGCATTGGGCCGAGTTTCCCCTGGGCGTGGTTGGTTTTGCTCGTTGTCGCTGCGGTGGTTCGGGGTGGATTCCTCCTGGGCACGCCCCAAGCACTGCAAGCCGATCCCGACGGCTACCGCTGCCTGGCGGAAAACCTCGTCGACCGCGGCATTTTCGGCTACGGCGCGACTCCCACCGCCTATCGACCCCCGCTCTATCCGCTGATGCTGGCCCCTCTGGTCGCGATGGGAAACTTCGCTACGGCGGCGATCGGCATCTTGCACGTCGTGCTTGGCGTTGCGACGGTCGCGCTTGTCTATCGGCTGGCAAGGGCGTGGCAGTTGGGAAAGTTCTCCATCGTGGCGGCGGCCCTAGTCGCGGTGGATCCGTTGCTCTTGAAGCAGTCGACGCTCGTGATGACCGAAACGCCGGCAGCGCTGTTGGCCGTTGTTGCGTTGTTGGCGCTGACGACCGCGGCAATGCGGCCCCGATCTCTGACCGCGGCAGGTGCCGGGGCCGCCGTGGCTTTAGCGGCGCTTTGCCGGCCGACGTTCCTGCCCTGGATGGCCGTCTCTGCTCTCGTGCTGCCGTGGTTCGTGCTGGCTTGGGCCGATCGTCTGCGGATCTTCGCCGCCTATTGCCTGGCAGCCTCGATCGTACTCTCGCCGTGGATGGTGAGAAATCAGATTCACTTCGGCCGCCCCATCGCCGGCACTACCCACGGCGGATACACGCTGCTGCTGGCCAACAACCCGTGGTTCTACCAGCATCTCCAGACGGAGTCGTGGCGAACCGTCTGGCCGGCCGACGCGTTGAACCAGTGGTGGGTTGCCCACACTTCGCGAGCCACGCCCCGGGATGAGCTTGATGCCGACCTGTGGGCCTATGACGCGGCCCGCGACACGATACGCCGCCAACCGGCGATGTTCCTCTGCGCTTCGATCTTGCGAGTCGTCTGGCTCTGGTCGCCGCTGCCCCACCAGATCGATCCGCGGGAAGCGCTGCCCAAACGGCTCGCTCGCTGGACGGTGGGACTCTGGTACACGGCGGAACTTGGTCTGGCGGCGATTGGATTGGGAGCCGTGGTCTGGCGATGGAACCGAACGGCGGCAGATCGAAGCGGCGCGAACAGCACCGGTTGGTTCTGGGGCATTCTCCTTCTGCTGGTTTTCACGGCGGTCCACGCCGTCTTCTGGACCAATATCCGCATGAGATCCCCCCTGATGCCAGTAGTGGCCATCGCTGCCGCAGCGGGCTTGGCGATCGTCGTCCGAAACAATCGATTGCGCAAAGCATGAATTTGCAATGGTTTACGCAGGATATTGGCGGCCGGAACCCGCCTTGATTCCCCAAGCCCGGGCTCCTATAATCAGCCCGCTCCGGGACGGATCCCGAGAGCGTAACGACTTTGTTCCCATTATCTTGCGGCTCGACTACTCGATTGATACGAGCGACAGGATCTCTGGGACGCACGGATGCGACTGTTCTGAACAAACCCGCTTGCAAGAAACCGGCCGACATTCGGCGCGCAAAGCAGTCGCTGTGCGCGATGCCATTTATTGCGCGCCGGGCACTGCTGATCGCGGTGTTTCTTGGATTGGGGTCGGCCGCTGGGGCTGCAGTCGACTTGCCAGTGCTGGATCCCGGCGATCCGGTAACGGCGAGCGCCGACGAGGGCTCGACCTGGACCCAAGGTTCTTACGAAGTCTGGGTACTGCGGGGCAACTGCATTATTTCCCAGGGCCGCAGCACCGCGCGGAGCCGTGAGGCGGTTCTCTGGATCGACCGCAACAGCGAAAGCGACGGCGGCCGCGGCAAGGTAATCGCCTATCTCGAAGGCGAGGTACGGCTGCAATTCGATCGCGACGGGGCCGTGGCCGGGCTCGACGACGAGACATGGTTCGGACGGTTCTTCACCGAGGTCGATATTCGCGTGCAGCCGGCGCGCGTGGCGACAAGGCCGCAGCAGTCGCCGCCGATCTATCAGCGGGGGCTGGCACGGCGCGACCCGGCGATTGCCGGCGCGATCCGGCGAACGCAGTATACCGAATTCACCAATCAGTCGTCGCCGGTCGATGTCCCTCCCCCGCAATCGCGACGAATCCGAGTCTTCCCTCGCAGCGACGTACCGGTCCAGGCGCAATGGTTTCCCGACCGTGCCACCAACCAGTGGATCGGCATCATCGATGCCGGGGTGAATCTCATCGTCGACGGGCTCCCCGAACTCGGTTCGATCGATGTCTCCACGGACCGGCTGGTGATTTGGACCTACGGCATCGAGGAACTCGATCTTTCCGGCCAAACACCGCAGCCCAGCGGCGTTCCCCTGGAGATTTACATGGAAGGCAATATCGTCTTCCGACAGGGGGAGCGGGTGATCCATGCCGATCGGATGTACTACGACGTCAGCAATCAGATCGGCATGGTGCTCGACGCCGAACTTTTCACCCCTGTACCCAACTATGAGGGGTTGGTGCGACTGCGAGCCGAAGTGCTCCAACAGATCGGCAAGGGGCGTTTTTTCGCCCAGAATGCCCTGATCACGTCGAGCCTGATGGGCCGGCCCGGCTATCGGCTCGAAACCGGCAACGCCTATTTTGAGGATTTCCAGCGGCCGGTGATCGATCCCGCCACCGGCATGCCGATCGTCGACCTCGAGACGGGCGAACCGCAGGTTGCCCACGATCGCTTGCTAACGGCGCAGAACAACTTCCTCTATGTCGAAGAACTGCCGATCTTCTATTGGCCGTCGATTACCACCGACCTCACCCGGCCGACGACCTACATCCGCCGAGCGCAGATCCGCAACGACAGCGCCTTCGGCACGCAGGTTCTCACTACCTGGGACGCCTATCAGCTCTTCGGCATCCGCAATCAGCCGGAAGGAACCGATTGGGACATCAGCCTCGACTACCTCAGCAAGCGCGGCTTCGGTCACGGCACGACCTACACGTACCAGTCGGAGAACTTCCTCGGCATACCCGGTCCCACGGCCGGATTGTTCGACTACTGGGGCATCGACGACCACGGTCGTGACCGGCTCGGCGAGGATCGCCGCGATCTCGAGCCGGACAAGGACTACCGCTATCGGATGCTCTGGCAGCATCGGCAGATGCTGTTGGGCGATTATCAACTGTCGGCCGAGGTCGACTGGATCAGCGACCGCACGTTCCTGCCGCAATATTTCGACGAGGAGTGGGACGCACTGAGGAACCACACCACCGGCGTCGAACTGAAACGTTACCTCGACAATACTTCCTGGAGCATCGTCGCCGACGCCCGCATCAACGAGTTTCTCACGCAGACCGAGTGGCTCCCGCGCGCCGACCATTTCTGGATCGGCGAGTCGCTCTTGAACGACGCCTTCACATGGTTTGAGCACTCCAGCGCCGGTTACGGCCGGCTTCGTCCTGCCGTGCCACCGCAGAACCCCGCGGACAGCAATTGGGTCGATCGACTCGACTGGGAGTCCGAGGTCGAGGGGGAGCGGCTCGTCACCCGCCAGGAAATCGACTGGCCGTTTCAACTCGGTCCGGTCAAGGTCGTGCCCTACGTCCTCGGCGAGTTGGGGCATTGGGGAGAGGCGCTCGACGGCGAGGACATTCAGCGGGCCTATGGCCAGGCAGGCATCCGCGCCAGCTTGCCGATGTGGCGGGTTGACCCCAGCGTGGAAGACGACCTGTTCAACGTCCACGGAATCGCCCACAAGGTCGTTTTCGAGGGGGAGTTTGTCTTCGCCGAGTCGAACCGCGACCTGTCCGAGTTTCCCTTGTACGACCCGGTCGATACCGACAACATCGAGTTCTTCCGGCATCGCTTCGCGGATTACACGTTCGGCGGGGCGATTCCCCGAGAGTTCGACGAGCGTTACTACGCCTTGCGATCCGGATTGGGCGGTTGGGTCTCGTCTCCGAGCTACGAGGTGGCCGACGACCTGATGGCTCTCCGCCTGGGCGTGGAACAGCGGTGGCAGACGAAACGCGGCATGCCCGGCCGCCGGCGAATCCTCGACTGGGTGACGCTCGACACCAACCTTTCGCTTTTTCCCAAAGACGAAGACAACTTCGGCGAACTGATCGGACTGGTCGATTACGACTTCCGCTGGCACGTCGGCGATCGGCTCACGCTGGCGTCGGACGGGATTTTCGACTTCTTCGACCAGGGGCAGCGGGTTGTCAACGTCGGCGGTTTTCTCAGCCGCCCGCCGCGAGGCAGCCTCTATCTCGGCCTGCGCCTCTTGGACGGGCCGGTGAGCGATACGGTGCTGACCGCGTCGTACAGCTACCTGATGAGCCCCAAATGGCTTTCCTCG
This sequence comes from Rhodopirellula sp., assembly GCA_012728855.1. Taxonomy (GTDB): domain Bacteria; phylum Planctomycetota; class Planctomycetia; order Pirellulales; family Thermoguttaceae; genus JABWBD01. Next base: position 11,098 of record JAAYEH010000464.1, on the reverse strand, counting down.
CTCGGCCTTTCGGTGGACCTCGGTGACCGTAACATCGGCCAGGACTTCCAGATCACACGGATTGGGGAGTCGTTCTTGGTCAGCGCCGGAGTCACCGTCGACGCCGCTCGCGACAACGTCAGCGCGCTGTTGTCGATTGAGCCCCGCTTCCTGCCCAAGGGGCGTTTGGGTCGTGTGGCCGGCGCCAGGATTCCCCCGCCCGGGTTGACGACGTTAGAATAGCGGCATGCAGTGCGCCAGGCTGGAAAGCCCGACGTACTTGCCGCTTGTGAACCCGGAGGCGCTCATGCTGGACGACTTCGAGCCGGATCTCACGCGTTCCTGGTCTGCCAAATTCGGCGATGCCTTTCGCGGTGTCCGCGAGGAGATACGCGGCCAGCGAAGTTTTCGCGTTCACTTCGCCGCCGCCGTCGCCGTGATTGTCTCGGCGGCCGCGCTGAGGGTCACCCTACCGGAGTGGTGCGTTCTGCTGATGTGCATCACGGGCGTGTTGGTCGCCGAGATGTTCAATACGGCGATGGAGGCGTTGGCCAAGGCGATCACCCACAACCTGAACCGTCACATCGCCTTGGCGCTGGATATCGCCGGCGCGGCGGTGCTGGTGGCGTCGATCGGATCCGCACTGGTTGGCGGAATCATCTTCGTGAATCGGCTGGGCTTAATGCTCCAATGGTGGTGAGCGATGGCGAAAAAACAGGTGTTGAGAGTACCAGGGACGGCGGACCCGAGGGGGTCGGGAGTCTTTTTCCGGATCGGCCGCCGACCGGGTTGGATTTGCCGAACGGCGGTGGGGCCGATCCGGAAAAAGACTCCCGACCCCTTCTTGGTTGCCGACCGCAGCGACGTACTCACGCGGCGAGGAGGATTGTCAGAAAAACGACCGGCACATAGGCGAAGGAGACTCGCAGCAGCGTCCGGGCGCTAGCGTCGTCGCGACAAACCCAGAACCCGAGCGACGGCAGAAGGTACGCAAGGCCCAGCATGATCGCAACGCCGCCGTAGGCCCAACCGACGGCGCCGACGAACACCGGAACGAGGCTGACCGGAATCAAGGCGGCCGCTCCGAAGACCGCCAGCCGGGCGGCGCTGCGGCCGGACGGATCGGCGACCGTGGCCACACGAAGGTCGGCGGCGGCGAAATCGTGGCGGTAGAGCCAGGCAATGGCCATCGAGTGGGGAAACTGCCAGAAATAGACCGTGCCGAATAGCGCCAGTGCCGTCGCGTTCAGCGGCTCGCCAGCCGCCGCGGAACCCAGCAACACAGGCATCGCGCCGGCAATCGCGCCAATCGGCGTCTGCCAGGCGGTCAACATTTTCAGCGGGGTATAGACCCAGACGTAGATCACCCAACTGAGCAAGGCCAGGCCGACAATCCAGCCATTGACCCATGCGGCGAGGTAGACGAATCCCAGAGCACTGGTCACCGCGCCAAACCATATTACCTGTCGCCGCGGGAGCCGCCCGGCCGGCACCGGCCGCTTGGCAGTCCGCATCATTTTGGCGTCGCTGCTCTGTTCGAGGCTGGCATTCAGCGCGATCGCTCCAATGATGACCAGTGTTGAACCGATCACCCCATGCAGGAGCGTCAGCCATGAAAACGCCTCGGCAGGCGAGACGATGGCGGCGATGACCATCGTGAACAGAACGAGGCCGACGATGCGGGGACGAACGAGTTGCCAGTAATCGCGTAGCGCGGACGTCGCGGATCGCGGCCGCGATCGACTGGGGACGATCGGGGCTGCGGCGGAAGTGGAATGGGTTGCCGGTGGCATCAGCGGTCAAGTTCTCGGTCTTGGAGGATGGTTATCGGATGGTTTCGTCGTAAGCAAGAGACGCTTGGACCACAGCATCAACGACAGGGCGGCAATGAGGCATAGTGATCCGACTGCGACGTGGGCAGTGGTCGAGAGGACTTGCAGCCGGCTCTCGGCGATGACGGTGTAATCGATCGGCCAGAGATACGTGGTAAACCAGGCGGGCCAACCGAAGTTGGTCACCCAGGTGGCCGCGCCCAGAAAAAGTTGGAGGAGGAAGAGAACTAAGAGAAGTTGGGCTCGCCGCGCCAATTGCGGCGATTCTCTCAGACGGCGGCGGGCAAAAACGGACATCCAGGTCACGGCGATCAACACCAGGCCGGCCACGATCAAGTGCAGCCATACCCAGAGTTGGAACCAGAAGACGTCGGCCTCGGGGGGCAAATGACGAAGCTGGGCGCCGAGAACGATCTGAAGGTAAATGCCGAGAGTTAAACCGATCGCCAGCCAGAGCAATCGCCTTGCCGCCGCATTCGGACGAGGAGAAGCCTGCAGCCACGCGGGCGAGGTCCATGCCACCAGGGCCGCTGCCAGGCCGAAAAAGACCGGCGCGGTGCAACCGTGGATCTTGGCCAAGAGGAGATCGTCGCCGATGACCCGCAGACCGCCGAGAGTCCCTTGCAGGCATACTCCCGCCAATGCCATGACGCCCATCCATCGCATCCAGCGGCGACTGTCCTTCCGCCAGAGAAACACTGCCAGGGCAATGGCAATCATGCCGACCGTGGCGCCGATCAGTCGATGGCTGTGCTCCAGAAAGACGTCCCAGACACCCAGCCAGCTTTCGAGCGGATATAGGAAAAGATTGTAGCCGTAGGTGTTCGGCCAGTCCGGCACCGCCATGCCGGCGCCGTAGGTCGTCACCAGCCCGCCCATCCAAATCAACGGGAAGGTGCCAACCGCCAGGGCCCAAGCCAAGTAGTGGGGCAATTTGTCATTTGTCATTTGTCATTTGTCATTGGTCACTGGTCATTGGCGAGAGAGCGGATGTAGTGGACGACGTGCCAGATGTCGGTTGGGGTGAGGACACCGGCGGTGCCGCCGGCGGGACCGGCGGCGGGCATCGGGGTGCCGGGGATGCCGACGTCGACGCGTCGGTAGAGGTCGATGGGGCTGCTGCCGCCGCGGAAAATGCCCTCGCGGAAGTCTCTGGCGAGGAGTTTTTGGATGGGAAGGGTGTAGAGGAATGCCAGGTCTTTGGTTTGCTCGGGCGTAACGCCTTTCTTGGGCTTGTTCCAGTCGTCGTAGATTTCCGTCTCTTCGCCGTCTCCACGCCCATCGGGGCCGTGGCATTTGAGGCACTGCGCGTCTTTGCTTGCGTAGAGGCGGTGGCCGAGTTCGATCGAGGCGGCGTCGGCCGGCGGTTCCGGCGGCGGCTGGATGAGGTAGCGGCCGGGATCCTGCTCGACCCGTTGCCACGATTCGGCCGCTGGAAGAAGGCCGTCGTCCATCACCCAATCGATGTCCAGCGGCAGGTATTCGTCTTCGTCGACGACGAGCCGAATCAGATGTAGTTCGGTCTCGCCGCGGATGCTGAGATATTGGACGTACTCAATGAGCGACTCGATTTCTTCGTCGGGCAGTCGCATGAACGAGGGCATGGCCGTGCCGGGCACGCCGCGGCGGAGCGTGCGGTCGAGGTCGTCGCGAGTCGGTTTCGCGCCGGCGACCGTCGACGTCCATTTGAAGACCCCATTGCGAAAGTCGCGAGGGTAGGGAGTGAGCATCGCAGCGCTGGGACCGGCGCCGTCGCCCGAAATACCGTGACAGGCCACGCAGTGCTGCCGGAAAAGGCCGCGCTGGCGGCCGTCCGCGTCGCTGGCGATCGGGCCTGCCGCGGCCTGGAGCCATTCGAGATCGAGATCGACGCCCGCGGGAATCGTCGGTTCATCGGGAGTGCCGAACAGTTTAGTCAGCGTCAAATCGATGGCTTCGTATTGAGCGAGGCTGATTTCCTCCGGGTTGCGGCCTTCGAGGTTCAGGCGAAAGGAGGGCGGGGCCTTGGCGCAGCCGGTCGCAAAGGTCGCAAGAATGATGAAAAACGCCCGTGCGACCAGAGGGCAACGCACGGGCGGAATCCGTACCGTCCGAATGCACTTCAAAGGAAAACTCGCGGTCAATCGTTGATTTCTATGTAACCGTTCACGGGGCGGCCGGGGACTGGTCCATTGTTCGGCCATTTGACCCGTTTGGCGACAAAGACGTCCTCCGAAAACATGGACCTGTCCCCCTCCTCCCCGCCCCGTGAACGGTTACATTTCTATTTCTCGAACATTTTTGGGGGCAACTTGATGACGCCGAGGTCGTTTGCGCCGGGCTTGATTTCCAACGCGAAACGGCCCTTCGGCCAATCCGGGGTGTCGAGATAGCCTACCCGTTCGTGCCAAACCTGAAATTCCAGCTTTTTGCCTACCGGCAACTTGGGAATTGTAAAGGCGCCGTCCACCGCCGAAATGGCCACATAGGGGTTATCCCGGGGCAGAACGTACGCGCTTTCCCAGGGATGGTAGTTGCAGGCGATCGGTACGGGAATGCTCTGCGCGCGGCGGAAGGTCCAGGTGGCGTCGGCGTCGACCGCCAGCACGATATTGGCCGGCGTGTCGCCCAACGGCGAGAACGCGACATTCTGGGCGACCGGGTCGGAATTGACGATGAAAAACTCCTGCTTGTCGGTCCAGACGGTCATGCAGTGCGGCTGGAAGATGCAGTCGCGATTGTCGAGCGTCACCCGCTTTTCGACCGATTCGGCCAGTTCGGGGCAGACGTCGACACGGCGATCGCGGACGTAGAGGTAGACGTTGGCCAGGCCGCCGTCGTCGGCCACCATCAGCGATTCGTCGCGGATATCGAACTTGCCGCAGCACTCGACATCTTTGTCGACCGTCAGTTTTTTCCGCTCCGGCGCGGCACCGTCGTAGACGAATCGACCCGTCAGATCGCCCCACTTATCCGCCGCCGCGGCCCTAAGGACGGCGGGTGCGAAAAAACCGCCGGCTGCGGCTCCGGCAACGAATTGACGTCGGCTGATTCGATATTGCATAAGACTCTCCCGTTATCCAGCGCGCCGATTGGAGCTACCAAGCACGGCAGTGGCGGAATCGCGCCCGCCCCCACCATTCCACGATTCCATTATTCCACCACTCCCCCCTCCATCCACCCGCGGACCGACGTGCGGCGACGCAGATACCAATCATAGTTTAACAGCAACTGGCTCACCGCGTCGAGTTGCTCCCGGCTGCTGCCCTGGTAGAGTTCCTGGCCCATCGGTGGTCCCTCGGGCGGGAAGTTGACGGGCATTCCGGTGTAGGGCAGGACCGATTTCGGGTTCGCCAGCCAGCGCCGCAGGTAATCGGGCCGCAGCCGGCGGCCGACCTGTTCCAAGTCCGGCGCCAGGATTGTCTGCACGTCACCGCCGGGACTGAAGTCGCCGATCACGTGGCACTTGCCGCAGTAGGTCGTCCGGTCGATGACCAGCCGCATCACCCGGTCGAACCGGTCGAAGCGTTGCGGTTCGGCCCCGGACGGTTCGGTGAGGCTGCCTGCTTGCGAGGACGTGTAGGGAAAATCAGCTTGGGAAACCGCGGCGAAGTAGTCGACCAGCTTGCCGGCGTCGTCGGCTGAGAGCTGGTACTTCGGCATCCGCAGGGCGACGGCGGGGCGGATCGGCGCCGGGTTGAGCAGGTAGTCGAAAAGCCAGGATGGCTCGATCGCCTCGCCTTCGTGGACCAGCGGCGGCGGAACAAATCCCCATGCCTCCATCTCGATGGCGGCGGCGCCGCCGGCGCGGGCCTGTTCGATTGCCAGCGGATAGAGCAGGCGGGAGTAGGCGCCGCCGCGCGGCGGTCGACGCTGGACAAGCTGCGTTTGAGAGATCATCACCTCGGCGCCGCCAACCGTCCAGATCTGCCCGTTGATTGCGGCCGGTTCCCAGAGCGTGAAGAAGTAGAGTGGGTTGCCCTCGTCATCTTCGTCCTCCAACAGATCACCTTCCAAATCCACCCGCGGCATGCCGACCACTTCCGCCTGGCCCAATCCGCGACGGTCCGTTTCGAGCGAGCGGGCCAATTCTTCCGCCGCGACGTGCGGTTTGACGAAATCGAAATCGGGCATATCGAACGGGTCTTCGAACTCTTCGGGATCGTACTGGAACTTCCATCGCTCCAGTTCCATGGTGTGGCACTCGGCGCAGCCGTACTGGTCGAGCACCTTCCGCCCTTCAGCAATCGCGCGGCCGCGGCGGTCCGGTTGGTGGACGTATTTCTCGACCGGCGGATCGGCGACTAGTCCGAGCACGAAGGTCGCGATCGCTTCCCGCTCGGAATCGTTAAACGGAAAGCGGCCCATGGTCAGTTGTTCGTTGTAGGGTTTGTTGGACGCGACCGCGTAATCGAAGCTGCGGGGGGCGCGGAGCTTCTGCCAGAGAAAGCCCTCGCGGCGCTGCTGGCGGATCGCTTCGAGATAGAAACCGTCGTCGAAAAGGGGTCGGGAGTCTATTTTCCGTGTCGGCCGGGCGACGCTTTCATGTCCGGAGAGATCTCTTCCGGCCGACACGGAAAAAAGACTCCCGACCCCTTCGTCGGTCCCTTCGCTTTTGCCTGGCTCTCGACTCTCAAAACGGTGGACCTGGTTGAAAGCCAGCAGCGATTCCTGCTTGCGGCCCCAATCGGACAGGGCCGGGCCGATCGGCTGCGCGTCTTCCAAACCGGGGATGTCGTGACAACCGAAACAGCCTCGCTTGCGGAGGGTCCGGCGGCCGACGTAGCGGAGCTTTTTCTCCACCGTGATCGGGCCGATCAACTCGCGGGCATCGCCCTCAACTTCACCGGCCGGGTCGACCGATATGCCGTCGGCCAGATATTGGCGAGCGACTTTTCGGGGGTAGGCTTTGCTGAGGTACTCCAACGCCAGGTCATCCAGGTCTTGCTCGACCAACGGCGTTCGAGGCTCGGGTTGCCATCCCTCCGACTCCAGCAGGTAGGCCGCAATATCGGCGGCCGGGTCGGTCATGCGGGAAAGGGGTCGGGAGTCTTTTTTCTCCGTCGGCCGGGCAACGCCTTGACTTATAGGTGGATCTTCTCCGGCCGACGGAGAAAAAAGACTCCCGACCCCCTTGGACTCGCCATCGCCGTTCGAAGCGGCCTCTGTCCTTTCGCCGATGTCAAACGGAATCGGGGCCAACAGCGCGTTGGGCATCACGGTTCGCGGCGAGTGGCGGGCCGGATCGCGGATCCAACTGACCAGCCAGCGGCCGCCGGCGTCACTGGTGATCTTCGATCCCAGGCGACTGAGATCGGGCCCTTGGACCGAGGCGACCTCGGGAAAGTCCTCGTGCCGGTGACATGCCGCGCAACCCTTGGTGAGAAACAATTCTTTGCCTCGCGCGGCCGATGGCGGTTCGGTCGCCTTGGGCGAGGTTTCCAGCAACGACACGGGCCGGCTAGCCGACAGGAGGTATTCGGCAACAGCTCGGATCTCGATGGATTCGAATCGTTTGGCTTGCTGGAGACTCTCGCCTTCCAGATGCTCGTGCAACCCGAAGAATCGCGGCATCCGGGTCGTCGGGCGGAAGCCGCTGGGGTCGCCGATCCAGCTTTCCAGAAAAGGGGCGTCGAGCTTGCTGGCGGCATCGCGGAGACTGGGGCCGACCTTGCGCATCGTGCCCGGGTGGGAGTTTTCTGCCGAGAGACTCCCTTTCAGGCGATCTTCCTGGTCGTTTGGTTCCAATCGCATGTCCGGCCCAACTCGCCGGCCTGACTCGTCCACGCCTTTGATCTCGTGACATCCGAAACAGCCGTAACGGCGCACGAGATGGTAGCCTTCCAACAGCTTGGGCGCGGGTGGATCGGGGAATCGCTCGCTCGGCTCCAGGTCGGTCACCTCGTGATGGCAGCGGAGACAACTGCTTTCGGTGAATCGCGACGCCCGCATGGGAAAGTCCCAGTGCCGGTTCCGAAACCAATCGTATTTCCCCTGCCATCGACCACGATCCGCGGCGTTGTTCGGCGTGTGCGAGGCCAAGCGAAACTCCGTGGCGCTTCCCTGCCCGTCGTGGCAAATCGTGCAGCCGAATTCCGCCAGCGGATGCGGACTGAGAGAGCCGACAAACAAATCGAGCCGCGGATGGCCGCAGTAGGGCTGTGGCAGCCCGCGGCGGATCTTCAGTTCGATCTGCGGCGGCCCCTCATCGTCGTCTGCTATCTCACGGGGTGAATCGCCAGAAGACGCGGCCGCGATCAGCCGCGTGCGGGCCTCTTCGCGCGTGGCCACCGCCCGGCCATCGATTGCGACAAGCACGTCGCCGGCGAGCAACAGCGCGTCGGCCGCGGGCGTTCTTGGCCGGACGAGACTGAGGGTCGGGGCGTCCGGATCCAGCATTCCCCGCGGCGCCAGGGCCAGGCCGTAGACATGTTCGAGCGACGACTCTTCGGAGCGGCCCTTTTCAGGAACATTGCCGGGGGATGGCCTGGGGAGTTTCCGTGTGAGGATTTCCTCCGATCGGCAGGCCGGTTCGTTGCTTTGCCCGGGCCGGGTCTTGTCGATGCCCAGATGGCAGGTCGTGCAGCGGTCGAAGCGGGCCACGTCGGCAAAGTTGTAGTCGATCGTCAGTTCCGGCAGCCATACCTGATCGACGGACAACGGGCTACCGAAGGCGTCGACGAGGGGCAGACTCACCAACTCCTTGCCCCAACTGGCCGTCTGTCGGCGGAGTGCCTGCCGCATACGATCCATTTCAGCCCTGTGCTCGGCCAAGGCCCCGGCAGCCTGGTCCTCCTGCTCAGTCAACTTGGACACCAGCGCGGCGAGCGTATCGTGGTGCCGCGCGGCGTCTTCTTCGAGAGCCGCCAAGCGAGCCATTTCCTGCTTGATCCGGTCAACCTGCCGCTGGATCGCGTCGAGCTTCGTCCGCGGCAATCCTTGGCCTACCGCCACCTCGTAGCCGCTGCGAACCTCGTCGAATTCGGCGCGGCGGAATCGCAACTCGCGTTGGAGGTTGTCGAGGCGACGCTTCGCAGCGGACACAAACTCCGCCAGACGCTCCAGGGTTTGCTTGCGACCGGTGCCGGACGCGCTCGTTTTCGGATCGAGAGAAGATAGGTCGGGCGACGGTTCGCCTCGCGTCTTTGCGTCGCGCGCGACCTCTCCACGGAATCGCTCGATTGCCGCCGGGTCGAGCGCGGCGGAACGGGCCTTGGCCAGCCGATCCTGCAATTGCGACTGCCGTTGGCTGAATGCGTCGCTCTGGTTCTGCTCGATCTGCGACTGAGTGAGCCAAGGTTCAATCCGGTTCTGAAACGTCCGTTGATAGCCCTTCCACTCCCGCCGGTGATCGACGGCCAACATCCAGACCGTCGCCGCCAGCAGCGCCGCCGAGGAGAAGGCGAACACCACATGGAGACGCTTGATGTTGTAGAAGGTGTCGTCCGGGGAGGGCATGGGTCGGTGACGGATTCAAAAGTTCAAGAAGTATTCGGGGATGCTGAGGATGTAGCTGAGATTGAGGGTCCAGCGGAGGATCATCTTGATCGGAAGCATGAACATCATCAGCAACAGCAGACAGAAAATGGTATACCGCCCCGCGCCCATCCGCCGGCGAAGATCGTCCAGCAGACTACGACCGAGGACAAGCGGCAGGAGGATGAAGTAGGCGCCCAGCGCGACCAGGCCGGCGATCTCCCGCCAGGCGATGTAGGCCAATTCGACCAAAACGCCGGCGCCGCTCGGCGCCTGCGGCAGGCCGCGATTCAGCCAGATCACCCAGAAGTATTCCGAGAGCTTGATGTTATTGAGGGCCAGAACCTTATGCGGATCCCGCGGTTCGTACAACCCGAAGAAGTTCCAATTCGGCCCGCGAAAGAACGTGCCAATTAAGATCAGCAAGATCCAAAGCTGGAGAAAACCGAACTGGAAGAGGGCGTAGGCGAAGGGGCGCTGGCGGATGGTGTAATAGCCGCTGCCCTGCGGATTAAAATCGAGGTACGGAATGGCCATTAACCCGAAGATGATCAGCAGCGGCAGGATGACGCCGGCAATGGAGGGATCGAAGAAGACCAGCATCTCTTGAAGGCCGAGGAAATACCAAGGGGCCTTGGACGGATTGGGGGTAACAGCCGGATTGGCGGGTTGCTCCAGCGGCGCCTGCACCGCCAGCGACCAGACGATCAACAGGGCCGTGCCGAGGACCATGCCGATCAGCTCGATATAGACCACGTCGGGCCAGACCAGCACCGTATCGCTGTAGTCTTTCTCGATCGGCGGCTCGCCGCGCTCGAGCCGCTGATCGTTCTTGACCGCCTGGTATGCTCCCAACCAGGTGAAAAGGCCCAGCAGGTAGACCATGCCCACGATCGGGATATTGTCCGGCCTGGTGACCGTGGCGGCGAACTCGGGATCGGTGAGCGAAGCGCCCATCATCACCAGCGAACCGTTGAAGATCGTCCACGCTACCCCGGGACGAACGAAGAACTGGCGACCGAAAAAGAGGGCGACCAACACGGCGAACGTACCGACAGTGCAGGTGACGGGGCCGAGGGCGGCGTCGAGCCCATCTTTGAACCACTCCGGCAACGCCAACGGGCAACCCGCCGCCGCGCCCGCCGCCAGACCGCCGAAAACCGTTGCGAACCCCAGCCAAACCAGTGCCGCCCGCAGATCGCGGATCTTCCGCCAGGCATACCACACCGCCACCCCATTGAGCACCGCGGCGGCGAGGTAGAACCAAGCCAGCGTTGTTGCGGTTCGGGCGATGAAGTCGGCGGTGGGCATTAGATCTTAGATCTTAGAGCTTAGATCTTAGGTTGCTGGGTGCTAAGTTCTAAGATCTAAGTTCTGGCGAGGTTTTGCCTTAGACTACCGGGTTGTAACTTGTCAGCGGGGAATGGGAGTGGGGCGTTCTTCGGCGGGCAGGCATGCGTTGTCAGAACAAAGAGGTGTGACGTTGCATGAAAGGGCCGCGTTCTCCAGCGGAAAACGCGGCCCTCCTCTTCGTTCGATGGGGTTGCTTGCCAGCCGAGCCCGACTAACCGCAATCATGTCAGTTCTTCCGTTTATTGTCAAACATCGTCGCGTGCCGCGTCTTCTTCGAGCAGTCCATCCCCAGTCTCACTATCGACTACAAAAAAAGAAACGGGGTCGGGTCTCATTTCACCGATTTCCCTGGGCAAACGCTCGAACTCTTCACGTCATGGAGGCGATTTCGCGAGGAGGACGGCCTGGCGGTCGCAAGGTCGCCTCCAGTCCCAATCGTTTCGCGGTCACCTGCTGCCAAACAGTCTCTCCAAAAGGGG
>JAAYEH010000463.1 GCA_012728855.1 Rhodopirellula sp. | reverse complement strand
GTCGCCGACCACCTCAGCGACACCCCCACGCTTGCTCGCTTCTGGCGAAATCGCCCGCAGCGTCTCACCGGCTCCCGTTGCTACCAATCCCATGCTGCCTAAAATCGCAGAGTGCATGGTGCGCCCCTTGCCGTGGGGGAATGGCTGCGACTGCCGGCGGGCAGCTACTGAATGAACCGTTCTTCTTCCTCGTCGCTGTGAACGGTGATCTCGCCCATGTCTTCCAGCCGCCGGACGATGTCGACGATCTGCTGCTGGACCTGCTCAACGTTCGACGCCCGCACGGGCCCCAGGTACTCCATTTCCTCCGCCAAGAGGGCTGCGGCGCGCTTCGACATGTTCTTGAGGATCTTATCTTTGAGATCCTCGCTGGCGCCTTTCAACGCCATTGCCCATTGCGAACTCTCGACGTTCTTGAGCACCGTCTGAATGTCGCGGTCAGTGAGCTTGGCGATGTCCTCGAACACAAACATCAGCCGGCGGATCTCTTCGACCAGATCGGGATCTTCCTGGGCGAGGTTCTCCAACAGGCCTCGTTCCGTGCCGCGGTCGATCACGTTGAGAATGCCGGCCACACTCTCCACCCCGCCTGTATTGTCGAATTGCTGGCTCATCACACTCGACATGCGATGCTCCAGCCCCTTCTCGACTTCGTGGATAATCTCGGGGCTCGTCTGCCCCATCGTGGCGATGCGTCGGATCACCGCCAGTTGCCGCTCGGCAGGCAGGTCGCGGATAATGTCCGCCGCGCGAGCGGCCGGCACGTGACACAAGATCAAGGCAATCGTTTGGGGGTGCTCGTCGATGATAAACGTCAACAGGTTCTGGCTGTCGACTTTCTGAAGGAATCCGAACGGCAAAGCGTCGATCGATTGCCGAATGTTTTCGATCGTCCCGGTGGCCGACTTGCCCAATGCCTGTTCCACCAGCGACTTGGCCACGTCCAGTCCGCCGGCGCTGCCGACCAAGGCGGACGGGTTGGCCTGGGCAAACTCATGGATTACCTGCTCCTGCTCGTCACCGCCCACCGAGTTCAGCCGGGCAATCTCGATCGAAACCGCCTCGATCTGCTTCGGACCGAGTTTGCCGATCAACTTGGCCGCCTGCTCCGGCGGAAGGCTCATCAAAAGGATGGCCGCTTTGCGGATATTCGGACTCACTCGCAGCGGTGCCGTGGAATTGGTCATGAATCGCAGCGCCGAAGGAAACCGGAAACAGCTTTGCTGGCGGCCAGAACACTCTGCCTAGTTTGCCTGAATTGCCGGCAAGCAAGCAGGAGGGCCTTTCGCGCTATCGGCAGACGCCTTGCACCAACTTGAGCAGCGCCTCCCAGCCGTCAGACGGTGGCGGCGGCAAGAACGGCCGCAAAGCCCACCTCCAGAGTCAGCGGCCCCCATTCGGTGTCGAAAGCGATCGAAATCGGCACGACGTTCGAAGGAAAGTGAATTTCGTGGCCGTGGCCCGTGATCACATTGGGAAGGCTCACCTGCAATTGATGCTCTTCCAACTCCGCCTTGGCGGCGCCCGCAACCATGTTCGTCAGTTCACCGACCGCATCGAGCACATCCTCGTCGATCGTGGTCATCTCCGTCATCAGCATCGTCGAGGCGGCCTTTAACGCCACGGCTTCGGAGAAACTCAGCACAACGGTTCCAGCCGCTCTGCCGGATAGTCCGATTACCCCGCTAACGGAGTGTTTCGCACGATTGCCTTCTTTGACGGCGATCGCACCCCGTCGAGCGTCACAATTCAGCATCGTCTTGAAGGCGTTCTTCAGCGAGGTCACGAACGGATTGATGTACTCGACTTGCATCGACGGATCCTTCGTTGGTCTGCAAGCCGCGCGATGCCGGCAAACGGCTCGTTTTCATGGCTTTGGCTTGCCCGAATGGTTGGTCTAAAGAAGATTAGGTTCCCTGTCGGGATCGTCAAACCATAGTGAGGAAGTACGGTATATGGATTTCGTGCAATCCGCACGGAATGGGAGGGTTATGGCGGTGAGGCGGACACGAAAAACTCAAACTGCAAGTGCGGCAGCCCGGGAAAGAGGACTGGCTCCGTCGCCAAGGGAGGTTTTCCGCCAGGTTGAAGGTTGCCGCGACGGTGCCGGTCCTCATGGCAGGCTTTTCAACTCCGCTTACAGTTTGCCTAAAAGGAAACGTAACCGTTCACGGGGCGGGCGGGGACTGGTCCATTTTTCGGCCAGTTGATGTTTTTTGGCCGCAAAGACGTTGCCCGAAAACATGGACCTGTCCCCCTCCTCCCCGCCCCGTGAACGGTTACAAGGAAACAACCGGTTGCCAGGATATCCGCAATACGTCGTAGGGCAGGCTGCTAACCTGCCCCACCGTGAATGATCTAGCCATCGCCCAGTTCGCACTGGGCCGCTTGACCAAAGCACTCGTCGACTTCAATTCGCACCAATGCCGGTCGCACACCCGTCCGCCGTTGCAGATCGTCCCTTAACCGTCGCCCGATATACCGTCCCAGCAATTCCGTCGTGGTGTTCGGCAGCGGCAGAAGGAGGCAGTCGCAGCGAGGAAAGATCCAACGGCGGTCGCGGAAGCGGACTTCGACCTCCTGATCGTCCGCCGTAACACGGATCAATGGGTGTTCCGTCGGCAGCAGCATGAAGTGATCGAGTTCGTCGACGATCGCTTTGAGACTATCGCGCAGCGCAATGAAATCGACGACGTAGTGGTTCCCGTCCAGAGGCCCTTCCACCTCCGCCGCGACACGGTAGTTGTGCCCGTGCAGACGCTCGCAAATATCCCCATCGAAAGTGATGAAATGCCCGGCACTGAAGACAAGATCGTCTTTGGCGATGCGGACTCGGTAACGTTCCATTTGGCTTTCGATTTGGAGTCAAGAAGGGGTCGGGAGTCTTTTTCCGTATCGGCTTCACCGCCGCTCGGCAGATCTGACGCGGTCGGCGGCCGATACGGAAAAAGACTCCCGACCCCCTTCGCTTTCAATCCGCATTCTCGTTCGACTCATCCATTATACCCTGCCCTCGCGAAAGCGTACCGCGCTGTATCGGCAACCATCCCTCCCGCAGGGCCGCAAACAAGCCTGCGGCGACCAGGTCGGCCGTGGTTCCGGGGTTGCGGCGGTGGCCATCGCCGCGGAGCCAGAAATCGAGATCGGCCAGGGCGCGGAAGTACTCTTCGTCTCCCGGCCGGCCTGCCTGCAGCGTCGCTGCGGCCCGGGCGGAAGACTCGGCGGCGACCTTCGGACCGCACTTGCGCGCAATCAGGCTGTCGGGAAAGGCAGCCAGCAGCCGAACATGCAAATGGACAATCGCGTCCGCGGTGCTCCAACCCGCATCGATCCCTTCACGCAGCCACGGCAAGGCGCACTCGAAGACCTCGGAGAAGCCCTCGGCGTATTGCCTGGCGACCATGTCGCGCCCCGCCGCCGACCGCATTGCGGCAATGAGATCCGCGGGCGGCTGCCCCGCCACGTCGTATTCGTCGACCTCTCCCAACCCGCCGGCTTGCGCCAGACGGATGGCTGAGTAGACATCCCTCGCGTCCTGGGGCTTCAGATCGCCGATCACACGGATCACCCCTTCGCGCAGTCCCGCTTTGTCCGGCGCCTTGGCCATCGGCGCCAGCAGCAATACGGTCCCCAGGTTTGTATTCGTACCGACCAGCCGCCGCGTTGCCTCAACCGATTCGAGCACGGTCCGGCCCACGGAGGATTCCGCAGCGGCGTTCATCACGGGACCGATCGCCACCGCGCTGGTTAGCAAGTCCTGGAGCGTGAGATCCTCGAAATCTGCTCCGCGGTGGACATTTCCCGGCTTCGGCGCCGCCACCTCCAGAAGGCACGCCAACGTGGCGCATTGCCCGATCGAAAGAGCGCCTCGCCGGGATGCCACCGCGTCGTCTCCGGAGGTTTCTGAAGAAGGGGACTGGCTCCGCAACATTTCGTACCTGTCGTCGCGCCAAACCACAATCCGTTGCGGTGCCCGTACCCTTTTCAGAAGCCTCCTTCGATCGGGCGAGCTATTGATCCGCGTAAACCCGTGTGCTCTCTTCCTTGGTCACCGGCGGCTGAAGTTCGGCCGTCTGGAGCTGAACGCGAATCCGCTGGTCGCCCGCTTGGATCCCCTGCACGCGAACGCGGTAGGTGGTATCGGCCTTCGGCGCCAGCTTCGCCAGCGGTTCAAAGGAGACCTGGTTGCCTCGTACGCCGTTGGCCGTGGGGCCTTCGGCGGCAATCGCTCTCATGCCGGGGGGCAGTTCGGCGACTACTTGAACATTCGTGGCCGCCTTCGATCCTTGGTTGACGACGCGAATTTCGTAGGTGGTTTCGCCGTTGACTTCGATCGGGTCGTTGACGTCGACCACTTCGAACAAGATAGCGGCGATCCCTTCCACGAGGATTGCCTGCTGTTGCTCATCGGCCAACCCGCGGTCGGCGCGGCCGGAAACGCGGATCGTCTGTTCGCCCGCCACGGTGGGAATGGCCGTCAATTGCACGCTGCCGGTCTCATTGGCGGGAAGTTCCTCGAGCACCCAGTGGACGCTCTGATTTGCTTCGTCGAAGTACCCGGCGTTGTTCGCTCCGGCGAACTTCATGCCCGTGGGCAGATGCGCGACTAATTCGACCTGTCTGGCCGGGGCCGTCCCCGGATTCGACACGGAGACGCTGTATACCGCCTCCCGCTCCAGGTAACGGCGTTTAGGGCCGTCGATCGCCACCTGAAGCTGCGGCGCGAGCACGTCGATTTCCCACTGGTGCTCGGCCCGTAGATTCGCCGCTCCGCGGGCGGTCAGCGTATTGGTAATCCGTCCGGCCTGCGTGGCGATCATGCGGAGTTCGAGTTGCCGGCTTTCGTTGGGTTGAAGTTCGCCGATTTCGTATTCCAGTTCCGCCCCGGCCGCGTGCTGCAATCCCGCCGGAACGCGCTCGTCGATCACCACCTCGCTGGCGATGCCGCTTCCCGGATTGGCCACGGTGATCGAGAGCACCACCTCTTCACCAATGAGAACCTGCCGCGGACCGACGGTTTCTACAACCAGTTCGGGTTTCGTGGCAATGCTGCGTGCCGATGCCTCCGCGTGAAACGCCACCGTTGCAACGCTTCCGATCTCCCCTTCGGCGATCGGCATCAGTTCGATTTCGACCGACATCTCCTCTCCCGGCTTCAGTGTGCCCAGCGGCCAGACCAGTTCGCCGCGTACGCCCCGCGAGGCCGGAGGAGTCGTTGAGATAAGCTGGGTTCCACGCGGCACATCGTCGCGAATCTCCACGTTTTGTGCCGCCACCTGGCCAGTATTCTGCACTTTTACCTGGAACTTGGCCGCCTTGCCGACCTGGATTTCCTGTGGACCGGATTTCTGGAGGGTGATTTGTGGCGTCTGCGGTCCTTCCAACTGGGCAACGCCCGGTATGCCTGCCCCACCGGCGGCCGGCAATGGGTTTCCGGACGGGATGGCCGTGGACATCGACGGGTCGATACCGATCGCGGGTTCTTGCCCCACGGGGAGCGCTAGCGGCTGCGCCGTACCGGCAAGTCCTTCCGTGGGCATCGGCCTGGGGGATGAAATCGATTGCGTCTCGGCCGGCGCCACTTCCACGGCAAGCGGCACCTGCGGGGCCAAGGCGGATGGATCGGCGGCGCCATTGGGAAGCGGCATTGCGGCAGGCGCCCCGCTGGGCGGCTGCAAGGACATGTCCGGACCGAAGTCTTGACCGGCCGGTGCCGGCGCCGGTGTGCTATCGTTCGCAGCGAGACCTGATGGAGAGGATTGCCCGGCCGAAGGGAAGCTCATTTCCGGCCTCGCCGCCGCATTCATGGGTTCGCCCCCGCAGCCAGCGGGGCCGGCACGGGTCGCAACCCCGGCGGGTTGACGCTCGCTTCGGGCATGGCCGGTGCCTGCCCAGCCACTTGATCCCCGACGGCCGGCGCCGCCACGGCGGTTTCGTCGCTGGCAAACGCCGAAGTTCGGATCAAGGGACTGCGCGGCTGCCGATGGTTTGCCCGTAGCGGGTTCATCGGCAGATCGTTGGGGAGTTCGCGCGGTGCTTCGGTAATGGTCGGCTGCAGCGTCGGCTGAAGCCCTGGTAGGTTTGTCTCCGCGGTCGCTTGGGACGCGGGCGGTTCCGCGGACGAACGGCCAATGCCCTTCTGGGCCTGGGCGATAGCGATCAGGCCGAGAACGACGATCGTCGCCAACGCCGACATGCGGATGAGAAAGCGTTTCATGGGCAAGATACCTGTGGATATCAACGAGGGATCGGCCCCGGATCGCGTCGTAAGGCAACCGGCGGGACGTCGCCTGCGCACGCGGGAACTGCCGACAATCGGGTGGTTAGTACCAAATTCCCGGCCCCAACGGAAGAGCAATTCCCAGTAGGGGGTTTATCGCATTGAATTGGTAGGCGAGGCCAGGGTGACTGCTATATCGTCTATATCCTCTTGACTGTGGGGTGGCGGGCCGTGCCAGACGTTGGGCATGATTGGACGGCCCTATGTAAGGGCTTTGCGAGCTTCGGTAAGTCGTCGCTGTCAGGCTTAGGGCGTAGCCAGATTGCGTCTGCTAAGAAATCCGGATTCCATCCGCTTGGCGAAGACCAAAACGGTTGCACTCTTCGTCGGCCAGGATTATATTCAGTTTACGTTCAGGTGGGAGCGTCGTCGGCAAGCGAGGGGGGGCGGCATTCCAGCGAATGATCGGGTTCTCTTAACTATTTGGGGGTAGACGACCATGAGTACGAAACGACGTACGGGCTTCACGCTCGTGGAGCTTCTAGTGGTAATCGCGATTATTGGCATCCTCATTGCGCTGCTGTTGCCGGCTGTCCAAGCGGCTCGGGAAGCGGCGAGACGGTCGCAGTGTACCAATAATCTGAAGCAATTGTCTTTGGCGATGCTCAATTACGAAGACACGTACAAAACTTTCCCGGCCGCGGCCTACAAACAGAACAACGGTCTCTGGTGGAGAAGCAGCCCTCTCTATTTGCCGTCTGTTCATATAGCGGTACTTCCGTACATCGAGCAAACCGCCCTTCATGACATGTTCGATTATTCCCGCTGGATCTGGGGTTACAACTCCGCTCACGATCTCCCGCAACCGCCGCCGAACCAGAATGCCACCGTCACCGCGACTCGAGTCAGCGCCTTCATCTGTCCGTCGGGGCCCAGTTATGCCGACGATTCACGGCGTGCCAGCAACCACTACGCCTGGAACATGGGTTCGACCATCTACTGGGACAACGTGGCGCAGAACGGTCCCATCGTGCGGTCTTGGGACACTCCCCTTTCGAGCATTTTCGACGGGACGAGTAACACGATTCTCTTGTCGGAGATCCTTCCCGGCGACGGGAACACCGGCTACTTTACTTTCCCACGCGACATGCTGCCCGCCGTTAGTATATCGATGATCACCACACCGGTGATGCCGCCGTCGGATCAAGTCGGGGCGCTTGCACAGGCCAATATCGCCGCCATGAACGCTCTGGGTTCTTCCGGGGCGCATCACAGCAACCTCGGAGACACTTGGGGTTGTACCGCCTGGATGTGGACCACGTACAACACCGTGGCGACTCCGAACTGGCACGCGCCAACCAGCCATCCGGGTACGTCTGGAGCTTGGCTGATCGGTAGCGACGGCGTCTATCCGGCCCGCAGTTACCATCCCGGCGGGGTCAACGCCGCATATTGTGACGGCTCCGTCCATTTCATCTCCGAAACGGTTGATCTGGTTACGTATCAGCGCGTCGGTTCACGCAACGACGGCCAGCCCGCTTCTCTCGGGCAATAAGGCACTCCCGCGATCACTGAGGTCACATGGCAATCCACGGAAAGGACAACGGCATCATGAGATTGACACCAAAGAATTGGATTTCGGCTCTGTTTTTTGCTCTGGTGGCGGCATGGCTGGGCTGTGGATCGGGCGGTGTTAAGGAGGAGGCCATTAAGACAACCCCTCCCGCTGCCATTGAGATGGCGAAGGACATTCTGCAGGGCTACGCCGACGGCAAGCCCGTCGAAAGCGAGTTCATGCGTTTTGATCAGATCATTGAGGACGCCAAGAAGGAAAATCCGGCGAAAGCCGCCGTCCTCGAACGTGGTTTTGGCGAGATTGAGGGACTCATGAATACCCCTTCTGCTATTCAGAAGAAGGCCAAGGAGATCCTGGCTGAATTGGAAAGCGCGTGACAACCCGCTTGACGGAAGTCACACCATTTTCGAAAAGGATCCGTTTGCTGCGGAACTTCGCGGCGGACTGAGAGTTTTTAGTCGAGAGAAAGTCTTCTTTATTTCAATTGCTCTATTTGGCGAGGAGAGAACGATGAAATTGTCATTACATCCGCGAGAACGCCGCGATTCCGCGACGGCGCGAGGTTTTACCCTGGTCGAACTCCTTGTCGTGATTGCGATCATCGGCATCTTGATCGCGCTGCTGCTCCCTGCGGTCCAGGCGGCCCGGGAAGCGGCACGGCGTTCTCAATGCAGCAACAATCTCAAACAGCTCGGCCTGGCGCTGCACAATTACCACGATACGTTTAAGGCCTTTCCCTACCGCATCGGAGGCGGTTCGAGGAGTAACGCCACGGGAGCCCCTGTTGCACCTTATGAAGGGCGATTGAGCGGGTTTGTCCCCTTGCTGCCGTTCATCGAACAATCGGCTATGTCTGATCAGGTTGGGACCGATCCGCCCTACGTATGGGGCACGGGGTTCGCACCCTGGGTAACGCAGATCAACATGCTTTTATGCCCTTCCGATCCGCCCACCAAGGACATCACGACAATGGGGCAGAACAACTACGCATTCTCGACTGGAGACCAGTATACGAATTTACATTGGAATAGCAACCGCACTAAGCATCCCTTGCGCGGCATTTTTGGCCCCGACAGTGCCATTAACATGTCCGAAATCCTCGACGGAACCAGCAACACGATTGCCATGTCGGAAGTCGTGCGGCCGCCCGCCGGCAATACGTTTGGCAGGAATACCACTAGCTACACAACGAGCCCGATCAACTGCATGACGACCTTCTCCAATGGGCAATACACGACAGCTCTGCTGGACCGCGACCGCT
Organism: Rhodopirellula sp.; assembly: GCA_012728855.1. Lineage (GTDB taxonomy): Bacteria > Planctomycetota > Planctomycetia > Pirellulales > Thermoguttaceae > JABWBD01. The sequence goes on along the minus strand of JAAYEH010000463.1, from coordinate 33,973 downwards.
CGTTGGGCACTCGCTGGTGTGACGGGCGGGCCGGCTACACCGCTTTCAATACAATCTTGCCGCCCAACGGACCCGTGTGCAACGGCCAGACGACTACCGGTATCCTCACTGCCAACAGTCGGCACCCCGGCGGAGTCAACGCAGTTCTGGCGGACGGCTCGGTCCGATTCATCAGCGAAACGATCGATACCGGAGATCTCAGTGCCGCTCAGCCGGCAGGTGGACAGAGCCCGTACGGGATTTGGGGAAAGCTCGGCTCTAAGGCTGGCAACGAAACCCTGGGAGAATTTTGACGACTCTGAAATGGGTATTGCGCCTGCGCAAGAGCGCGCCGCCGCTTTGTGCTGTTGCGCGTGGCGCATGCCTTGGAAAACACCTTTTGACGCCGAATACAGGAAGGATGCTGTTTAGTTATGAACCGTTTTGACTTGGTCCGATGGCTTTCTCTCGCCCTGGCTGTGTGTGCTTTGGGCTGTTCCAAGGGGTCCGACAAATGGACCGAAGACAGACCGCAAGTCTACCCGGCCGGCGGGGTCGTTCAGCACAACGGCGCGCCCTTGGAAGGAGCCACAGTTGTCTTTCGCTCGGAAACGGAGCAGAAGGCGGCCTACGGCACCACGGATGCCGAGGGCAAGTTCAAGCTGACGACCTTCGACGATGGAGACGGCGCCGTTGCCGGCAAGCACCAGGTACGGATCACCAAGATCGAAACCAAGGAGGCGCCGCCTGCCGCGGATCCTGAGGGGCCCGTTATGCCGCCCGAGGAGATCTCGCTCTTACCGGCCAAGTACGGTGATTTCAAGTCCTCCGGGCTGACTGCCGAGGTGGTCGCCGACGGCGAAAACCAGTTCGAGTTCAAGCTGCAGGACTAAGAGCCTATCCCAAAACCGCCGGGGACTGGCTCATTTTGCGGAGTCTTCGGAGCAAAATGTGCCTGTCCCCCTCTCCTCCAAGGTTTTGGGATAGGCTCTAAGAGCCTATCCCAAAACCTCGCGAGCAGAAGGGGAAAGGCACCATCGTGGCAACCTCCAACCTCGCGGAAAACCTCCATTTGCGACGGAGCCAGTCCCCTGTCCCGGGCTGCCGCACTGACAGTTTGACTAAAGTCCACTCCACAACAGGTTCTCACCGCATACCCAAGGATCGCAGCACAAAATAGTCGCGCAGCCGGTCGGGGAGGAACTTCAACGCCTCGATGGAAAAACGCGTGGCCGGGCCAACCGGATAGCGGGTTCTGGGGCGGCGGGCGAAGAGCGCGTGGATTACCGCGTCGACGACTTTCTTCACCGGCATGCCCGTGCGGGCCAGGTGGTCGCTTGCCTTGCGCATGGCCGCGACATCGTCGGCGTAGAGGGCGAATTCGGCGGGGTCCGTTGCTTCGGACAGTTCTTCCGCCGATGCCTGGGCTTTGTCCCAGATTGGCGTCTGCACGCTGCCCGGCTCGATAATCGAAACCTCGATCTCCCAGCGTCGCAGTTCCACGCGCAGCGCATCGGTCACTGCTTCCAGGGCAAATTTCGAAGCGGAATATGGTCCCAGGTACGGTGCAGCCACTCGCCCGGAGATCGATCCCATGTTGACGATTCGCCCCTTTGCCATCCGCAGCAGCGGAAGCATCGCCTGGGTAACCGCCACCTGCCCAATCACGTTGACCTCGAGCTGCCGGCGGAGTTCTTCCAAGGGCAGCACTTCCAGCGGGCCGGTGACGACGATGCCGGCGTTGTTGACCAGGCCCCAGAGGCCGGCCTCGCCCACCGCGCCGCGGACCACGTCGGCGGACGCGGCGATCGTGTCCGCATCGGTGACGTCCAACCGCAACGGCGTCAGCCGCGGCGAGGCTTGCCCTCGCAGCCGTTCTCCGTCGCTCTCGCGGCGGATCCCGGCGAAGACCCGAGACCCACGGCGATCCAATTCCATCGCGCAGGCTTCTCCGATCCCGGTCGACGCCCCGGTGACCAAAACGAATCGTTCGGCATCTGTCGGCTTGCTCATCCGCCTATTCCTCTATTCGTTGATAACATCCCAGGGACTGATTTGTTTCGGCCGCGGCGGCGGAACGAGTTTTGCCGCCAATTCCGCATCCTCCTCGGCGACGCGAACCGGCCTGGCCACTCGCACGAAACGCACCTCGCGGACAATCTCCGGCAGGTTCAACACGAAGACGACGACGGCCGCTACGGGGAGGATCACGAGCAGAATCGGCGCTTCCAGTGGCAGCGTGGTTCCATCGCCAACATGCGCAAGCGTCCACATCGCGTTCGATACCTGCAGCATCGAGTAGCCGGCGCGATACCAGTCCGGCGACATCATCTGGATCACCACGGGCATCCCGCAGCCGACGAGCACGAGCATGATATGGATCAACAGGGTCAGCAGCAGTCCCGAGTGGCCGAGGCGGCGCAGCCATCGCAGCACGAACAAACCGGCGCCCAGGTAAATCACCAGGTAGCAGACCGCCAGCATCGCAAACGCCACGACGACCAGGCTTTCGCCACTTTGCCAGCCCGAGGACGTGGGCAGCGGATAGAGATCCTTCGCCGTCACCGCCAGCATTGCCAGAACCACGGCGCCCAGCCCGCCGCACACGGCCAGCAGATAGCCGGCGCCGGGGCCGGGGTTGAACCAGGTCAACAGCGCGCGGCCTAGAAAACTCTGCGGCAGGCTCCGCCGTACCCGCTGCGAGAGTTGCGTCGTCTCACCGGTCATCATCGCCCCCATCACAAACCAATGAACCATCGCGAACGACACGAATACCAGGACGACTTCCGATTCTCCTCCCGCATAGATCCATGCTTGCGTCATCCAGCCGGCGAAGAGCACGTGCTGCGCAACCATGATCCCGCGCAGCCGCGTGGAGCGATTGTCGCTGGCGAAGGTGATCTTGGCGACCGCCGCCTCGTAGACCAAGGCGAAATAGGCCAGGCAACCGGTCAGCAGCGCCGCGTTGATCTGCCAGAACACCGGGTCGGAAAAAGACGCTTCCGAGGCGAAGAACATCCAGTCGAAGACAATGACCGCGGCAATCCAGAACACCAGCAGCAGCCCCACGATCAGCGCCACGGAGAGCACGACCTGCCAGTGCCGTTGGCTGGTCAGCGCACCGATCAACAGCGAGACCATCGAGAGTCCCAGCGAGCCCAGCGCGGTCCAGAAGATGACGTAGAGGATGGTTGGCGCGTCGATTCCGCGGAGCAGATAGGTAAAGGCCAGGCAGGGAGCGATCGCCGACAGATAGACGAGCATCTGGGCCACGGCACTGCCCAGCTTGCCGCGGACGATCTGCCGCGGACTGAGCGCAGTGATCGAGAGCAATTCATACGTGCGATCCTCCTGCTCCGAGGCCAGCGAACGAAACGCACCGAACGGCACGATCACCAGCAGCGGAAAAGCCAGGATCAGGTAATAGCCGGCAAACATCCCGCCCCCGGGGTTGCTGTAGAGGGCGTCGGGCCCCAGCCAACTCACGCCGAGGATCGACCAACCCCAGGCAAAGATCAACACCAGGGCGAAGGTGACCACGAACTGCCGGCTCTTCAGCGACTGCCGCGATTCCTTGATGAGGATCGGGTTGAGCAGATCGCCGCCGCGGGCGAGCATTCGGTCGACTTCCATGCTCATTGCACCAGCCCTTGGGTCACCTGCATGAACACGTCCTCGAGGGTTCGCCGCCGCGAGCCGAACGCCACCACGCGGAACCCCGCCTCGATCATCGCTTTGAGCAAGGCCGCCTCGGCCACCGGGTCGCCGGCGTGGAGAAAACGGGCGGTCTGCCCATCCACCCGCAATTGACTCACGTCGGATCGCTCGGCCAGCCAGACGCCCAACGATTCGGCGGCGTCGAGCAAGCGAACATCCACGAGGTTCCGCGGGGTCTGCCCTTGCTTCTGGATTTCTTCGACGCTGCCGACGGCCACCAGCCGCCCTTGTTCGATGATGCCCACCACGTCGCACATCTCGCCCAACTCGGTGAGGATATGCGAGCTGATCAACACCGTCGTGCCGCGGTCGGCCAATGCGCGGATCATCTCACGCAGCTCGATGCGGGCACGCGGATCGAGCCCGGCGGCCGGTTCGTCGAGCACCAGCACCGTGGGATCGTGGATCATCGCCCGTCCCAGGCAAAGCCGCTGCTTCATCCCCTTCGAGAGACCGTCGATCGGTTTCTCCGCCAGACCCTCCAGGCGGGTGAACTCCATCACGCGGCGGATCGCCGCCTCGCGGTCGCGGCCCCGCAGCCGATAGGCGCGGGCGAAGAAATCGAGATACTCGCGGACGTTGACGTTGGCATACGTGCCGAAGTAGTCGGGCATGAATCCCAGCCGCTGCCGAACGCGGTCGGGATCGTCGACCACGGAAAAACCGTCGACCAGTGCATCGCCGGCGTCGGGCAGATCGAGGGTTGCCAGGATCCGCATACTGGTCGTCTTGCCCGCCCCGTTCGGGCCGATGTAGCCGAAGACCTGCCCGCGATGCACCTCGAAGGAGATATTGTCGACGGCGCGGGTCGTGCCGAAGAAGCGGTGCAGGCCGCGAAGCTCGATCATCGGTCGGCGCTGGTTCATCGGCCGTCTCACCATTGGCCCAGGATTGCGTGAAAGCTCGCTTCCTCGCTAGCCGACGGCGTGCCCAATTCTACCTCGGGCGAACGGTCCACGACGGCGAAGTAGCTGCCGGGCGCCAGCGGCGGTCGGGCGGGCAGGACGGAGCCGGTTGCCGACGCCAGCGATTTTTCCAGCCGGCTTGTGGCCTGATTCGGCTCGACATCTCCATAGCCGCCGGCCCGGTAAACGAATCGCCGGTAGTTGCGACTGGCCGCCGCGGCCGCCAGGCTTTGGCGGTCGGTGCCGGGCGGGAACTGTGGCGCGTGCTGCCCGGCGATGGTGAGCAGACGGCTCGATGCTCTTGATGGTTCGACTTTTGTGAGTGTTGCAGCTTGACCGGTGGGAATGACCTCGGCCGCAAAATATCCGCCGTCGCTACTGCGGACGACAAGCTCCCGGATCCGCGTTCCCAGCCGGTTCTCGACCATCAGCGAACCTGAACCGTCGGCCGCGGGTTCGATGCTCAGGCCGTAGTCGACCGGCCGGGCGCGGAGCGTGATGAACTGCGTCGGCGTCCTGGCCCGCAGCCAACCGCGGGCCAGATGCTGCGTGGTGCCGGTCCCCTTTCCCAGCAGCCAGAAGACATCGCGGCCGCGAGAGCCGGGATCGGGTTGCGCATATTCCAATGGAATAGCGGCGACGTCGCCGGAAAACGTCAGCCCGCCGCGAGGCGCCAGGCCGGCATAGTAGGAGAGCCGCGACCAGCAGACCGCCTCGCCGCGGCGCTGGTCGAGCTGTGTGAAACTGCGAACTCGCACCCGCGTTCCCAGCCCATCGGCGATCAACGCGTAGCCGAACAGTGCCAGCGTGATCAACGCCGCGCTGGCGGGAACGATGACCAGCAGCAGGTGCAGCCTGCCCCAGCGACGGAGCAGGTAGTAGTTCACCGGCCCGATGACCACGACGAACAGCGTGATCAGCAGGCGGAAGGCCGTCAACGGCGGCAACCCGACCCCGGGAATCAAGAAATTCCAGAAATCGGCATTGTCGCGATGAAGGGAAACCCCGTGCCGCTGCGACCAGACCAGCCGCTCCGAGCCCAACGCATTGAACAACCAGCGCGAGTCGTGCTCGCTGCCGGCGAACAGGTCGGCCGGGGCGAAGGCAACGACGGTTCCCATACCGTCATCGCGGTACAGGAAGTGCGCACGGTCCGGCGCCGGCGGCGGCTCAGGCTTCTTCTCTGTGGCGGTCTCCGCGGCGACGTCGTACAAACCGTAGCCATCGTCCGCAACGAAACCCTTCAGCGGTTCGCCGAACTGCTTCGGATCGGGAGGAACCCACTCGGAAAACTGCCTCTCGCCTTCGCTTTCGGGTTTCGATTGTCGCAGTCCGACGATCGCTTCCAGGTTGGGCAATCGTTGCCAATCCGATCCGATCCCGAATACGAAGAGGTTTCCGCCGGCCTCCGTCCATCGCAACAAGGCCCGTCCCGCCTGCGTTTTCGCGATGCCGCGCAATTCGTCCAGCGAGAGGCAAACCACGTCCAGATTGGAGTAGTCCAGCCAGTTCAAAGGCAACTCAGCGGCAGTCACCGTATGCATGGTGAATTCGGCGTCAACGGGCAATGGCGCTCCGGCCTGCGGGATCGCGATCCCGAATCCGTCGGCTAAGACTGCGACAAGGTTGCCGGCATCCACCGACGTCGAGGCGACTGCCAGGAATTTCGGAAAGCTTCGTCGCGGGCCGGGGTTGGCGTCGGGATCGATCGTGTCCGGAACGCAAAGTGTCCGGAGCAACAAGCCATCTTCGCTCGTGCGGATGCGATATTCCGCGCCCAGCGATTGTGGAACCCGCAGAACGGCGCGAACCGGTCCGGAACCCGCCGGCAGGTCGATATCCTGTGCAGCCCGGACACAATAGCGGTTGTCGCTTCCCGCATCTCGCGAGAGGAACTCGACGGTAAGGGTCCGGTCGGTGTTCTGCGGCGTGACGGGGCGGACTTCGATCGGAATCGGCCGGTATCCGGGACCGGGAAACCAGCGGGTATCGAAGGTCATGACGAGCCCGGCTCCGCTGCAGCGGTGAAGCTGGCCCGCCAAAGCCTCGACAGTCCAGCCGAAATTCGACACCGCAACCAAGGCCAGGACGAGTCGGGTCGTGCGAGGACTTTGAGTGGCATTCACTGGCAGTCACCTCGATTTCCCGCGGTAGTGTCCCCACCCTCGTCCAAAACGGTCGCCGCGGCGGCAATCTCCGCTTCGGCGCCGGCCATCGCGAAAGGCGAGGCCCCGCCTGATCGTGCGTGGCGGCCGGCAGCCAGGGAGAAGAGCCAAACCAGAAAGAACAACAGCCCGTAGAAACCGACGAGAATCGCCAGCGCCAGCAGCCCGACCGAAACCGACGCCGCCCAGTGCTCGCCTCGCACTCCCAGCGCGACAACCGAAAAAATCACCGCCGCAACGGCGGTGACGGCCAACAGCCAGCGAATCGAGAACTGCGGGATGAGCATCCCCCCATTTTTTCAGATCCCGCCCAGTAGGTCCAGCCTGCCGGGCTGGACCTTAGTTCTTTCGATGCATCCCGATTTTGCAGGACGGGGCCGCCGCTTGGGTGCATGCGGAGTTGCGCGAGAGTATTCTGTAGCTAACCGTTCGGCATACAACTCGACCAACCGCCAAAAGATCAGGAATACGTCGTGGGACAGGTTACAGCCCTGCCCCACGCGCTCTGCTATTCTGGTGGCTCGGTGCCTGTCCCCTTTGCAGCGGGCCAACATCCTTGACCCCGGGAGTATACCATGACGACCATTGGCAGACGTGAATTCCTCGGATGCATCGCCGCCGGCGCGGCGGCGGGAGCCACCATAGACTTGGCCGCAGGCGCCGCTGAGCCCGCGAAGGCCGGCGGCGAACCGGTCGAACCGCGGACCTTCACGAGCGGACGCGAGGACGGTCGCTTCGTGGAAACGGCGGGGGTGCTGCACAAGTATCTTCAGTCGCTCGAGCCCAAGCTCCAGTTCGGCGAGGGGATTGCGCGCGACAGCGTTCCGGCCTGGCAAGAGGCGGTGCGGGAGAAGCTGCTCGAATTGATGTGTTTCCCCAACGTGCCTCCGCAGCCCGAGCCGAAGCTCATTTCTTCACAGCCTCGGCAAGGATATCGCCTGCAACGATGGGAAGCCTACCCGGAGCCATTCAGCGTCGTGCCGTTCTATCTGCTGGTCCCCGATGGCACGAGCGAGAAATCGCCTGCCCCGGCGGTGCTCTGTTTTCCCGGCTCGACGGGGAGCAAAGAGGCGTTGGCCGGTGAGCCGGCGATTGGCGAAACGTCCACTCCGGCCGATCAGAAATGGCTCGACAACCGCATGGCCTGGCATTACGTCCGCCGCGGGCTGGTGGCGCTGGCCGTCGACAGTCCCGCCACCAATGAATTGGCCAGCACGCTGCGGGAGCGGAACAGCTTGTCGCTGGCGGCCATCTGGATGGGCCGTTCCTACGAAGCGGTAAGCGTGTTCCAGAAGGCGTGTCTGCTGAAATGGCTCGCCGCGCAGCCGCTGGTGGATCTCCAGCGGATCGCCGTCAGCGGTCATTCGCTCGGCGCCAAGCCGGCCGATATCCTGGGGGTGCTCTACCCGGAACTGGTCCATGCGGTCGTCCACAACGACTTCATCTGCAACTGGCAGGAACGTGCGGTGGCGATGAATCTCGACGTGCCCGGCGCCCACCAGATCGTGCCGGGTATCTTCCAGTGGTTCGACTATACGGATCTGGAGGCGGCGTTGGCGCCGCGGCCGCTGTTGTTCACCGAGGGCGGCCGGGCCAATCAGTTCGAGAAGATCCGCCGCGCCTACGCATTGCACGGGGCGGCCGACGCGGTGGCCTTGTGCCACTACGAAACCTTCGACGACCCCGCCTCTCGCCCGCTGGACCGCGCGGAGCTTCCCATCGGGATCAACAACGAGCAGTATTTTCAGCACGCCTACGTCAAGCCGGAACTGCACCGTTTCCGGCCCGACCGGGCGGTGCCGTGGCTTGCCAAGGTATTCAACCTCTGAGCGGCCCGCTGGAGCGCAAGGGGGTCGGGAGTCTTTTTTCCATGTCGGCCGGGCAACGTCTTGCCGTACAGAGAGAACTCTTTCCGGCCGACATGGAAAAAAGACTCCCGACCCCTTCTCCGCGGACGTCTCACTCGCGCCTACAGGTACTCCTTCGGAAATCTCCACGGCGCCCGATACTCCGGGATCGACAGAGCCGCCGCCTCCGGGTCGCCGACGATCTTTTCGGTCGCCGGGTCGAATCGGATCGAACGTCCCAGTTTCAGCGACAGGTTGCCCAAGACGATCGGCACGTTCACCTTGTGGTGGTAGAACACGCTGCAACTGGGCTGTGTGCGGCTTCGGATGCAATCGAGCCATTCGCGCTCATGCCCCGGCGAGTCGGCAACTGCCTTCTCCGGGTCTTGGGCATCCTTCATCCGCTCGCCGTCGGGCACGATTTCGTGAGTGCCGTAGTCGGCATAGAGGGTTCCATTGGTGCCGTGGAAGTAGATTCCCACTCGCCCCTTGAGCTCGAAGCGGTGGGCGTTGATCTGCGACATCATCCAAGTGAGGGTGAAACCGGGGTATTGCAGGATCGTCTCCTGCGTGTCGTGGGCGTCGCCTGCGTCTTGGCAAACGTACCGGCCGCCCGAGGAACTGACCATCGTCGGCAGCCCCAGATCGAGCGCCCAGACCGGCAGGTCGATGATGTGCGGCGCCCAGCAGCCCGACCAGCCGCCGCTGTACGCCATGAAAGCCGAGTGGGTTCCCGAGGTCTTGATGATCATCGGATGGCAAGGCCGCATCGGCCCGGGGCCGACCCACAGTTCCCAATCGAGCCCCTGCGGCGGGTCGCAGTTCGGGTCGTTGCCGACCCCTTCCGCTCCCATGTTGAGCATGTTGAAGGTCCGCGCTACGCCGATCTTTCCCAGATTGCCGGAACGAATTTGGTCCACCACGCGATGATAGTTCTCGCCGGCGTGGATCTGCGTGCCGACCTGGCTGATCCGCCCATGTTTCTTGACGGCCCCCATCACCGCCAGGCTTTCGGCAAGGTGGAGCGTCATCGGCTTTTGCAGGTAGATATCCTTGCCGGCCTCGCAAGCGTTGATTGCCATTAAGGCGTGCCAGTGGGGCGGGGAGGCGATGATCACCGCGTCGACGTCTTTTTGGTCGAGCAACTCGCGATAATCGTTGTAGAGTTTGGGCTTTCCCCCGTGTTCCGCGGCGGCCGTTTCCCGCCGTTCCTTCCACACGTCGCAAATACCCGTGACCGCGACGTCGTCGTGTTGCGTGCAGTTTTTCAGGTTAGCGCGGCCCATCCCCCCCGCGCCGATCAGGCCGACCTGGATGCGATCGTTGGCGCCCGGCTTTCCCGGTTCCGCCAATACACCCGAGGAAACGAACAGGGGAACCACCGCACCGGCGGCGGCCGACTTGCTGATAAACCGGCGCCGGGAGAGTTGAGCAGGCTTCGACACGTTGATGCCCTCCTAAGTCGCGTTGTGTGTGATCCGCCCACGGCCGAACTGCCCAGCAGGCCGGCCACCAGGGTCACCAGGATGATAAGCCGACCGGAGGCGTGATGCAATTCGCCCCTCGGTTCCGGTAGCGACACTGAACCGGAACGACCTGCTTCCGCCGCGTCCCGCCATCGGGGAGCGACAGCCTGACGCCGGCCTGCGTCAGTATGTCCGGCCGGTTGAGCGTTCGGGAATAATTGGGTGGCCACATTGACCCACGGGCATGAATCCAGGGGCTCGGCACGACGTTTGCGGCACAGACATTTGCGGTACAATCGTTAACCAGTGCGTGCCGGCAGTATCACTCAAGAATCAATGGAGAGGGAGGATCGAAGCCATGGTGAATGAACAACAGCTTCAAGGAAATTGGAATGAGATCCGCGGGAATATCCGTTCGCGGTGGGGGCAGATCAGCGACGACGAGTTGACGACCTTCAACGGCAACGTCGAGGAACTGGTCGGCACGATTCAGCGAAAGACCGGCGAATCCCAAGAGGCGATCCGCAATTACCTGGACGAGATTTCGCAAAAGGCCGCCAGAACGGCCAGCCGTCTGACCGAGCAGGCCGGGCAGTATGCCAGCCAGGCTGCTGCTTCCATGCACGACGCATCCCGTCACTTGGCCGATACCGTTGCTGCGGGCTACAGCGATGCCGAGCGACTCGTGCAAACCAGGCCGGCCGAATCGCTGGCCGTTGCTTTCGGGCTCGGCTTGATCACCGGCGTGGTGATCGGAATGCTCGCCAGTTCGCGGTGAGCCTGCCTCGGGGTACGTCAGGCATTCCAGCCTGACAGTGGGAAGCCTCGCAAGGTGGAGAGGCTGACGCACAAAAAGCAAGAAAAGGAGGTGTTGTGATGAATGAACAATCCGCGAAGTCGCGATTTCCCGAGGCCCACAGCAATTACGATGAAGCGCTGGAGCGGGTGGCGGGTGGCTACCGCGAAGTAGAGCACTTGGTCCGGCGAAACCCGGCTTCGTCGGTATTCCTGGCCTTCGGCGTGGGCATCGGCATCGGTGTCTGGCTGGGCAGTTCCATGGTCCATGCCTCGCGATTCCGGCAGCCGGCGCCGGTGGCGGAACGGTTGGGCCGACGCGTGCTGGAGGCGTTGTCCGGGATGGTTCCCGACTCGGTTTCTGAAAGTCTGCGTCGCTAGCTGAGAGGATCCGTCGTGAGCACCGCCCGAGAAGCCGAGGAAATCCAGCGCGCTATGGCCGGCATCCGTTGCGAGTTGAACGCCGGCGTGGACGACATTGTTGACAATGCCAAAGTGATGTCCGATTGGCGCTACTACGTGCGGGCGTATCCTTGGGCCTGCGCCGCGGGGGCGGTGGCGTTGGGGTACCTGATCGTGCCCAGCCGGCTGGATGTGATTCGCCCCGACGCAAAAACCTTGGCGAAGCTGGCACAGCAGAATCGCCTCGTGGTGAAGTCCGATCCCGAGCCTCAACGACGCGGCGGCTTGCTCGGGCCGTTGTTCACCTTGTTGGCCAGCACAGTGATTCGCGGGGCTGTGGCTTATGCGGGGAATCTCGCGGGGCAGTCGCTGTCCGTTAAGGCTGCCGATGAAAGAGTGCGGCCGCTTCCGCCGGGGTTGCGCCGAACCTGAAACCGCATGCCGCATGAGTAATCGAGATGGAAAGGTACATAACGTGGAAAGACCTATTTACGATTACGGTTCTGAAGCCGCCCGGCGAACCCGTGAGTTCGCGGGCCAATCGGGTCGCGCGATGCAGCAGGCCGCTCGCGACCAACTTGACGTATGGAGCAGCCGGTTCGCGGCGACCATCCGTGAACATCCCGGCGCGAGTCTGGGAACCGCACTAGGAATTGGAGTATTTCTCGGATGGTTGATCAAGCGACGCTAGAAATGCGCAACGGTGCTCACCAAGCCCCCGCCACGGAGATCCTACGGGGCCTGAACGATTGCGCCCATGACGTTGTGACTCTCACCGAGTTGCAGATGCGCCTGCTCAAGCTCGATTTGCAGGACAGCGCCCGGCAAACCAGAGCGCCGTTGGGACTTCTGGCTGTGGGGCTCTGCCTGCTGCTCGGATCGTTTCCGGTTCTTTTGATGACCATCGCGTACGGAGTCGTCGCGTTGGCGGGATGGCCGCAGTGGGCAGGATTCCTTACGGCCACCGTCGTCGGTTTCTTGATCGGAGGCGGGCTCTCTGGCGGCGCCTATTGGCTGTTTCGTCATAACGTGACCGGCCTGCAACGGTCGCGAAAAGAGTTGGTGGACAATATTCGCTGGCTCAAAGAGACGCTTAGCAGTGGCGGACGATCCCGTCACCGCCGTCAGTGTGGCTGAGAGCCGGGTTTGCGTCCTGATAATGAACCAGAGGGATCCTTTTTTCACCGAGGGAGAAAACGATGAGTGTTTCCCAGTCGATCCAGCAACGTTCGAAAACCGAAGCGACCGAGACGAAGCATCCGGTCGATGACCTCACCACGTACTTCTACGAGTATGCCCGCCAACGTCCCGACGTCGTGGCGATGTGGTGCTTTGGAATTGGATTCGTCCTCGGCTGGAAGCTGAAGCCTTGGTAAACCGGCGGAGAGGAAGTCGAGGAAACACGCCGATGGGCAAGAGTCGGGATCAACCGTTCCCTCCGTTCCCCGAGCAGCGTTTCGAAATCACTGGCCCAGTTGCTGGTGCATCAAGGCATCCGGGTCAACTGCGCGGCGCCGGGGCCTGTGTGGCCCCCCCTCAACCCAGCCGATAGGGCCGCTGAGGATGTCGCTCATCTCGTAGAGAAGACTCCTATGGGACGTCCCGCCCAACCGGAAGAAATCGCCCCGGCCTATGTCCTTCTCGCGTCAAACGTGGACTCCGGGTATAGGACGGGCGAGGTGATCCGCTGGCTCGGTGGACGAACCACGGCGGCCTAAGGACGTCAGGCTTTCCAGCCTGAGAGGGCGCAATTGTCAGCTTTCCACCCTAATTAGCCATCCATGTCAGGCTGAAAAGCCTGACGTACTCTGGAAAGCCTGAAGCTTGAAGAACCTCTCTCTCTTTCCTGTCCTTCCGCTCTTGCCTCGCTGAAAGAACTGGCCTTGAACTCGAAGGCCGGAATCTTTAGCATCCCCCCGCTCGTTTTGGGCGTGGCGCTTCCAGCTTGGTTTCTTTGAAACCAGCGAGAGTCGGAGCGGCAAGGTCTCCCATCTTTCGGCAGAACGGACAATCCCGAGCAATGCGATTACGATTTTCATGGCGACCGGCGATCTCTCGGATGTCGTGGCTCCGCGGGGGTCTGCTCGGCGTGCTGCTGGGTCTGATCCTGGGCGGCGCCGCGCCAGGCCAATCCACCGCCGAGTTTCAGGTTTACCCGCTCCGCCATAAACCGGCGGCGGAAATCGAGCCGTTGGTCCGCCAAATGTTGGCGGACGGCGCCGCGCAGGTCGTCGCCGATCCCCAACAAAACCAGATTCTCGTTCGCGGACCGGCCGAAGCCCAGCAGATTGCCCGCCAATTGATCGAGTCGGTCGATCGGCCCGCGCCGGCTCGCGACGCCGTCAAGCCGGTCATCAAGGCGTATCCCGTCGATGCCGCGCGGATCCACGAAACGGCCGATTCGCTCCGTGCGACGTACGCCGGCCAGGACGGCATTCGCATTGCCGTCGATGGCAACGGTGCGAAGCTTCTCATTCTAGCGTCTCCCGCAGTCCACGAGACTCTCACCCGTCAGTTTTCCGACCCGGCTCCGGCTGCCGCTGGCCTCGAATCGCGATTGCCATTGGAGCCGCTCCATCAGCCAAAACAGGTCTTCGTATCCCTTGCCCGCACTCGCCCGGACGAAATGCAGTCGAGGCTGGTCGAGGTGCTCGGCCCGCGACTGGCTCGCTTGCCGCGCGAGCAAGCGGCGTCGCCGGGCTACCTATATTCTGATCCGGAGGGAAGGCGTGCCGAACTGGCAGTCGATGCCAGTCGCAACGCCGTCCACCTTTCCGGGCCCGTCGCGCTGGTCGAGCAACTGGCCCGCTTGATCTATGTGCTCGATAATCCCCGCACCGCCGGCGGCGAATCGCTTTGGGTGGTTCCACTGACCAATGCCGGCCGCGTAAAGCGAGCCGTGGAGTCGCGGCCGCGCGGTGGAGAAAGGCGGAACTCCAACGCGCCGATCCCGTTTGACGGCTCCGGCGGCGTCGTGCCGATCCCCGCGCATCCGGAACCGAATACGAACAGCGGCCGCCGGCCCACGAACGTCGGCGCCGATCTGGTCACGCACCTCTTCCAACCGGCCGACGCACCGGACGCCGCTGGCCAAGAGGGCCCCGGCGCGGCGCCGAGCGAGCCCCTCTCACCGGCCGAGGAGCAGGAGATTCAACAGCGTCTCCAGAGGCTCCGTGAGCTGGGCCAGGATGTCGAGGTCGAAACGCTCCCGGATCTGGACGTGCTCATTCTCCGCGGACGCCAGCACGACGTGGAGGAGATGAGGAAGATTATCGACGAGATCGAACGGCTCAGCGCCGAGGCGGAGCCGATGATCGACATCTACTACCTCCAGCACGTCGGCGGGGCCGCAGTCGCCGAGATCGTCGACCAGGTGGAAGAAGCATTCTTGGGCGGACGCCAGGGACGCGTCCAGATCGTTCCGCTGATTAAGCCGAACGCGCTGTTGCTGATCGGCTGGGGCGAGGCGTTGAAGGCCGCCAAAGAGTTGATCCAAAAGCTCGACCGGCCGGTGGCGCCCGGCGCGGAACTCCGTGTTTTTCGGCTCAAGCATGCCGCGGCGGGTGCGACAGAATCGCTCGTGCAGGAATTCTTCGCAAACCGCCCCGGTTTGGGCGGCGACGTCCAGGTGACGGCCGACGTCCGCACCAATTCTCTCATCGTCTACGCCGCCCCCCGCGACATGGAGGAGGCGGCGCTGTTGATCCGCCGCCTCGACGTCGACAAAAGCGATGCCGTCAACCAGGTCCGCGTCTTCACGCTGCAGAACTCCTTGGCCGCCGACGTGGCCGACACCCTCCAGGACGCTATCCGCGGCGGCCGACCCGGCGCCGCGGCGAAGTCGTCCGTCCTGGAACTGCTCACCATCGACGCGGCGGGCGCGAAGCTCTTGAAGTCGGGACTGCTCAGCGATGTGAGCATCACCCCCGACACGCGGATGAACACCCTCATCGTCGCCGCCCCGGCGGAGAGCATGGATCTGATCGGGGCCCTGATCCAACAGCTCGATTCGCCCACGGCGGTCGCCCAGATCAAGGTCTTCAGCATCATCAACGCCGACGCCAACGCCATCGTATTGATGTTGCGGACGCTGCTGCCGACACAGACCGGCGCAGCCGGGCAGCTTCGTTTGCCGGCTGCCGAGGGGGAATCCGCCCTCACCCCGCTGCGATTCTCCGTCGATCCGCGGACCAACAGCATCATCGCGGTCGGATCGGCGGGCGACCTGGCGATCATCGAAGCGCTTTTGCTGCGGCTGGACGAACAGGACATCGAGCAACGCCGCACCACCGTCTACCGGCTCCGCAACGCCCCGGCGGTCGACGTCGCCGTTGCCGTCAATGAGTTCTTGCGGAGCCAGCGGCAGTTGCTGCTGGCCGCCCCCGGCACGGTGAGCCCGTTCCAGCAAATCGAAAGCGAAGTGGTCGTGGTTCCCGAACCGGTGAGCAACGCCCTGATCATCAGCGCTACGCCGCGGTTCTACGAAGATATTATGAAGCTGGTCGAAGATCTCGACGCCCAGCCGCCACAGGTTCTGATCCAGGTGCTCAT
Source organism: Rhodopirellula sp. (assembly GCA_012728855.1). Lineage (GTDB taxonomy): Bacteria > Planctomycetota > Planctomycetia > Pirellulales > Thermoguttaceae > JABWBD01. The sequence continues at coordinate 18,146 of JAAYEH010000463.1, read as the reverse complement.
CGCCGCCGTGGATCTCGAAAACTTCAGCGAGTTCGGCGTGGAATTGGGCCTGCAGGACTCCTTGCTCTTCGACCGCAGTCTGCTCGGCGATCTGTTGACCACCACCAGCACCGCGCAGCGGCAGACCAACGAAGGAATTATCACGGCGACCGAACAGACGATCCGCGCTGCCTCGCTCACGCCCGGCTTCGCCTTCAACAACGAGCCGCTGGGCAACAGCGGCAGCGACAAGTCGCTGGGCACCTCCGGCAAGGTGGGTGGCCAGGGCCTCACCTCTTTCGGCGTAGGACGGATAAGCGAACTGGGCTACGGCGGACTGGTTTTGTCGGCTTCCAGCGAGAGCGTCAGCCTGCTGATCCGGGCGATGCAGCAATGCCGGCGGATCGAAGTGCTCGCCCGCCCGCAGGTGATGACGCTCGACAACCAACCCGCCTTCATCCAGGTCGGGCAGCGCGTGCCGCGAATCACCGGTTCCGCCGTCAACCAGGTGGGCCAGGTCAACTCGATCGCGCTGGAAAACGTCGGCCTGATCCTCGGGGTCACTCCCCGCGTCAGTCCCGGCGGTGTGGTCGTGATGGAAATCGACGCCGAACGATCGGAACTCGGTCCCTTGTCCGAAGGCATCCCCGTGGCGGTGAGCGAGGGCGAGATCATTCGCTCGCCAACCGTCGATCTGGCCATGGCGCAAACCACCGTCAGCGCCAACGACGGCGAGACCGTCATCCTTGGCGGCCTGATCAACAAGCGCACGTCGACCACCCGCCGCCGCGTGCCCTGGCTGGCGGAGATCCCCGTGCTCGGCAACATCTTCAAGTACGATTCCGACGACGTTCGCCGCCAGGAACTGCTGATCATTCTCACTCCGCACGTCGTCCATAGCGACCAAGACGCCCGCAAGTACCTGGAGTTGGAAGCCGCGCGGATGCACTGGTGCCTGGCCGACGTGCATGATGTTCACGGTGCGACCGGGCTCTGCAACGATTTCGAGTGCCCCATCTGCCGCGGCGCCACGAAGGTCGTCTATCCCGACGCCGATCCTCGCGGTGTGTTGCCCAACGAAGCGCCGGCGGGCAAGGTCGTGCCGCAGCCGCTCGAACTCACGCCGCCGTTGGAGGAGATTCCGGCGCCGCAGGCTACGGGCACGCTTCCGCCCGCAGCCGCGGAAACGTCCCCCGGCGGACCCGCTCTGCCCGCCAATCGTTGAAAGAGGAGATCGCCTTCGGATGACGTCGCTTCTCAAGCGGACCGCAACACTCTGGCTGGCCGGATCGCTGCTGGCCGTCCTCGCGGGCTGTACACAGCTCGACCTCTCCCAATCGCTGTCGTTGCCGAAATCGAAACCGAAACCAAAGATCCCCGAGCGGATGGTCGACGCTTGGAGCGACACCGTCCTGCACCAAACCGGGCAACGGGGCGTTCGCGGCTTCGGCGGACGGGTGATGTTCTACGCCAAAGACAAAGAGGAACCTGTCGTCGTCGACGGCAGTTTCACGGTCTATGCCTTCGACGACTCGCATGCCGAGGCGGAATCGGACGCGGATCTCGACCACAAGTCGCCCGAAAAGAAGTATGTCTTCCCGCAAGAACAACTGGCCGACCATTACAGCCAGTCGCCGCTGGGGCATTCCTACAGTTTCTGGATCCCCTGGGATGAGGTGGGCGGCGCGGAAAAGCGGATCACCCTCATCAGCCGATTCGTCGATGCCACCGGTCACGTCGTCATGTCCAAGCCGTGCCATCAAACGCTCCCGGGCATCCTGCCCGAATCCGACGGCAAGCAGGCTGCCGAAACGACCGCGCAACACGCACGCGTCTCCTCCGCTGCCGGTTCCGCCGTGTACCATGCCAGCTTCGACGAGATGCCGGCGGCCGGGGACTCGACAAAGCCGGCGATCGCCACCACCACGATTGACGTCCCCCCCAGCTTCGCGCGACGGCTCCGCACGAACTCTCAGGCGCCTTCCCGGGGAACCGAGGAAGAAGACGAACCGGACAACTCCGGCCAGGACTCGTCAAGCAAAGCCGAGACGTCCGACGCGGCTACGGAGTCGGAACAGCCTTTGCCATCGGAGCAGACTGTTGCGGAACCGGGGCCGACTGCTTCACACGCAACTCGTTCTGCACCTTCGAGATTCCCGGTTCGAAGAGAACGAGCAACTCGGCAAGCCTTCGGTCACGTTCGGACAGAACCTCACCCCGCAATGTGGCCGTCGGCCCTTCCACGGACACCTCGACCGGATCGGTCCAGTGAATCGACTCCGACTTCGCCAGCCGACGCTCAACCAACGAGCTGAGTTTGTCCGACGAGGCAGCCGAAAAGCGGAAGCCAACCTCAAGGCGAGGGTCGTACATCGCGCGGCGGCGACTCAAAGACTGTGCGGTCCGGTTGGCGTCTGGGGCTCGCTCGATTCGCAGGTTCGAAACGGCCGATTTCACGCGGCCGTCGCCGCTGCCCTGTTCCGAACCGACGAAGCTATCCCGCGCCGTGCTGCCCACGAAATCGCTCGCACTGCGATTGCCGCGGATAAACCGCTCGTTCCCCTGCACGGTGCCGACATTCGTCGCTTCGGCCGCAGTTCGGGCGGGCGAACGGCTGGTGCCCATCGATCGCTGCCCGAACATCTGCGCGTGGGCGTTATTTTCCGCTCCCATCGCCAGAGCGAGTAGAAACGAAACCACCAAACGAAACGATGTCTGTTTCACCACAATCTCCCCTCTTATGGCAACCTAGCGCAGTCTAACAAATTACCACCTTCCCGGCAACCGGTAGGTTCCGCTTGCCGAGCGGAACCTGTGCAGTGCGAAAACGTCGCTCGCCCAGCGGGATCGCCACCGGTACTAGGGATTCCTTGTCATCCCGCCAATCGGGTGGGCAGGGGTACAATGTTCTTGCGAGATCCCGCTCGGCAAGCGGGATCTACTGGGCGACTTGGCTTTGCACCCCCCCCATGCCCACCGCCCTCTCCCTGCTCCCGCCGATCCGCGTCCTGGGCTATACTGTCATAAACTAAAGCCTCCATACCTTTTCCGGCTCAAACTGATGCGTTATCTCGTCACCGGCGGCGCGGGTTTCATCGGATCGCACCTCAGCGAGGCTCTGCTTCGTGCCGACCACGAGGTGGTGATCCTCGACGATTTTTCGACGGGGCGGCACCAGAACATCCACCACCTGGAAGAAAATCCGAAGCTCAAGGTGATCTACGCCAGCGTGTTGGAACAAGACGTCACTCGCGACTGCGTTCGCGAGGCCGACCGTGTCTTCCACCTCGCTTCCGCGGTGGGCGTGCAGTTAATCATCGACGAGCCGGTCAAGACCATCGAAACGATCGTCGAGGGCACGGCCACCTTATTGGCGGCCGCGGCTCGCTACCGCAAGCCCGTTCTACTTACCTCCACTTCGGAGGTCTACGGAAAATCGAAGACCATGCCACTGGCGGAAGATGCCGACACAGTGATCGGCGCTCCCAAGTTCCGCCGCTGGAGTTATGCGGCCAGCAAAGCCTTGGACGAGTTTCTCGCCCTGGCTCACTGGCATCACTCGCGGCTGCCGGTGGTGATTGTGCGATTATTCAACACCGTCGGCCCCCGTCAGACGGGCCGCTACGGCATGGTCATCCCGCGACTGGTCCGCCAGGCTCTGGCCGGCGAGCCTTTGGGGGTCTATGGCGATGGCACTCAGAGTCGCTGCTTCTGCCACGTCCACGATGCGGTGGGGGCACTGATCCGACTGATGGACGAGCCGGCCGCGCGAGGTGAGGTGATCAACGTCGGCAACGGTCGCGAAGTTTCGATCAACGAGCTGGCCGAGTTGATCCGTTCGCTCGCCGCCAGCCCGTCGGAGATCCGCCACATTTCCTATCAGGAGGCGTATGGCAGCGGATTCGAGGATATGCCCCGGCGAGTACCCGACCTGACCAAGATCCACAATCTGATCGGCTATCGTCCTCGGCGAACCCTTGAAGAGACGCTCCGCGATGTGATCGAGCACGAAAAGGTCGCCCGCGGTTAGCGCCAATCTGATGTTGGCAGGATCCTTGAATTCGGGGAAAATGGCGGAGTGTATCGAATGGCGGGAAGGGGTCGGGAGTCTTTTTTCCGTGTCGGCCCGGCAAAGCTCCTGAGTAATGGATAGACCTGCTTCGGCCGACACGGAAGAAAGACTCCCGACCCCCTCCGCCTCGCCACCCCCGGTAAGTGCGACACGAATTCTGTCGCCGATCCTCAGACCTCCCCAAGCGACCCGTGCCATGATCCGTTATCTTGCTCCTCACCTTCGCATCGAAAGTGTTCTGGACCTGGGCATCGAGCAAATCCGTGCTCTCGGACTTCAGGCGCTCGTGCTGGACGTCGACTGCACCTTAAAGAGGTATTGCACCTCGATTTGCACCCCGGAGATTACCGCTTGGGTCAAGGAACTCTTGGACGCGGATCTGCGGGTTTGTCTGGTGTCCAATGGCCGTGAGCCGCGCATCAGCCGCTTTGCCGAGGGACTGGGGGTGCCTTACGTGGCGCGAGCTTTCAAGCCGTTGCCTTTGGGAATTCAGACGGCCATGCGGCGGCTGGGAGTCCAGCAGCGGGAAACGGCGATGGTCGGCGACCAGTTGTTCGCCGACATCATGGCCGGCCGCCTGGCCGGAGTGTACACGATCCTTGTTCGGCCTATCCAGCCGGAAGAGGAACCGTGGTTCACACGGCTCAAACGCCGCCCCGAGGCCGTTTTGCTCCGCTGGATGAAAACCGCCAGTCCAACACCCCTACGAGATCTTCAGCCCCACGGCCAAAACCCGGCCTGCGCCCCGTAGGTTCCGCTTGCCGAGCGGAACCTTGCCACCGAGAAGATCCAGCTCAACAAATAGAACTCTCCCACCAAGTAGATCCCGCTTGCCGAGCGGAACCTGCCCACCGAGCAAGCTTTGCTCTGCAAACGGCTCTGGCGAGCCGATCAGCTATTCAGCCTCCAGATTGCGAAGTTCAGTGCCGTCGCAAATCCAACCCAGGCGAGATACGGCACGAGGAGTCCGCCGGCCGCCGCCGATCTTCTCCAGAACGACACCAAGGTGGCGGCAATGGCCACCAGCAGAAGCACGATGTCCAGCAAAGCCAGCACGGGACTTTTCAACCCGAAAAACAATACGGACCACATCAGGTTCAGAACAAGCTGAACCGCGAAGAGCAACAGCGGCAGCCCGGCCGCCGCGAATCCCTGTCGACGCCATACGAGCCACGCGGCGAGGGCCATCGAGCCGTAGAGCACGCTCCACACCGGCCCGAACAGCCAGCCGGGCGGCGTCCAAGGCGGTTTGGTCAAAGCCGCGTACCAGTCCTCGATCCGCGGGTAAGTGACAGCGCCTCCGACCGCCGCGGCGCCAAAGCAGACAGCACAGGCAACCGTGAGCCCGATGACTTGACGCGTCAGAGATAAAGGCATCGGCTGGTTCGGCCCTTGTTCGTCGCTCATGGCTGCTTCTCAACGGTGATTTCCGCCGGTTTTCTTACCGGTGATTATGGCCTTCGGTCAAAAAGACGATGCTCCGGTTTGCCTACGCATTCACGGAAACAGCGCCATCAAGCTATCCGCAAAGAGCTTCATGCCGCGGGCGTCGGGATGGTTGATGCCGTTGAGCAGCAGAGTTCGGTAGGGGATGCCCTGCCGCCAGAGCCGGCCCCAGCGGAGCGAAGCGTCGGCCAGCGCCACCTGCCGCTCGGCCGCGAACTGTCGTAAGCCCGCGACATAGGGCCTGGGATCCTCGTCGATCTGCTGCTCTCGCTCGAAGCCCATCCAGTCGGGTCGTACGTAGTGCGGTGTGAGGATGATCCATTCCGCGCCGATCTCGCGAAAGTCGGCCAGCAACCGGCCGTAGCGCTCTTCGACCTGCGCGGGCCCGAGCCCCGCGTCGTTGACAAATTCCGAGACGATCAGGTCCGGCCGCGCCGCCAGCACTTTTTCCCGGTAGTTGTGAACGCTGCCCGGCGGCTCGGCGAGGTAGCTCGATGTGTTCCGCCCGCCCCACGCTTCGGTGATCAACTCGATCTTTGCCTTCGGGTAGGCGGCCCGCAATCGGCCGACAAATTGCTCCTGCCATCGCTCGTTCTCCGGATCGGGCACAAACGTGCCGACCGTTACGCTATCGCCCCAGGCGAGCACTCGCAGCGACTCGCCCGCACGGAGCTTCTTCATCGTCCCGGGCAGTAATCGCTCCGCGGGCGGAGGCGTCGGCTCGAGCGATTCGGGATAGGCGGATTCCAGGATCGGGAAGAGATGCTCGGCCGTTAACCGCTCGATCGCTCCGGGCTGCCACACATTGGCCAGCCGGCATTCGCCTTCAGACAACGGCGGCGGCAGCGGGGCGACCGGATGAGGCGAGCCTTGCCGTAGCGCGATGCGGCCGTCCACCTCGAGCACGATCGAGTCCAATCGCAAAAGCGCGTGGCGATAGCTCACCGCAACGGCGTCATCCGCGGCGATGCGTCCCTCCGGCAAACGACCGAAAGAGGACCACAACGGGTCGATTTCGTAGTCCGTCCCGCGCTCGTACAACGGCGTGTTTCCGTCGCCGGCGCCGCGGACCCGCACGCTCGCCGCATCCAGCAACCCCGTGGCCGAACATTCCTGCGCCCTCAAGCCTCGCAACACTGCGCCTCGTCGCCAGCCAGCCGCCTTGGGATCAAACAAAGGGAGGCGGTCGTGCTTCTCCTCTTCCACGCAAACCATCGCAGGCGGAGGCACGGCGACGGTGGCGACCACCCGCTTGCCGCCGGCCGGCGCGTCGGCCGTTACTTCCACGCCCCAGTCGCCGACGATCCTCAGCGTCGCCGGCTCGTTCGCCCGCAGACTGCTTGCAGCCAATACGAGCACCGCCGACAACGCAAAGCGCAATCCTCCGAAGCAGTCCCTTCCCGATCCGGATGCTGTCATCTTTCGCCTATTCGCCACAGTCGTCTCCTCGTTGTTTCTGTTACTTCGATTGCTTCAGTACCGGCGCTTCGAACAATCCGTAGCCGACGGTATGATACGTTTCGCCCGCGGGCGGGCCCGCGGGCGGCGCCTGCCGGAAGTCCCAGGGCCAGGCTTTCCCCAATACAGGCTTGCCGTGGTGCGGACCGAGCGTGTTCTTCAGCGTGCCGACCACTCGCAGTTGAATCGCGTTGCGCCCGGCGTGCAGACAATCGGTCACGTCGACCTCCCAGGGACGGCTGACAAAATGCCCCGCCGACTTGCCGCCGACCAATACCTCCGCCACGCTGCCGTACCACTGCGGTGCATGAAGCACGTAGCGGCCCGTCGGCTGCGCTATTTCAAAAACCTGCTCGTACACGACCCCCTCGGCGTAGAACGGCAACCCCTGCTCTTTCCACGATCCCAACTGCAAAGGCGACGCCGGTGTGATTGTCCAGCCGGACTCCCGCGACGTGAGCGAAAACTCGCCCAGAACGTAAGCCGCCTCAATCTCGTGAAACACGGTCATCCGTGATGACTTGAGCACCACGCAGTTCTCGCCGACCTTGGCCGTACCGGATAGATCGATGCGGCCGAAGGCCCGGTCCAGCCACCAGGCTTCCGGCTCGGCCTGAACCGGCTGCCCGTTGCATTGGATCGTATAAAGGTCAGGCCGTTCGATCACGATCTCGAGCTTGTCCGGCACCGGCTCGGCGATGTGAAAACGATACGTGACTTCGACGCCGCTCTCTTTGGGGAACTCCTTGGAGATGATCTCATCTTTGAACTGCACGGCGTGATCCCAGGGGTTCCTCTCCCATCCGAATTTCTGGAACAGGAACTGGGTTGCGTTGTAGACGTAGATCCCGGTCTTGGTCTCCCCGCCCGCCGTGACATCGACGAAGTCCAAAGTCAACACGTTCGGCCCGACTCGCCGCGCCGCCGGAGGCCCGGCCGGCGCGACCGCCGTGATTTTCCGCTCTTCCGGCGGAGCTGCCGCTGCCGGCGCACTGGCCAGGAACAGCAGCAGCGAACCGCACGGCGGCAGATCGAACTCCAGCCCGACCGACTCGCCCGATTTCACGAACGGATAGGGCCGAACGCCGCCCGTCTCCGGCAGCCACTGCTCGACGCCTTGGGCGCCGCTACGAATCGTGCCCGTACTGGGCTGTTCGATGCTGGTATTGACCAATAGCAGCAGTTCTCCATCGTCCAAGGTCCGCCGCATGTGGAAGAGGACGCCCTGGTCGCCGTCGGCGCGCGTGATGCCGAAACCATCGTCGCCTAGCGACAGCAGCTTCTGCGGCAGTTGCTCGGGATCGACCGTCTGCCAGCCGGACTGCTCGGCAGTCCGTTTGCCCCGATCCGAGGCAGAACCGTCCACGCGCGCCGGCGGTTCGCCGCACGAAAGCACGCGCCCGCCGGCGGCGACCCACTGTTCCACCAAAGTCATCGTCGGGCCGTTGAGGTTCTCGGTCCGCGGCGGCAACACCAGCGTATGATAACTTCGGCGGCCCACGACCAGCGCCGGCCCTCCCGCCGTTGTCACGGATCCATGCCGCGTCATGATGTCTTCGCAACCGATGTCGTATTCGACCTGGCTTCGTTCCAGGGCGTTGACCAACCCCTGGAACCGGTTGCCGATCTCGGCCAGCGCGTCGCGGCCTTTCGGTCCCGGCTGGTACATCCAGGCCGATGTGGTCGGTTCGAGCACCAGGATTCGGTTGATCTGTTCGCCGTGCGACATGGCCGCCGAGAGCCGCGTGAAGTAGTCGGCCATCACGTGGTAATCGTTCCACCACGGCGTGTGGTAGGAGAACGATTGGGGATGGTCGCGTTTGCGGGTGCCTCGAAGCGTGATGTACGAGAGGTGTTCGTCGAGCGTATTCACGCCCAGCACGTACAGCCAATCGCCGATCCGCTTCATGTCCTCGAACCGCAGATCCCAGCCGCCGGCGCCGAAGGCTTCGCAGAGCGTCCGCCGCCGACCCAATTGGTTCGCGACGCTGGAGAGTTCCTTCACGGTGCGGGCGTTGCCGAATTGGCCGTGGACTTCCTCGCCGTACTGATTCATCAGGTTGTCGATGGCCGGCCGCTGATGCCAGGCGTACATGGCCATGTTGTCGCCGCCGTGACCGGCGCCGGGCCAGCCGTGTTCCCAATAATGCCCGGTGAATTCCAGCCCGTGCTTTTCGCAGTATTCGTAACAGGGCCGCGCCCAGCGGTCGATGAACTGCTCCAGCAGCAACTGGTAGTAGTTGTGCCGCACGCGTCGCCAGTCGCCCACCTCCAGGTGCAGACTCGCCAGGTGTTCGATCAGGTCGTAGCCCCAGCGATTTGCAAAGGCGGCGGCAAGATCATCCGACCAGTGCGGCAGTCCGAACGGCGCCAGATGCGGCTCGTCGGTAAACCAGCCGGGGATGCGCCGGCCGAACTGCTCGCCGAACCGCTTGCGGTACGGCTCCAGCGTCAACTCGATGAATTTCTCCGTCACGCCCGGGTGCAGTAGATCGACGTAGGGCCCGCCGCCCGTCCACGGTGAATCGGGGGCACGGGCGAGTCGCACGACGAGGTAATGATCCGCCGCCGGCAGTTCGCCGTCGCGAGCCGCCGCGGTCACGCGGGTAGCCGTCTCGCCGCGGATGGCGTAGACGCCGAGCGTGTCGTCGCCGAATCCTGCCGCTGTCTTGACGACCTCGAATTTCAATCCTCGTCCCCGCGATTCGGGCAAGAGCCTCGGCACCCAACCGCCGGCGAAGCCCGAGGGGTAGGAGTTCTCGTCATAAATCCAGACGTTCATATCGAGCCGCTCGGCTTCTTCCAGCGCCACTTGCCAGAGGTGAAACCAGCGGTCGGAGAGGTACGGCGTCATCAACCCCGGACGGGGATGGACAAAAGCCTGCTTGACATTCTGCCCGGCGAGATCCCGCAACGTGAGACGAATCTGTTCGTCGCTGAGCATGTCGTTCCAGACCCACAAAGGCGCGGTGCTGTACTCGCGCGACGGCTGAGCGAAGGTCTTCTTCAAAGCCGCCGAATTGTCGGCCAGCGCCGATGGCGAGCGCTCCCCCAGCAGCCAGATGCCAGCCAGCGCCGCCAAGACTAGGGCAAACGGATGGAGCTTGCAGCATCGAGTCATAAGACAGGTCTCCTCGAACAACGACCAAGCGGATACGCCCACGCGTACCGCGTCGAGAGCCCATTGTGCCCGGTTCCTGCCCGCTTTGCAACCATTTTGGCTTCAATCAGCCGCTTTCACGTAACTGCGATCATCAGATCGCATTGAGAGGCCCTAGCAAAACCGGGACTGTTCGAGCCAGGTATTCGGAAGGTACGCAGAATCCGCGTCCTGGCGGGGTGCCAGTCCCCGTTTTGTTGAGCCCTCTTTACTACGACGGCTTCGGGATCGCTTTGATCATCAATGGTGATTCGAACGCGCTGTCCTTTGGTAATCGCGAGTCGTTCGCGATGAATGGGGCGAAACAAGCCGTTTTCATGAATCGCGTCAATACCAGTTCCAGCCGTTCCTGCCGGGCGAGCAGTGATGAAGGGAAAAAATGATGGAAGACAACGATCGCAATCCTCGCCTGGTCAGCACGATGCTTACCGCCGTTGCACCCCTTGCAACCGTCGATCAGGGTGGTGGTTTAGGTGCGACGGTCCACATAGCATTCAATGGGGAAAGGATTCCAGGCGGAACCTATGTGGCTGCCGAGGAGTTGGGCAACTTTTGCCAGTCGACCATTTTTGGAGATCCGCTATGCGACGGCTTTTGGCAATCTGCACAATTCTGATCACTTTGCTGGGTATAAGTCCCTTGGCCGCTTTAGGGTGGTACCATGTCTTCCATGCGATATTGCTCCATGGTTTTGTTGATCAGTATGCTGGTTGTATCGCCCGCGTGGTGTGCTGAGGACAACGAGAAACCATGGGCGGCTCCCGAACCGGCCGGTGACCCGAATGGCTTTGGCGCGAAGATCCAACGCACCATGTCGCAGCTCGCTTCCAGTACGCCGGAGAAACGAAACCACATACGCGTTCTCTTCTACGGCCAGTCGGTGACCCGGAATCCGTGGTGGCAGGACGTTGCCGAAGACCTGCGCAAGCGGTTTCCTTATGCCGAGCTGGAGATCGAGAACCGCGCAATCGGCGGCTATGGCGGGCCTGTTCTGATCAACACGGCGGAATTCGATCTTTACCCGTTCTATCCGGACCTGGTGATCTTTCATGTCTGGGGCGGAGTGGAAACCGGGCATCAGGAGAAGATCCTCCGCCGCATTCGCCAGCGAACCACCGCGGAGATCCTTCTGTGGACCAGCAACCTTCGCTGGCCGAAAACGGTTCCGCCCGATGGCGATCCCCAACACCCTGATGTCCTGGCTCTGGACGCCCAGGATCAGGCAATTTCGGATCTCTACCAGCAACTTGGCGCAGAGCTTGACTGCGAGGTCGCAGACGTCCGGAGCGGTATGCAGAACTACTTGAAGAAGCACGGCCTGGTGGTCAAGGACACGCTCCGCGACACGGTCCATCCCAATGAACTGGGTAACTTCCTGATCGCCGAACTCGTCAAGCCGCATCTTCACTACCGTCCCGATTTGTCGGTCAAGCCATCGAGCGGCCTCGTCGAGAATGTCCCGATCGCCGATGAGCGAGTGGAGCGCGAGCCGGACGGCTCGATCCGTCTCACGTTCCGCGGCAATCGTGTCGACGTCATTGCTGCTCCGGTCGCATCCGAGGCCTCGGCTCGCGTCTTGATCGACGAGAAGGCGCCTTCGACGTTTCCTGAACTCTACTACCACGCCCGCCCCAGCCCGACGCCGGTCGCCGGACGGCCCGCCTTCAACCGCATTGATCATCAGACGCCGCTGCTGGTGGAAACCTGGACCGCACGGATTCTTGAATGCGACCTTGACAAGGACGTCTTGCGGTATGAAATCCGCGGTTCAAAGACCGGCTTCGATGGCGTGGGCGATCACAAGCAGCGGTTTGTCTCCGACTCAGGACGCGTGATCATCGAACCGGGAATGTGGATGGTAAACTGGTCGCTCCGTTACCAGCAGCAGACGCTTCCCGCGGACTACCAAGTGACGTGGGAAACGAAGCCTCTTTTCGTAGACACCTGGGAGTCCCCGGCTCAGTTCGACCCCGCTCGAGAATCGACAAGAACCACAACGCTTGCTCAAGGGCTCGAGAATACCGAGCATACCCTGACGCTCAAGCCGGCAGGAGAAACCAAATCGCTTCCGGTGACCGGTTTCCGCACTTTTCGGCCGAGAATCCCGCCGGGGGCAACAACGGTTCCGGGAACCTTTTCTCCTTCGGGGGCTTTTCTCCCTGCGCGCCTTGCCATCCCCCGTCCGGGGACATAAACTAGAGGTTGTGGGCGACCGTCCCGGACATGGAGATCAGTTGGCTAAGGAACTTGTGGCACTGCGGGAAGAAGCATCGACGAAGAGGGATCAGCATGGAGCGGGTGGTGGTGAAATCCACGGTGAGCGGCGACGGCATCTTGCACTTGGTGTTGCCCGTCGGTATCGAGGCGGCGAACAAGGAGGTGCGGGTCACGGTCGAGCCGTTGCCTGCTGCGCCAATTTCCAGGGAGGAGTGGCAGGAATTCGTCCTTTCCACCGGCGGGAAATGGCAAGGTGAGTTCGAGCGGCCCGAACAAGGCGAGTATGAGCAGCGGGAGCCGCTGTCGTGACATGGCTGCTCGACACGAACTCCTGGGTCGATCACCTGCGGCGTGGCCCGACCTCGAATGTGACCGCCAGGCTGGTATCCAAGTCTCCCGGCAGCGCCTATCTGTGCTCCCTCGTTCTCGGAGAGTTGCTGTACGGAGCCTTGCACAGCCAGCCGAGCTACCGGGCGAACAACCTGGCGCTGGTCGATTCGCTGCGGCGGCAGTTCGTCTCCCTCCCCTTTGACGATCGCGCTGCCGAGGAGTACGGGAAGACTCGGGAGCACTTGGTGAAAATCGGCATGCCAATCGGGCCCAACGATCTGCTCATTGCCGCCACCGCGTTGGCCTACGGCTGCATACTGGTCACGCACAACACCCAGGAGTTCAACCGGGTTCCGGGACTGCTGCTTGAGGACTGGCAACTACCCTGAGCGCGGACAGGATGTAATCCCGGCCCGACGACCGGCGCAGCGCCACCTCCGATTCCCCTCTGTCCCAGGGGTTGTGCCGGCAGATTCTTGATTTCCGTTCTCGAATCTCCGCCCGCCTTGCGTCTCCACGTCCGCAAAGAGATGATGGAGCGGAAAAGGACAGGCATTACCACCGTGGACCGGCAATCTGGCGAGAGACACGGGCTATTGTGACGTTGGGGCTCGACTTCTCCGGCATTCCGTTGTCAATCTGGTGAGAGGTGCAATATGATCGATGGATTACCGTCCGACGGACAAGTTGATACACCAGACCCTCTCCTGCAGAATTCGGCGGTGAGTTCGGAGAAGCCAGAGAGCGATTTCCAGCGAACTACGGATTTTCCCACGGAATCGGATCCCGAGGAACCGCCCATACCGCTTCCGCCCGCGATCCCCGCTGCTGACGGACCAGATTCGCATGGCTTGGCATACACCGAGGCCGCCCGGCCTGAGTCGCGGTATGCAACGGACCATATCCATGCCGAAGGCGGGATCGGCCGAGTGTGGTTGGCGCGCGACACACAATTGAATCGCGATGTGGCCCTGAAGACGCTGCGGCCCGAACTTCTCGGTCCGCGCGTGCGAAGCCGGTTCCTTCAAGAGGCGCAGATCACCGGCCAGCTTGAACACCCCGGTATCGTGCCGGTTTATGAACTCGTCGCGGATCCAAGGTCCGGCCCGCCTTTCTACACCATGCGATTCGTGCGCGGTCGCACGCTCGTCGAAGCATCGAGAGACTACCACCAGAAACGGCAGGCGGGCGAAACGGAGCCTTTCGGTCTGGTCTCATTGCTCACCGCTTTTGTCGCTGTTTGCAACACGGTTGCCTATGCCCATTCCAAAGGTGTCATTCATCGCGACCTCAAAGGAGAGAATGTGCTCCTCGGCGATTTCGGCGAAGTGATAGTGCTCGACTGGGGGGTGGCTAAAATGCTCGACACGCCAGAAGAAAACAGATTCGCGCACCATCCCAATCGTTGGTCGGAGAGGGAGGCCGGTCAGACCGTCGAGGGCGACATTGTGGGCACTCCAGCCTACATGGCCCCGGAGCAGGCGGAAGGCCGGCTGGACCGCATCGACAGTCGCACGGACATTTATGGTCTCGGCGCGATCCTCTACGAAATCCTTACCGGGCAGCCGCCGTTTACCGGAGCAAGCACGATGGATGTTTTAGACAAGGTGGTCCGCGACGCCCCAATCCCTCCTCATCGGTTATGGGTCGACGTGCCGCCGACACTCGAGGCTGTGTGCTTGCGAGCACTGTCGAAAGACCCCGCCGGCCGTTACGCTTCGGCCGTCGCGTTGGGCCAGGAGATACATACTTGGCAAGAAGTGCAGCGCCGCCAAGCCGAGGAAGATCTGCGTCGCAGCCGTGAACGATTCGAGTTGGCAGTTCGCGGTTCCCAGGACGGCCTTTGGGACTGGGATCTCCAAACCAACGAGGTGTTCTTCTCGCCGCGATGGAAGAGCATTCTCGGTTATGAGGACCACGAACTGGCCAACCACCTCGACGAATGGGCACAGCGACTCCACCCCGACGAACGGGACCGTGTCTTGGCCGCCAACTATGCGCACATTAACGGCACGACCTCGCACTACGAGTACGAGTACAGGTTGCGGCACAAAGACGGCTCGTATCGTTGGATCCTCGCCCGCGGAGTGGCCCTCCGTGACAGAAACGGTAAAGCGTACCGCATGGCAGGCTCTCACGTGGACATCACCGCCTGGAAGCAAATGGAGCACATTCTACGGGAATCCGAGCAGCGATACCGCACCATCGTCGAGTCGGTTCCGTGCGGAATCCTCGTCGTCGATGGCGATGGCAATATCCGTGACTGCAACACCCGCGCAGCGAAGATTCTTGGTGTTTCGGTGGAACAACTTGGCCACGGGTCTCTTAGCGAACTCGGCAAACGCGCGGTCGGCGTCGATGGATCGGCGCTTGGTGAGAACGACTTGCAAGACCTGATTCGGGCGAATGTCGGCCGCAGGTGTGTGATAGACTTCCGCCGTGACGACGGAACCGTAGACTGCCTCTCACTTGCATCACATTGGATCGGTTCCTCGAATCCGGCAGATCGGCCGGGTATGGTGGTATTCCTTCAGAACGACTTGAACCGACCGATAACGAAGATTCCGTGAAGTCACGTAACTCCCACAACGCGTTGGAAGATCGGAAGGCCCTTGCCGCCGAGTGAAGCCCGAAACCCAAGACCGCCCCGTGTGGCCCGGCTGTTGGCCCTGGCGATCCGCCCTCTTGTTTCACCAGACTTCTCCGGTTAAAGTCGTTTCCGCGGTTCCTTTTTGGCGGACATTCATCTTCCATCAACAACGCAGGACTACCCTCCCATGAAAACCACCTTGTTCTCTTCGATAATCGCTCTCGTATGCACTCCGCTTCTGGCAGAAGTGATCGACGTCAACGGTCGGTTTCAGTCCAAAACGCCCGGAGGTTTCCCCGACGCCTGGGCCATGCACGAATGGGGCGGCTACAAACCGCTGCCGACCGTCAAGACCATCCCCGAGGCCTGCGAGGGCAATACGGTATTGAGCATCACCAACGTCCTTGGCGACGACGGCGGCGCCATCCAGACCCGCGCGAAATTCCCCGCCCGCTCCGGCGCCGTTGGCCGGATTTCGTTCATGGCGAAGGGAAAAGGGCTTGCATGGGCGACGTTTTACCGGTGGGGCGAAAAGGGCGACTGGAACGGGGCCATTGTCAGTTCGCCGTTTACCCTCTCCGAGACGTGGCAGCCGCACGTCTTGACGATTCCCATCGACAACGGCCACGCCTGCGAAACGCATGCCGTCACGCTCGCCATCGGCGGCAAAATGGGCGCGGAAATTCAACTCTGCAACTTGACCCTTGATATCCAGCCTGCCGGAATTATTGGCGACAACCGCATGCCGAAATCCTGGACGATCTTCGGCCCCGTCGACAAGGATCTCAAACCTTCGGCAGAACAGCTCCAATCGATTCCGGGGAGCTTCGGCGGCGCGAAAGGCGAGACGGCCAATCTGATCTCCAACACGCTGGATTTCGCCCCATGCATCGGTCCCGGCCCGTACCGATGTGCATGGGCATTCGCTCAAATCGAGGCCAAGTACGACTGCGAAATGACGGTCGGCGCCGGTGCGGACGGGCCGATGCAGTACTACCTCAACGGCCAACCGATTTTCGATACCACTGCGCAGGACAACGCCAAAGCGCCCGTCGAAATCGACAACCACGTCAAGAATATCCGGCTCCAACAGGGAACCAACGTCATCGCGGTCAGGATCGTCACTGGCGCGGCGGGTTCGGTTCTGAAACTTGCCGGACCGCTGGACCTGCGGAGCGTCGTCCGCAGACTGCAGGTTTCCCGACGCACGTTCGAGGAGAATTTCGACGGTCCCTCAGTCGAGTGTTCCGGAAACCCGCAGTTGATCAAGGGAAATCCGACGCCGGGGCTGCTGTCGGTCACCGGACAGGGCGTCTTCAGGACCGACGAGACACTCGCGATCACCTGCCCGAATAATATCGAGCCGCTTCCCGGCAAGTCGGACCAGACCCTATTTGCCGCCGCGGGAGTCCGTATCCAGAATTTTGGTCGCGAACCGTTGCTACGCCAAACCGCGGCGTTTGAGATTGCGGCCTCCGACATGACCTGCCGCATCCTTTCCAGGAAAGACTCGGAAGTCCTGACCCTCTCGGTGCTCGAAAACAAGAACCAGCTCGACACGCTGGAAATTCCCTCGAAGTCCCTGCCGGCCGACTTTGTTTTCGGTTTGAGCGGCTCCGGGAAATGGACCGTATCGATTCACAGCCTCGTCGACAGCAAGACGACGAGCCTGAGCGGGAAACGTCGGTCGCCCGCATCCTCACCTGTCGAGTTCAGCTATCGCCTTCTTGCCGACAATGCCCCGGCCGAGGCGACCATCGACAACCTTGTTATCGGCCTCGCGGCACTGGAATCGAAAACCTCGTCGACGCCGTTCAAGATCGATCTCGTCCCGCAGTTCGATCCTGTCAAAGCAGGCTGGAAGCAAGTGTTCGACGAACAGTTTGACGGGGATAAGGTCGACCTCGGCAAATGGTACTTCAGCCCGACGAGTGAGAAGGACTATGCGAAAGTTCACGACGGATTGCTCGAAATCGTCTGCAACTGGGCCACGCCGGACAAAACGAAGACCGAAAGCGCCAGCCTCTATTCCAACGAGGTCTTCGGACACGGTTACTTCGAGGCGCGGGTAAAATTCCGCCAACAGTCCGGTTGGTGGTCCGCGTTCTGGCTTTGCACGCATGGACCGTCCAATCCGTTCCTCGACGGCTGGGAAATCGACATCTACGAAGACTATTACATGGGTCCGAAGAATCCGGGCGAACCGCCGCGCGGCGTCCTCGACCATAATCTGCACGTTTTCGCCTGCGGCACGCTGAGAAGCTGGAATTACGGTTCCAAGCTGCCCGGCAAAGTCGACGATTGGTACGTCATCGCCTGCAAATGGACGCCCTTCGAGGTCTCGTATTACCTCAACGGGAAACTCATCCGGTCGGAAGCGAACCACAGCCCGTACAGTTCGGTGACGTTCGACCCGTTCAACCACGCGGCCGGTTACGTTCCGCTGCACGCGATTCTCTCCGGCTGCTGCGGGAAGTCCGGCGGCGACCCGACCAAGGGAAAATTCCCGGAAAGCTTTTTCGTCGATTACGTCCGCATTTACGAGTATCCACGCGACTCCGACCCGGTCGTCAGGCTGGCCAAGAAGCCGGACGAATCCACCTATATCCTCAAACCGGGCGAAGAACTGCATTTCGAGGCAAAAGTCGAACCGTCGGCGAAAACCGGTGCGAAGATCAAGCAGGTCTATCTGTTCGACAGCGGCGCTCTACTGGATTACCGGTCGGCTCCGCCCTACGATTTCGTCGTCAAAATCACCCAGGACTACTACGACGGCACGAATTTTGTCAAACCGGGACGTGCGGGAATCCGGCCGGATTGGGATCGCGGTCTGCACGCGTTCTGCATCTTTGCGCAAGACGAAAGCGGCAACGTCGGCCGCTCGGAAAACGTCG
>JAAYEH010000462.1 GCA_012728855.1 Rhodopirellula sp. | reverse complement strand
ACAGCGATCGCGGGCCGTCGATGCGTTCGCAGACCGTGGCCCAACTCCTAGCCACGCTGGGGATCACCAAGTCTCACAGCCGGCCACACGTCTCCAACGACAACCCGTTCTCCGAGAGCCAATTCAAGACGCTGAAGTACCGGCCGGAGTTCCCCGACCGTTTCATGAGCATCGAACACGGCCTGGACTTCTGCGGCAAGTTCTTCCATTGGCAGAACTACGAGCATCACCACTGGGGCCTGGGCCTGTTGACCCCCGCGACGGTCCATCATGGCCAAGCCGACATGGTGCTGGCCGCCCGCCAGAAAGTGCTCGCCGAAGCCTACGCCGAGCATCCTGAACGGTTCGTCCGGCAACCACCGCAGCCACTGGCGTTGCCGGGTGAAGTCTGGATCAATCCTCCGGCCGATGCGCCGGAACCCCGTATGCTACAACTACCACTCGACACTAATTTCGTACCGCAGTTGTCTCAAACCCCTTGACACGCTCCGTAGCCTTGCCGTAGATCCTTCGGGAGCGATCCCAGAGGGCTGCCGGTCCGGTGCGCAACACAACGATCCGCATCTCCCCCCCTCCCTCCTCGCCTGGGGCCAACGCTATCTCCCCGACCACCTCACCAAGCCCCCCTCTCTCAACTTCTTAGACACCCAGCTTTCGGACGGTGCGTACTTAAGCCGAGACACGCAACCGCAACCCGAAGCTCAGCAACGCTTTCCGGCCCAGCGCCTCCTCCGACCGAAACCGCAGAAAAGTCGGCTTGTCGAAAAACTCCCCGGCAACTCCCCGTTATTCGGCCGCACGGGGGTGAGTGCTAAATCAGGTTTCGCGATTCGTGAAATAGGCCGCCGCCGGGCTCGCCCGGTGGAAGCCACGATTGGAGGCTAGTACGCCACGCCTGCCCCCCCCCAATAATTTCACGATTCGTGAAATGTGATTTAGACATGCCGAGAGCCTTCTGGCTGTTTCCTCAGTGCTGGAGGTTTTTCGTCACGGAC
Organism: Rhodopirellula sp.; assembly: GCA_012728855.1. GTDB lineage: Bacteria > Planctomycetota > Planctomycetia > Pirellulales > Thermoguttaceae > JABWBD01. Next base: position 54,539 of record JAAYEH010000462.1, on the reverse strand, counting down.
TGGATGAGAACCTGGTCATGTTGCGGAAGTAGCCGATGCAGGGACAAAATAGGAGAGAAGTCCAATCGTTGAAGATCATTCCCGGACACCCTCCTATACGAACCTGAGGTCGCCATGAGACACACCAGCCGAATGCCCCGCCGCGGTTTTCTCAAGTCAACCGCGGCTGCCGTCGCCGCGCCCTACGTTGTTCCCGCCACCGTCCTCGCCGCGCCGGGACGACCGGGGGCCAACGATTGTGCCCGCGTCGGGTTGATCGGCTCCGGCCACCGCTCGCACGATCTCACCCGCGAGAGCCCTCCCGACCTGCGGCTGATCGCCGTCGCTGACTGCGACCTCCGCCAGATCGCAACCTATCGCACCGCCGCCAAAGAGTTCCCCGCTTCCGTCGTCGCCGAAGATTGCTCGCAGTACCAAGACTACCGTGAGATGTTCGACAAGGAGAAACTCAACGGAGTGTTCGTGGCCACGACCGTCCACGCCCGCACACTGATCTGTCTCGACGCCATGCGAGCCGGGCTGGATGTGTATGCCGAGAAACCGCTCACCTTGACGATCGAAGAAGGTCAATATCTCGTTCGTGCCGAGAAGAAGTACGGCTCCGTCTTTCAAACCGGCACGCAGCAGCGGTCGGTCGCCATCAATAATTTCGGCAGCGACCTGGTTCGCAATGGGGCCATCGGCAAAGTCCACACCGTGATCTGCCCCAATTTCATCGGGCCGGAGCCTCGCCCACAACTTCCCTCGGAACCGACCCCTTCGCAAATGAACTGGGATCTGTGGTGCCATCAGACCGACCTGATCCCGTACAGCGCGGCGCTGCACCCCGGCCTGGGCCGCTGGGGCCGTTACCGCGACTACGACGGCGGCGGACTCGGCTGGGGAGTCACCGGTTGGGGCGCGCACGCTTTCGACCAGGTGCAACGGGCTTTGGGCACCGACGACACCGATCCGGAAGAAATCTGGCTAGAAGGCACCGGGCCGAACGCTCCGGTCTCGATGCGCTATCCCGGCGGCACGCTGCTGAAACTCAGCCTGCCCAAGGGCAAAGGCCCGGGCCTGGGGGCGATCTTCGTCGGTGAAAAGGGCAAGATCGAAATCAACCGCAACCGCCTCGCCTCCAATCCGCCGGAACTGATCCAGGGGGCTCCGCCGGCGGCCGATAAGTCGGAGTATGCCAGCGTCGCCCACGAGCATATCCGCAACTGGGTCGACTGCATGCGGAACCGCCAAAAGCCGGTCGCCGGCGCCGAGGTTGGCCACCGAGCCCAGGTGATCTGCCAGCTCGTCAATATCTGCCGCGAGTTGGGACGACGGCTGCGATGGGATCCGGCCAAAGAGGAGTTCCTCGGCGACGACGAAGCCAACGCCCTCCGCTCACGCCCGCGACGGAAGGGATATGAATTGCCGGAGATCGGCTGAGGCGGGACGATTGTCAATTACCCATTTATCAGCCCGGCTGCTCGAAAGCAGCCGGGCTGATGGGACGGGATCATCTGCTGCTCGCAAAGTCGCGAAGGTTGAATTTCATCCGCCCGTCGGCAATGATAATCGGGGCTACCCAGCCAGTGCATCATCCCGAGGGTTTTCCCCCAATCACCCACCATTGCCGCAACGGAGCCACCCATGTCCAATCTGCCGCCTTTCACTCGCCGACAATTCTTGCGCCGGGCCGCGGCCGCCGGTGTCGCCGTATCCGTACCGTACTACATCCCTTCCGGTGTGCTGGCGGCGGAGGGCAAACCGGGCGCCAATGACAAGATCGGCATCGCCGGCATTGGAATCGGCCGGCAGGGGACTGGTGTGCTCCGCAACGCGCTGAATTGCCCCGAAAGCCGTTTCGTCGGCATCGCCGATGTCTACCTGCCGCGGGCCGAACAGATGTGCGAGAAACTCGGCGGCAAGCCGTACCAGGACTACCGCAAACTCCTCGATCGCGACGACGTCGATGCCGTGGTCACCGCCACGCCCGACCACTGGCGGGCTCTGGTCTGCATTCATGCCTGCCAGGCCGGCAAGGATATTTATGCCGAGAAGGCGCTGAGCCTCACCATCCGAGAAGGTCGCCTGATGGTCGAGGCGGCCCGCAAGTACAACCGGGTATTCCAGGTCGGCAGCCAGCAGCGTTCGCAAGCGGTAAATCGAATCTCCTGCGAATTCATCCGCAGCGGGAAACTGGGCGCGATCCGCGAGGTGGTCGGCTGCAATTATCCCAGCCCGTGGGAGTGCGCCTTTCCCGAGCAGCCGGTGCCCGAGGGGCTCGACTGGGACATGTGGTGCGGGCCGGCGCCGCTGGTTCCCTTTCACAAAGATCTCTATGCCCCGCGAGCCAATCCGGGATGGCTCTCTTTCCGTCCCTACTCCGGCGGCGAAATGACGGGCTGGGGCGCCCACGGTCTGGACCAGATCCAGTGCGCTCTGGGAATGGATGAGAGTGGGCCGGTCGAGGTTTGGACGGAAGGCCCGCGGTTCGACCCACCGACCTACGCACAGCCGGAGTCGCGGGCTCGCGGCGATGCGGCCTGCAAAGTGCCGATGATCTTCTACCGCTATGCCAACGGCGTCACGGTGAAACTCGACAACGGCAGCGGCGGCGGCGGGATTTTCTTCGGAGAGAAAGGGAAGATGGATCTCTCCCGCGGTCGCGTCAACACCAATCCGCCGGAAATCGCCGAAGAGATCAACCAGCAGGCCAAGGGGGGCGACCAGGACCACGTGCGAAACTGGATCGACTGCATCAAGAGCCGCGCCAAGCCGGTGGCCGACGTGGAGATTGGTCACCGCTCCACCACCGTTTGCCACCTGGGCAACATCGCCCGCTGGACGGGCCGCCGCCTCCGCTGGGATCCGGCCAAAGAAGTCTTCGCGGATGATCCCCAGGCCAACGAGTTGCTGGATCGGCCACGGCGGAAACCCTATGATTTGCCCGAGACGATCTGACTAAACACGCGTACAAAGCGGCATGGTTCAAAAAACGGGGACAGGCACCTCGCCGAACCTTGTTTTTCACCGGCAGAAGCTGTTTGGCTCGGAGCCAGTCCCCGTTTTTTGAACCATGCCTAGAAAGCTCCCTCCGTGCGATTATTGTTGATCGGTGATATCGTCGGAAAACCCGGCAGGCACATCGTCACCCGCGCCATCGCGGGACTACGGATGGAGGAAGAGTTGGATTTGGTGGTCGCCAACGCGGAGAACGCGGCCGGCGGTTCGGGACTGACGCCGACGATCTATCATGAACTCATATCGTGCGGGGTCGACTGCATCACGATGGGCGACCATATCTACCGCCGGCACGAGATCTTCTCGGTGTTGGAAACCGAGGCCCGCATTGTCAGGCCGGCCAACTTTCCGGCCGAGGCCCCGGGGCGGGAGTATACGCTCATCTCCTGCCAAACCAACCGTGAGACGGTCGCCGTGATCAGCTTGTTGGGGCGAGTGTTCATGAAACCGGTCGACTGCCCATTTCAGGCCGCCGATCGGGTGCTCAGCCAGATACCGCCTGAGGCAAAATCGATCCTGGTTGATTTCCACGCCGAGGCGACCAGCGACAAGCAACTGATGGGCCGCTACCTGGACGGCCGCGTCACGGCGGTGCTCGGTACCCACACCCATGTCGCCACCGCCGACGAGCAGATCCTGCCCGGCGGCACGGCCTTCCAATGCGATGTGGGAATGACCGGGCCGCACGACAGCATCCTTGGACGGAGGATCGACCGGGTGACTGAAACAACCATGACTTTTCGCCCTACCCACTTTGAAGTTGCTTCCGGCGATGTTCGGATTCATGGGACGGTGGTTGATTTCGACCCCGCCGACGGCAGGGCGAGCAATATCCGTCGTATCGTGATCGACGACGCCCGGGCTGAGCGGCTGGCCGCCGCGACGCGGGCGTAAAATCGGGAATGATTCAAAAAACGGGGTTTGGCTCCGCGCCAAATAGTCTTCCGACGGTAGAGAACACGTTTTGGCGAGGTGCCTGTCCCCGTTTTTTGAACCATGCCTAAAATCGTTGTCCCGCCCCCACAAAGGCGACACTGGCCTTGCAGGGCAGTTGACTTCCCGCTATCCTCCCCCCGCTCTTCTTTCGGTAAGCGTGACTGAGAACAGCACAACACGTCGAGCGAGGCTTTCCGCACAGGATCGGATGGCGATGGTCATGCTGGCGGTAGGTTTGGCAGCGCCGTTGGGCGCGGCAAGCCTGCTGGAGCCTGACCAGCGGGGTTATGGAACGCATCAGCAGTTAGGACTGCCACCATGCACCTTTGTGGTGCTGTTTGGTCGGCGCTGTCCGACCTGCGGTGGAACCACCTCCTGGGCCTACCTGGTGCGCGGACGGCTGATCGAAGCGGCGCAGGCCAACCTCGGCGGGGCGCTGCTCGGGACGCTCGACGTGATTGCCGTGCCTTGGCTGCTGCTTTCCGCGCTGCGAGGACGGTGGTTAGGACGTGCTCCCACCAGTACGGTGGTGGCTTGGGTAGCGACGGTCATGTTCGCGGTGATGATGATCGAATGGGGAGTGCGGTTGATCGCCGGCTGAGGGCGGCATCGTTCGCCGCTGAACAGTCTGTTTTCGACAACCCGCTCAGAGATCGGGAAAACGTCGTGGGGCAGGTTTGCCACCTGCCTCGAATTGGCGCGCAAAGTCCGGCAGGCTGCAAACCTGCCCCACGATAGCCCAGCGAGGAAACCTGATGGACCGATCCGGCACTGGCTGTCCGAGATTTCTATTGCTTCTGGCGATGTTATTGGCCACTTTGCCGGCCATCAGCGGATGCGCAAGCGCTCTGGCAACCGCCGTGTACCTGGTGAAGGGAACGAACGAAGATCCCGAATTCACCGGCCTGCGGGAGAAGAAAGTGGCGGTGGTCTGTCGTCCGCTGGTCGAGCTTCAATACCGCAACGCCAGCGTGGCAAGAGACATTTCGCATCAGGTCGTTTTGCGATTGAAGCAGAACGTCCGCAAAATCGAGGTGGTCGACGAACGGAAGGTGGCGGAGTGGACCGACGAAAACGCCTGGGACGAATACCCCGAAATCGGCAAGGCCATCGATGCCAATCTGGTTCTGGGGATCGATCTTGAAGAATTCAGTCTTTACCAGGGGCAGACCGTCTATCAGGGCAAGGCGACCGTTTCGCTGAAAGTCTACGACTGCACGACCGGCGAGGTGGTGTTCCAAAAGCGGGTTCCGCAGGTGATTTACCCGCCGAACCGCGTCGTCGCCGCGTCCGACGTCCAAGAGAATGCTTTCCGGCAGCAGTTCGTCGGAGTGCTGGCGGATCAGATCGGCAAGCTCTTCTATCCCTACGACCGCTACACCGACTTTGCCATGGACTCCAGAAGCATGGAATAGTCTCCCCCCTCGTTGGAGCGAAAAGGCAAGTTGACGTCCTCCGGAGCCCCGTTTAGCATAAAAGGGGGCCGGACGGAGGTCGGATTGCACGAGAATGCTCACGAGAAAGGTCGCCACGCCATGTCATCCTCCCCTTCTCGCGCGTCAATGCGCTCAGCGATTGCGTGTTTCCGTGTTCTGGGTTTGTCTGCGATCGCCGCGGTCGGGATATTGACCGGGGCGGAGGCCTCAGCTCAAGCCACGAAGCCGACAGCCCAACCTGCCAAACCCGCCGCAGCACCAGCGGCTGTCGCCGCCCCGGCGCGAGCAGCCGCACCTCCTGCCAGAGCGACCAAGGAGAAAATTCCCGCCCCGGTCGAATTAGGCGGGAACGATCTGCTGACTCGCGACGGCGTCGTCCTGAAGGCAACGTTTTTTCCCAGCAACAAGGGAAAGGACGCCGTACCGGTCATTTTGCTGCATTCCTGGAAAGGTGATCGACGCGAGTACAGCGCGTTGGCGCCGGTCTTGCAGCAGAAAGCCGGCCACGCCGTGCTCGTGCCGGATCTGCGAGGACACGGTGAAAGCACCCAGCAGCAGATCGGCAACAACGTCAGGACACTCGACGCCGCCAAATTCAATCCCGCCGATTTCGGGCGCATGGTTCAATACGACATGGAGACCCTCAAGTCGTTCTTGATGGACAAGAACAACGAGGGGGAACTGAATATCGAGAAACTCACCGTCGTCGGCGCCGAGATGGGCGCAGGCGTGGCTCTGAATTGGGCGGCGCAAGACTGGAGTTGGCCACCTTTGGCAGGAAAAAAACAGGGCCAGGATGTCAAGGGATTGGTGCTTCTCTCGCCGGAATGGAGTTTTCGCGGTCTCAGCGCCAGGGCGGCGATGAACCATCCGGCGGTGCAATCGCGACTTTCCGTATTGATCGGTGTCGGCGAGCGGGACGCGAAAGCGGTCGCGGAAGCCAAACGGCTCTATTCCGTGTTCGAGCGTTACCATCTGGAGCCGCCGCCGGAGGAGGCCACGGAGAAGAAGGATCTGTTCTTCGGCAATTTCGACACGGATCTTCAAGGAACGAAGATGCTGGGACGGAGCCTGCCTGTGGAGGCATGGATTGCGAATTTCATCCAGCTTCGACTGGTGAAGCAGAACTTCCCCTGGTCCGACCGCAGCAAGTGACCAGCCCTCTACGTCAGGCTGTCCAGCCTGACGAACCAAGCTGATTGACCTCTCGGCAACCGGCCGATAGATTACTGTGGATCCTGGGTCTGAGGATCCCCTGCTCTTGCCATAACGATATCATTTCCCCTGCCCTGAGAAAGCCATGGGGATCGGCCTGACGTACTTCAAACGCTTCCGGATGGAGATCGATCTAACGGATCGAGATCTGTCGTGGGCCAAGACCCCGCCCGGGTATGAGTTTTTCGCTTGGTCCCCGTCGTTACTCGACGCGCACGCCAAGACAAAGTTCCTCAGTTTCCGTGACGAAATCGACGCGCATGTCTTTCCGTGTTTCACGGAATTTGTGGGCTGCCAGCGGCTGATGCGCGAGATCGTCCACAAGCCAGGCTTTCTGCCCGAGGCCACCTGGCTGGCCATCTACGTTGACGGGAACCGGCGGGAATGCTGCGGCACCATTCAAGGCGTCCGGGATCGTTTCGGGATGGGGAGCATCCAGAATCTTGGCATTGTTCCCTGCCATCGCGGGCAGCAAGTGGGAACGGCGTTGCTTTTTCGCTCCTTGGAGGGGTTTCGCCAGCAAGGCCTGAACCGGGTCCACCTCGAAGTGACGGCCGACAACCGCGGTGCCGTTCGACTCTACCGCCGAGTCGGTTTTGCCGCTGTGAAAACCGTCTTTAAGGCCGCCGAAGTCGTCTATTCATAATGCGGACCTTTTGGCCGCAGCGTAACTGGTTTATCCGCAAGGGCCAACGGCTTGCGCGCGGTCTGCCGTGCCGGGTTTTGCAGTCCATCCGCCATATCATGCCAACCCCACTGAAAGGACTGTTGGCCGTTGCGGTCAAACGAAGCAAACATCCGCCCACACCGCCTGGAGCTTACCACGAAAGCGTCCAACCCCCGGCCGTGTGAGGGTCGCGGACGACCGGGCGGTCCGGTACAATTCTGCTTCCCCGAACCGCGAACGATTGCCGGCACACGCACCGCGGCCGATCTTCCACTCCAAGGAGTAGACGTGACTGAGGCGATTCACAGCCACCAATTCAGCAACGGCTTGGTCCTGGTGGCCGAGACAATGCCTTGGGTCGACTCGGCGGCATTTACGCTTCTGGTGCCGGCCGGATGCATCCACGAACCAGCCAAGCGGGGTGGGCTGTCGGGGTTCACCTGCGAAATGGTGTTGCGTGGGGCGGGCCCGCGCGACAGCCGTCAATTCGTCGACGACCTGGACAACTTGGGCGTCGAGTGGTCCGAGGCAGTTTCCACGGCTCGCACCAGCTTCAGCGGCGCCACGCTGGCCGACAACCTCCCCGGCGCGCTGGAAATCTTCGCCGACCTCGTCCGGCGTCCGCATTTGCCCGCAGATCAGTTGGAGGCGGCGCGGCTGGTGATGCAGCAGGAATTGCGAGCGGTCGAGGACGAGCCGGCGCAGAAGGTGATGATCGAAGCCCAACGCCACTACTACCCGGATCCGTGGGGGCGGCCGTCTCAGGGCGAAGAAGAGGCGATCCGTGCGATCGACATCGGAGAAATCCGGCGGCATTTCGAGCGCCACTATCATCCCAACGGAGCGATTCTGGGCATCGCCGGGCGATTCGACTGGCCGGCGCTGAAGGACACCGTCGAGCGGCTGCTGGGCGACTGGGCGCCTGGCCGTGAAGTGAGCATTGTGGAAGGACGCCGCGGCAAGACGATCGCGCACATCGAGCAGGAAACCAAGCAGACCCACATCGGCATCGCCTACGACACCGTCCCCTATTGCGACCCCGACTATTTCCAGGCCTGGGGAGCGGTGGGAGTGCTGGGCAGCGGCATGAGTTCGCGGCTGTTTACGGAGGTTCGCGAACGGCGCGGGCTCTGCTATCACGTCGACGCCAGCTACCATTCCCTGCTCGACCGTGCCGGGGTTTTTTGCTACGCCGGCACCAGCGCCGAGCGGGCGCAGGAAACGCTCGACGTGATGACCCGAGTCTTGGCCGAATTGGGCCGCGGCATCGAAGTCGGGGAATTGGACCGATTGAAGGCCCGCATCAAGAGTGGCTTGATCATGCAGCAGGAATCGAGCACGGCCCGCAGCTCGATGATCGCGGTCGACTGGTATCATCTCAATCGCGTTCGCACCCTCGACGAAGTCAGCCAAATCGTCGATGGGCTGACTCCCGAGTCGATCAATTCCTATCTCGCCAAGTGTCCCCCGGGAGACTTCACCATCGTGACTTTGGGGCCGAGCCCGCTGGAGGTGACCGTTGGACTTTCTTAGACACACGCTGCCGAACGGACTTCAGATCGTGGCCGAGGTGAATGGCGACGCGCGTTCCGTAGCCGTCGGATTTTTCGTCGAGGCCGGCTCGCGCGATGAGACGGAGGCAATTTCCGGCGTGAGCCATTTCCTGGAACACATGGCCTTCAAAGGCACGCCGACTCGCACGGCCCTCGACGTAAACCGCGAATTCGACGAGTTGGGCGCCCGCTACAACGCTTCGACCGGCGAGGAAACCACGCTCTACTACGCCGCCGTGATTCCGGAATGCCAGGGCCGCGTGGTACGGCTGTTGGCGGATATCCTCCGGCCCTCGCTGCGAGAAGACGACTTTGACACCGAGAAACAAGTCATCCTCGAGGAAATCCGCGTCTACGAAGATCAACCGCCCTTCGGAGCGGACGAAAAGTGCAAAGCGGCCTATTTCGGCGCCCACCCGTTGGGCAGGAGCGTGCTCGGCACGACCGAGAGCGTCGGCGCCTTGACCGCCGACGCAATGCGGCGTTATTTCCAGCGGCGTTACAGTCCCACGAACATCGCCCTGGCAGCGACCGGACGGATCGATTTCGACGCATTGGTGGCCACCGCCGAGGAGTGCTGCGGCGGCTGGGAGCGGTTCGACGCCCCGCGAGCCATCGTGCCGGCCCAGCCCAACGAGGAATTCCTCAATCTGCACAAGCCGGAATCGGTGCAGCAGTATATGGTGCAGATGTCCGACGGACCGGTCGGCGACGAAAAAGATCGCTATGCGGCCAAGCTGCTGGCCCGCATCCTCGGCGACGATTCCGGCAGCCGCCTCTACTGGGCCCTCTCCGACCCCGGGCTGGCCGAGCACGCCGTGCTGCGGCATTACGAATACGTGGGCACGGGCGTCTTCGTCACGTACATGAGTTGCGAACCCGACCAAACCGCGGACAATCTCCAGGCGATTCTCGATGTCTATCGCACCGCGGAGAAGGAAGGGGTGACCAAGGAAGAACTTGCGCAGGCCAAGAGCAAAGTCAGTTCGCGGGTGGTGCTCTCCTCGGAACGTCCGATCGGGCGGCTTTCCTACGTCGGAACGGAATGGATCCAGCGCCGCCGTTATCGATCGGCCCGCGAGGTGCTCGATACGATCGCCTCGGTCACGGTGGAAGATATCGAGGCGATTTTGGCGCGTTATCCGCTCTCTCGGGGAACCACGGTGACCATCGGCCCGCTGGCGAAAGTGCAGCCACCCAGCGCTTGACCGTACGTCAGGCTTATCACACCGATGTGAGGTAGGCGTATTTCCAGAGCGGATTGCCGCACTGCGAGCACGAATCGCCCAACTCCAGCAGCTTTCCCCCGCACTCTCGGCAATCGTCGATGGCGGGCAAGATCCGGATCTGTTCGCTGCGGAGTTGTCCGGCAGTTTCCATGTCTCCGAAAGCTTGCGCGGTGGTAATTCCCACGGCCGGCGGGAAGAGCTGGAAGAGCACCAGCGGCGCCTGGATCGCCTCGGGAACGATCCGCGTCAGCGCATTCTCGAAGTCTACTCGTCGGCGCTGGGCGGTCGAAGACCAGTAGTCCAGCAGGCGCTTTTCCAGAGCCGGTTCCGAAGCCCGCGCGGCAAGCCGCAGGTGCGCCAGCCATCGCACATACCAGGTATCGCCGCTGCTGAGGTAGCCGCAGCGCTTGGCCATCGCCGCCGACTCCGCCGCCTGGAAGGCGTCGATCTCATCCGCCGCCAGCCGCTGAGTCTTCACTTCCGAGACGGGCATCAGCACACTGTCCAACCCGATGGCCTGTTCAACGTCGAGGTGAACGCGACGGTAGAATTTCTCGCGGAGGATCCCGAATCCGCGGGCCAGGCCGGTGACCACCCGTTGCGGATCGGCATGATTCTCATGCCGCCGGAAGTCCTCGACGGCGGCGATGAATTCCGGGGAGGCGGTTGAGTGGTCCATGCCGTCGTTCCTCGTGGGCGCATCGTTTGTCATGCATCGTCCCACGTATTCTAAGCGATGGCGGGTCCGCCGCTCAAGTACGTCAGGCTGGAAAGCCTGACGTACCATCACTGCCCCCGTCCGGTGCCGCCCCAATTCGGTTGCCAGTTCGATTTCGCCGCGACGGGGCTTGCTTGCGTGCCGGATGCCGTGGCCAGCGGTGGCTGCGGATGCGGCTGCGTCGGAACGCTCAGCGAGGTGAGTTGCTGTTGCTGGTGGGCTCGCCCTTCCACCGCCAGTTCCTTGAGAAACGCCTGCGACGCTTTGTTGAGAACAATGATTTCGCTTTTTGCCTGCGGATCGGCCAGCGATCGGATCACACAGACCACCTCGAACCCCTGGGCCTTGCGACGTCGGATTTCCTCCAACGCCGCCCGTTCCTCCGGGCTGAGCGCGAGCCCGGCGGATGCCGCTTCGGTCAACGGCGGCGCGGGTACCGAGACGCCTTCGGCGGGCCGCGACGGCGTATTCGTCAATTGCACCAGTTTGTCCGGCGCCGGCATCTCTTTGGGCATCGCCGGCGGCGCCGTCGCCACCGTCGCCCGCGAACTGTCGCCGGGGGATTGATATATGTAGGACAGCTTCACTTCGTCCAATTGGCTGTGGACCGAGGCCAAGGCGGCGAAAAGCCCCTCGTTATCGGTCGGGTCCGCAGCATTGCAGACGCCGATGACGTAGCCCTCGCGCGAAAAGAGACCGCCGCCACTGCGGCCCTGCACCGGCAGGCCGGCGACCTGGAGGTTAGGCGGTCCCACGAACTTGTCCAGCGAGGTCACTCGACTGTGCCGGACAGTCGGGTCTTCGCCGTTGTTGCAGCCGACCGATGCCACCGTTGCGCCTTTGTGGATCTCGTATCCCGGAGGCGCCACGCGCGCCGCCGTCACGGGGCACGGAGGTCGAATGCTGACCAGGGCCACATCGCGGTGGTCCGCGTCATACGCAAGGAGTCGGCCGGGCACCTTGCGCGCCGGGCGCGGTCCGAACAAATCGACTTCGATGCTTCCTTCCCCCTTCGAGTCGCGAAAGAGGTGCCCGCAGGTGAGAATCAGCGCTTCGCCCTCGCGCGAGTCGATGATCGTACCCGTACCGAACGAGTGTCCGGTGGCGTCTTCGATCCGAAGGCGGACGGTGGCGGCGATCAACTGCTCGTCGGACCGGGCGAGCGATTCGGCCGGTTGCGTGGCGCTGACAGGCGTTATTCGCCAGCCCGGCATCGAAGCTCCTGCCAAAGCGTCCGTCTGGGCCGGCGCGGCCGAGAATCCGGAAGCCGCCTGTACTACTGGCAAAGGCACCACCGGCGCGGGCGAGCCGACTGCGGCTGTCGGTATGGCGGTTTGCGGGCGCGGCGAAACCGGGGGATGCACGGTTGCCCGTTTTGCCAGGCCCAACTGACACATCGCCTGCAGTCGATCCAAGGTGGTGGCCCCGACCATGCGGTCAACCTCCTTGCCGTCGACCACCATCACGAAGCACGGGATTCGCGTGATCCCGAATCGCCCCGCCAGCTCTCGTTCCCGTTCGATATTCACTTTGCGAACGGGATAGCCTGCCGCCCCCAACCGATCGACCAGAGGCGACATCTGGTGGCAGGGTCCGCATGAGTCGCTGTAGAAGTCCAGCAGAACGGTGTCTCCGCCGCCCGCCAGCGCTAACGTCAACACGAAACTTTGCAACGAGAACATGGCCGCCTCCTGCGGGTCGCATAGCATCGGCCGAGCGGAAGCGCCGTGAGCCGCAGATCGGCGAATGATGGGAAGGGCCGTCGTCTCTCGGCACGAAGCGGGCATTGCCGCGACCATCATGGAGCGGCGGACTGTGCCGGCAAGAGGCGACTTTTTGCGGCGACTTCCCTGTCACCTTACGAGTGCGGAACGCACGGCGACGACCTTTTCACCGGAATCTTTCCGGTGCGGGGCAACGCGCCCCATGTCGGCGACGGCGAGTACGATCCTTGTACGAGTTCCCTTGTGAAACGGTGATTCTGCCAGTCGAACGATCCGGCGAATTCTACAGCCGGGTGCGTGCGGGGCATTTTCTCTCAAGTTTGTATTTCTTACAACACGAACTTCCGAGAATTTCAATCCCCTGCGTGCCCACAGGCCACAAAACACTTCCCGGCCCCCTCCGCAGACGCCTTTTGTCCCCTTGTGCATATTCCGTGCCAGGAGATCCCGCCTGCCGGGCGGGATCTTGCTGAGCGAGTTGCCCCGCAATCGGAACCTCATTCTCCCGTGGTTTTCTCCGGATCCCAAACCACCACACCCATATGATACCCTTTGTGCCCTTCGGTGGCGGCGGCGTAGTAAGCCGTCAGCACGCGTCCGTCGGGCAGTTGGGCACTGCTGGGATAGCCGCCGTCGCCTTGCCAGTCCGTCACCCGGAACGGTTCCATCCACGATTTCCCTTCGTCGCCGCTGAACCGGACGTCGACGCCTCGGTCCGCCGTACGGTTGCCGTAGGCCAACAGCAACCGGCCGTCCTTGAGTCGCACGAGGTGGGCGGGGTGTTGCGACGACTCGGTGAGGAGCATCCGTTGGTGCCACGTGCCGGCGTCGTCTTCGGAGCCGTAGAGGTCGAGAAACATGCTGCGGCCGGACGGATCGGGGCCAATCGTCCGCGCCGCCGCCAGCCATCGCCCGTCGCCGAGATGAAGAATGGCCGTTTCGTTGCGATTGCGGGCCGTATCGAGCGCGACCGGCTCGCCCCAAGTCCGACCATCGTTTGCGCTGGAGTAGATGTAGACGCGGTCGTTTCGGTCGGCGGGGACGGTATAAATCGCCACGCGCAATTGCCCGTCCTCACCGGGCAGGATGTCGCCGAACGGAATCACCGGATGGCCCTCGGGGCTCTTACCGGGAAAGCCCTCCTTGTCGATCGACCAGGTGCGGCCACCGTCCGCCGAACGGCAAACCCAAGGCTCGATAACCTGCGGCTTTCCTCGCGGGCCGCTATACCCGGCCGGATATTTTTCGGACCAGCCGGAGGCGATCACCACCAGGTCGCCGTTGCCGGCCCGGCCCGCGGCGACATTCATGCGATTGGTGTTTCCTTCATGCGGCGCCGCCGTTCCTCGCTTCGTCCAGGTCTTGCCGCCGTCCTCGGTGGCCCAACATTCGACGTCGCCGGGCAAACCGGCATGGCTCGGTTGATTGAAGATGGTGGCGACGATCGAACCGTCGCCAAGCACCGTCAGGTTCGGCCAGGCGCAGACGTTCTCGACGGCCACGATCGGTCGGGGAATTGCCCCGTCGCGGTCTTTGACGAAGCACTCCGCGGCCATCGCAGCCGACGCCGGAACGGAGAGGACAAGCACGGTGAGACAGGCTCGCTTTACGTTGCATCGTTTCATCGCACTTCTCTTTCTTCTTGAACGCGGGTTTCGTCGCCCCAGACCTTTCTACCATACTTAATTGGCCATGACAAACGGGAGAAGGGGGCAAGGCGAAGTACCTGCTTCGTTGGAGAACCGTCGGTCTCAGACCGGTGAGTTTCTTCAGACTCCCTACGGCTCGTCCCGCCCATCCTTGGCGCGGCTCTGCGCTGCTTTAGCGCTGTTGTGTTGCCGCCGGAGCACGAAGTGCCAATGACTGCGCCCTTCAACTCCTCCATGCGAGCAATTAGGCGCGACCCGCGGCGTGTGCTATATTCCGCGTTGTATTCTTCCGAAACGCGAGCCCTGGAAATAGAGGGCATTGGGCAAGGGCGTGAGGCTTATGGCAGTGAACTTCTCGATCGGTTGGATCGCCATCCTCGCCGGGCTGGTCGCCGGGGCCGTGCTCGGGACCTTCTTTCACCGGGAGGACTGGCTGCAGGGCTATGACTCGTGGCGGCGGCGGATGCTGCGGCTGATGCACATCTCGCTGGTGGGCACCGGATTGCTGAACCTCGCGTTCGCCTTCTCCGTGTCGCTACGTGACCTCGCCACGGCGCCGCTGCTCCCCTCCGTGGCGTTTGGCATCGGCGCCGTCGCCATGCCGCTGGTCTGTGGGCTGGCGGCCTGGCGGAAACCGATGCGGCATCTTTTCTTCATCCCCGTGTCGGCGTTGGTGGTTGCCACTGCGGCCTTCGTTTACCAGGAGGTCATGCCATGAGAATCGGCCTGATTGCGATGAGCGGAATCCGAGCATGTGATGAGGAACTGCTGCGGCTGGGGCTGACCCTGCCGGGCTTCGTGGAGCGGAGCAAGACGATCGCCTCGCTGCCGAGCCTCGGGCTGTTGACGCTGGCCGGCATGACGCCCGCGGAACACACATGCCATTACCTGGAAATCGACGACATCCGCAAGCTGGACGCCCTGCCGGAACCTTTCGACCTCGTGGCGATCTCCAGCTTCAGCGCCCAGATGGCCGAGGGCTATGAATTGGCCGACCGCTATCGGGCCATCGGGATTCCGGTGGTACTTGGCGGCCTGCATGTCACCGCGCTGCCGGAGGAGGCAGCCCGCCACGCCGACGCAGTTGTGGTCGGTGAAGGAGAGTCGGTGTGGCCGGAGATCCTCGACGACGCGGCGACAGGCAGGCTTAAGCTGCTCTATCGGGGCGACGGGCGGTTCGACCTCGCCGATGCCCCCATGCCCGCCTTCCACCTGCTGGATCTGAAGAAGTACAACCGCCTCACAGTTCAAGCCAGTCGCGGCTGCCCGCTGCACTGCGAGTTCTGCGCCAGTTCTATCCTGCTCACCTCGCGGTACAAGCAGAAGCCGGTCGGGCGGGTGCTGGCGGAGATTGACCGTATCTGCGAACTCTGGCGTCGGCCGTTCTTGGAGTTCGCCGACGACAATGCCTTTGTCAACAAGGGCTACTGGAAGGAACTGCTCCTCGAACTCAAGACGCGGCCCGTCCGCTGGTTCGCCGAGACCGACCTGTCCGTCCATGAGGACGAGGAGTTGCTGGCATTGCTGCGGGAAAGCGGCTGCGCAGAAGTGCTCATCGGGCTGGAGAGCCCCACCGAGACGGCCCTGGTCGGCCTGGAACTCAAGAGCGACTGGAAATGGAAACGGTGGCGGCAGTATCGAGAAGCGGTGCGGCGAATCCAGTCGCAAGGCATCCGCGTGAACGGCTGCTTTGTGGTCGGGCTGGACGAGCATACCCCGGAGGTTTTCGACGAGGTGTACGAGTTCGCCGTCGAAACGGAACTCTTTGACGTGCAAATCACGCTTCCCACCCCATTTCCCGGCACCCCCTTCTACCAACGCCTGCTGAGCGACGGACGGCTCTTGTACGACGGGGCGTGGCAGCGATGCACGCTATTTGACATCAACTTTCAGCCCAAGCGGATGAGCGTCGAGGAACTGCGGAAAGGGTTTCATCGGCTGGCGACCCGTCTGTATAGCGACGAATCGACGCATTGGCGCCGGGAGGCTTTCAACCGAAAATACCTGCGTGGGACGGTTCACTCTCGGGAGGTACACTCATGAGACAGCCAGGCTGGATTGTCGCTCTATTCGGTTTTGCCGCCCTCTACGATGGGGTGCTGGGCCTGTTGTTCCTTGCCGCGCCGGCCTATCCTTACGAGTTCTTCGAAGTAACGCTGCCCAATCACCTGGGCTATGTGCAGTTTCCCGCCGCAATGCTGCTGATTTTCACGCTGATGTTCGTGGCTGTCGCATGGGATCCGCGGGGGAATCGCCGGCTGATCCCGTACGGGATCCTGCTCAAGGTTGCTTACTGCGGCGTTGCGGGGGGGTACTGGGCGGCGGGTTCATTGCCGGGCATGTGGAAACCCTTTGCGGTCATCGATTTCATCATGGGAGTGTTTTTCGCGTGGGCATGGATAGCGCTTGGCCGTGCGGAATCGGAGTGAGGTGATGGTGCGAGGATCTGCGAAGCTGGCTGAGATGGCGCTGATCGCTGCCGTGCTCTTTCCGGTATGGCACGGAGTGGCAAACCTCGCCGTGGCTCAGGGCTACGCGCCTCAAGAAGCCGTGCCGCATATGACGGTCGTCCGCGGCTTCGAAGTCTCGATGTTTGCCAGCGAGCCGGCCGTGCGGCAGTGCATCCTGGTAAAGTTCGACGACCGTGGGCGGCTCTGGACCATTCAATACCTCCAGTACCCGAATCCGGCCGGATTGAAACGGATAGCCGTCAATCGTCGCTACCACCGACACGAGGTGGCGGCGGCGGTCGGAATTCCACGAATTGTGAACGTTGATTCATGTCCAAGGAGCACACGATGAAGAAAAGGATCACCAAGAACGCGCGAGAGCGTCAGATAACCCGACGCGAACTGGTGGGCGGCGCCCTGGCTGCTGCCGGCGTGATTACCGGTGTGCCGGCCTTTCTGCGGGGCCAGAACCTCAACGACAAGCTGAACATCGCGATGATCGCTTGCGGAGGCCGTGCCAATGCCAACATGAACGGCGATGGCGGCGGCCGTCCCCGCGAGCGAAACTCGCAGGCAGCGACCCCGCCCGGCCCGCCTATGGGTATTCCGGCCGAGAATATCACGGTTCTCTGCGACGTCAACCAGGACGCCGTGGACGCTGCGGCCCAGAGATTCCCGAAGGCCAAGAAATACAACGATTTCCGCCGGGTATTCGACAGCCCGAGCGACTTCGATGCCGTCATGGTCAGCACTGCCGAGCACACCCATGCTCTTGCGACCTATCTGGCGCTGACGCACGGCAAGCACGTCTACTGTGAGAAGCCGCTCACCCATGACATCTGGGAGGCGAGGTTGATTCGTGAGACCGCCGCAAAGTACCCGAAGCTCGCCACGCAGACGGGTAACCAGGGCCACGCCTCGCCGGTTCGCCGCCAGATTAAGGAATTGATCATGGCCGGCGCGATCGGACCGGTGCGCGAGGCGCATGTCTGGGCTGGTCGTGCATGGGGGCTGCAGAGCGCCGCGTCGGCTGAGAAGTACGACAAGCCGCACGGGTTCTACAACGGCATCCAGATCACGGAGCGTTTCAAGGAGGAGATGCCCGCCCCGCCGAATCTCTACTGGGATCTGTGGATCGGGCCTGCGCCGATGCGACCGTTCCATGCGACGTACCTGCCCGGACCGCGCTGGTATCGGTGGTGGGACTTTGGAAACGGCACGATGAGCGACCTCGGCGGCCACGACAACGACGTCGTCTTCCAGGTGCTGGACATCCGTCAGCCGCTGACGGTCGAGGCCGTGTCTCCGATCGGCAAGGCGCACCCGGAACTGGCGCCGGCAACGATGACCGTTACGTATGAGTTCCCAGCCCGCGGCTCGGCCCCGCCGTTGAAGCTCGTCTGGTATCAGGGCGAGGGCAGGCCGCCGCAGTTTGACGCAAGCAAGATGAGCGACCGCGCCCAGTTGTTCATAGGCGACAACGGCATGCTTTACAACGATGGGCGCAGCGGGCCTAAACTGCTGCCCGAAGAGAAGTTCAAGGATTACCCGACGCCACCGGAGAGCCTCCCTCGCTCGCCCGGCCACTACATCGAATGGATCCAGGCATGCAAGGGCCAGGGGCCGGCACCGGGGTCGAACTTCCTGTATTCAGGCTGGGTCACCGAGTCGAATCATCTCGGCAACGTGGCCCTCCGGACCGGAAAAAAGCTCGAGTGGGACTACGTCAACCTGCAAGCCCGTAATGCGCCGGAAGCCGACCAGTTCATCCGGCGCCCGTACCGGAAAGGCTGGGACGGCATTCTGACCTAGGAGCGATCGGATCAGGCCAGAAGTGGAAGGCATAGCGTGCCACGGGGGGCGTGCAGATCGTGCGACTATTCGGCGTTTGGACAGTCACGCTCCGGGGAATGCGTATTGAGCGGTTCCAGGAGTTGCGGGTCAAGACGTTGGCGCCAGCGGTCCCAATCCGAGCCCAGGGTGAGATTGATGGTGGCCAGGCCAAACACTTCGCGGTCGGTCGGCAGCACGACCAAAGGGTCGCCGGAGGGACCGACGATCACACTCGTGCCGTAGCACTCCTTGCCAACGGCGTTGCAGCAGGCGACCCACATGCGGTTCGCCTGGGCGTAGCTGGCCGAGTGATGGATGCGGTTGCTGCTGCCCAGTGCAATGTTTCCGGTGGCGGCGTTGCACCAGAGGAGCACCTCGGCTCCTGCCAAACGCATTCGCCGGGCGCTCTCGGGAAATTCGCCATCGAAACAGTTCAACACTCCAACGGTGGCGTAGCGGGTCCGAAAGACGGCATACCGTTGCTTCGCAGGCGGTTCGGTGAACGACTCGAGATCGTAGGGCGTGGGCGAGAGCGGGTTTTTGCGTCGGCTTCCCAGCCAAGCGCCGTCTGCGTCAATCACGCCGATCGCGTTGTAGTATTTGTCCCCCTGCCGTTCGCAGAACCCGAAGGCCAGGACGATTCGCTGATCGCGCGCGGCGTCGCAGAGTTGTTTCAGGGATTCACTACGCGAAGGCTCGTCGGCAAGCTCGCGATTGGTCCGCGCGGCCTCGGCAGGGGGGCCGGCGGAGCGGGTGAAGTACCCGGGCAGACACATCTCGGGGAGGACCAGGATCTCGACACCTTCCCGTCCGGCGCGCGCGATCGCCTCGATGATGCGGCGGAGGTTGTTTCGCTTTCCCTCTTCCCCGCCGCAGTGATTGCGCATCTGCCAGACGGCGACCGTCACCGGCCTGGCGTCCGGTCGGCGCAGCGAGGCGTCGACCATTTCGCGGTTCCTCTGGCTGCGAGTCTTGAGCAGGTCGTAGTGCCCCGGCCAAACCTCGCGCACGACGGCGCCGTCGGCGATCTCATCGGCCCGACCGTGTCCGAAGATTGTCACCGTTGATAGAAACGTCGCCAGTGCGACTGCCGTGCCGATATTTCCCGTCATCTGCATGTCGTTTATCCCTATCGCAAAGGTACTGCTACGGCCCTGCCGGTAAGATTGGCTCGGCTCTGCCATGATATCAGGAATCCGCGGTACGGCATGCAGAGCGTGGTGCCCAAGTTGGCGATTTCTCAAATCCGAGGGTACATGGGCACCACGCGCTTCGGGGGGAGGAGGTGCCGGTTTCTCTCGCTGCTGGAGTCCCATTTCGTAAGTTGCGCGTACGGTGGGCACGTGGCGGCAGAAAGAGACCGCGATCCCTTCCGCCGGCCGGCGGGAGAATCGAATCATGAACCAAATTGCCAAGGAGCTACGGAGCGGGGCCGCGAAGGCGGCCGGATCCGGCTACGGGAACATGCGTGAACTTGCGTTCACTACTGCTGTCTGAGCATGGTCGATGCGGCGCGATTCGTCAAGAGGGTTTTCGGGGCAACCGCAAGGTAATCGTCGTTCGGCATGAAGTCGAGCACCAATCCCGAATCCCGACCCGGTCCATGATTCCCCCGCAGGTCGATCCACCGGTACTGGGCTGGGGCACGCCGAGATTCAAATCGGTGACTCGCGAATCATGCTTGCCGACGAGTGCCCGGAAATGAATGCCCTTGCGCCGCAGTCGCCGGGGAATTCGGGGGTGGGCTTATGCTTATATGTGGAGAATGTCGATGAAATGGTCGCGCGGGCGGCCGACGCCGGGGTCACAATCCAGCGTCCACTGAAGGATCAGTTCTACGGCGACCGGTCGGCGACCCTTGAAGACCCGTTTGGCCACGTGTGGACGGTGGCAACTCACATGGAAGACGTAACGCCGGACGAGATCCAGCGGCGGATGGAGGCAATGGAGATGCAGGCCGAGTGTTCGCGGCTATCCCAAAACCGCGAGAGGAGAAGGGGAACCTGCCGTGGAGGCGGGATCTGGGGCAGATGGTGACCCGGTTCGGATGGGCCGAGGGGGCTTCGCCGACACTGTGCCGACACTCGCTGGTGGTCAACTGGGACCATGATGCGCTCGGGCGACCCGAAACAGAAGGTGAAGAATGCCTTTGAAGGAGACCTCGGCCTCCTGACGCATGCCAATCCGACGCGCGACAGCCTGGGAAGGCAAGTTGATGGGGCGGATAAGCGAGATAACCGAGGCCTTTTGGAACCGGGTGAAAGCCAGGTTGCGTACCGCCAGGGCCGCCTCGGTAGCGAAGCCGTGATGCCAGAAGGGGCGATGAAGGAGGTAACCGATTTCTGGTTCGGGATTGCCGTTGACATCTTGGATGGCGAGACCGACCTGACCGATGGGCACTGCCGTTCGCTGCGCGACGACGAGCCAGAGCCCGTGGCCGTGGTCGGCATAGCGCTGGAACTGTCGGTTGAGCCACACCTCCGCTTCGGTGCGGCTGAGCGGGTTGGGATAGAATCGCATCACCTCCGGATCAGCCAACATCTCGGCGAGAAAGTCGAGATCGTCCGGGACGAGTTCACGGAGAAGCAAACGTTCGGTTTCGGCGACAGTGTTCATCGGAGAAATG
This sequence comes from Rhodopirellula sp., assembly GCA_012728855.1. GTDB lineage: Bacteria > Planctomycetota > Planctomycetia > Pirellulales > Thermoguttaceae > JABWBD01. Next base: position 33,503 of record JAAYEH010000462.1, on the reverse strand, counting down.
TGAACGATAACAATCACCCTGTCACGACGACGCGATAGCTGCGACAATCTTACCACGCTTTGGACGGGATAAGCAATCAGCCACGCACAGACCCTCCCCACCCCCGCAAACGCGAGCGATCTGCCTTAGGTAGAAGCTTGCGTCTGTGTGGCTGAAGAGCAACGCCAAGATGATCCGGCGGTTCTTGCTGAATCCGCCCGGATCCATTTCAAGACGATCCCGACGATTTTCACCTTTTTGCCGGCGGTATCAGCGCACGGCAGACCGCTTCTGGCGGTCAACTCCCGTCGCTCGCGCTCGGCCAGCGCGTATAACCCCTCCCAGGAACCCTCGAAGAAGAGCAGCCGTCCGAAAAGACTTCGCGTCTGTTTTGGCGGGCATTCCTGCAGGATCGGGTCCATGTGCATGCAGGGAGACTGCGTGTTGCCGAAATAGCCCGTGGCGTTGGGCCAGATCCAGGCAATCCAGGCGTCGCGTCCGGGCAGACGACGGGCGAGGAGCGGAAAATCGCCGGCCTCGTGGATCCATCGGTCGGAGGGAGGTTTGAATGCCTCACCTTGTTTCTGTCGCTGCCGGTACGACTCGGAGTCCGTGAAATCCGCCTTCACCCAACCCACGTTGGCCCACATTGCCGGTCGTGCCGTGAAGTAGCGTCCCATGCTCACCGGAAAGGGGTGGCTGTTGCGTGGGATGATCGTGTAGGCAAAGGTAGTCGGACTGTACGCGCCAGCCAACTGTAGGCAGAAGCCGGGGCTGAAATCCCGCACCGATTCGTTGCCGGCGTTTTGCAGGCGGACTTCGGCGAGGACACTATGTTCGCCTCGGACCACGACTCACTTCGCTGTCAGGCTGATGAACGTGTAGTTCCGCCCCTGAACAAGAACCGTGAAAGTGCCACCCTTCAACTCCACCGGTTTGCCCGTGCGCTCGTCGACGGCCGTGATTGTCTTGCCTTCCAGGCCCAAGGCATTCAGGTCGACCGCCACCGTCACCTCGACAGGGTTGGGCAGCCGGTTGGTGATCGGGACGACCAACCGGCCTCCCGGGGCTTTGTACACCGACACGAGGGCTTTTTCGGTCGCCGTCCTTACCGGGCATTGATCTTCCCAATAGCCGATGAAGTCGGCGTGGATCAGGCCGAGACGCTTGCGCAGTCCCCACCACTCGCCCATGGCGGCACGGTTCATGTAGGCGCCGGTCGTGTTGACATCGGTGACGGCGCACATGGCCAGCAGGCTTTCCGACGGCTGGGGGCCGTCGGCGTCGGTCTTGTCGGCCGTGCCGCGAATGAACTCGGGCAGAAACTCATGCACCACGCCGCTGGATTGGCCGGCGTATTCCACGCGCCAGGCCACATCGTCCAGCGTGTCGATGTACCACCACTTATTGCCGCGGAGCTGGTGCGTGTTTTCCTCGCCCGGCAGCCAGAAATCGGCGAAGCCATGCACCGGCGGCACGAGCTTGGCGTGACTGTGCGTCATCCACCATCGCCGCTCGTCCGGGAAGCTGCGGACGATCGCGGCCATTCGCTTGGCAAAAGAGCGCTTGCTGAGAATCGTGTACGTCACGCCCGTCTTGCCGAACTGGTCCGTGAAGCGGTGGCCGTGGTAGGGGTTGTCGCAAGCCATGACGCAGTCGGTGTCGGTATACAGGCCCGGTACACCGCATTCGCGCAGGAACTGCTCGCCGTAATAGAGCATGAACTCCTGGAAGCTTGGATCGCCGGGGCAGACGGCGGCCAAACGGTAAGGCGCCCATGCAGGCCGGAACTGGGTTGCATTATTCGGATTGGGGAAGGAAGCCGCAAAAGAGCTGGCCCAAATCTGCTGGTACAGATCGTAGGTCGGATTGCGATCGGCGGTGCAACTGGTGCAACCGTAGTAGAGGAGTTTGACCCCCTCGGCGCGCTGGACGGCATCGAACTTGCGGACCGCATCGACGTTGAGGGTTTTCCAGTGACCGTCCTGCTCGGCATAGCCGGTCATCCAATTGCGGGCGTTGACATGTGTGGTCGGGCCGTGCATGCCGAAGTTCCAAGCCCGGCGGTCCTGTGCCAAAGGCTTGACCGGCGTCGCCTGGAAGCCGAACGTGTAGCTCTGCGGACGCGCGATTCGGACCTCCTGGCCGATGATCGAAAGCTCGATGAAGGCCTCGTCTCCGCCCTGCACCACCACGGTCTTGGCCCCGGCGGGATTGACCCAGCCGGCCTCCGACTCGCAGAAGCACAAGAAGCCCTCCGTCTCCGTACAGGCCCAGAGGAATGGCTGGAATGTGTCTTCGTACCGCTTGCCGTCCCAGGCGATGCGCCCCGTTTTGATCATTCCCATCCGCGTGCCGCCGCGCAGGTACTTGACCAGGTCGCTGCGAAGCGGAATGCGAAGGACGAGTTTCCGCACATCGGCCCCCTCAGAGGCCGGCTTCAGGGTGACGGTGGCCACGGTCAAGCCATCGTACTCCATCCACATCGACCAGTCGGCTGCGACGCCCGCGGGGCCGAAATTGCCCGATCCGGCAAACTCGGCCCGGTGTGCGGCCTTGCAAAGCGGCTTCGCTCGGGTAGAAAGCAACTCGCCGGTACCCGCGGATGTGGTCAGCGTCATTGTGACGGGGGCGGCGAGAAGATTTCGTCCCTGGTTGACGGCTTCCTTGAGCAGGGGGCCGTGGAAGGTGTAGGCACGGCCCCAGCACGAGACCTGCGCATCGCCTTGATACTCCAGGGGCGTCCACGGATCGAGCACCTCTTCGGAAATGCCAACCTTCGTGCCGGCCCAGGGCAAGTCGGGGATTTTTAGGGTCTTCACCATCTCCAGCGGACGGGCCAACTCGGCGGACTTGAGCCGGATCGTCACTTCGTAGGTGCCCGCCTCGTAGGCACAGGGGACCGTCAGCATGCTCGTGAGCCGATCCAGTGGGAACGACGCCTCGCTCTTGTCGCCCTTCGGACCGGTCAACGACACTTCGACCGTGGCCTTGCCGGCGGTGATCCGAGGCAGCCACTCGGGATCCACGTTCGATAGATCGGCAATCAGTCGCAACTTCTTGTTCACGGCGTCCGGCAGCCACGTGATGGCGATCGGCTCCTTGACCATGAAACGCATTGCGTAGGAGAGGATATCCTCTCCGGCCATATTCATGGCAATCGACACTAGGCCCTCCTTGACGTCGCTGAGACGCTCTCGAATCTGCACCTGGTTGTTGACGTCGAGCGTTTTCTGAAACACGACGCCGCTTTCCGACGTCACCGAGACGTCCAGTTTGGCGGGGCCGCCGCTGGCGGCCGTGATGCCGATGGTGCCGAGATCCATGGCCGGCGACAGGTCCAAGCGAGCCCCGCGGGTGCTGTCGGTAAAGAGCAAGCGGCCGAGTTTATCGGGCTGCGATAAGAAGCCGCCCTCGATGTAGGCCCAGCCGGTGTAGACGGGCCTGGCGGGCTTGGGACGCGCCCAATCGCGACAGAAGTTGCCCAGCCACGTTTCGCCGGGCTTCGGCGTGGAGACGCCCAGGTCGGCAAAGGGGATGGCCGCCTCGGCTGTCCATTCGTCGGAAGCCACAGCGGTCTTGACGGACATCTTCCCGTTCCAATCCTTCTGCCCGCAGCGGACGTCGTAGACGACTGCCGCCGAGTTGAAGACAAACTGGAAGAAGTCTTTTGGGCTTTGCGGCGCGGGGGTCAGGAATAATTCAAAGGCGTCGTCTTGCCAGACGCTGCCGTCACGCTCGCGGACGTTGCAGGTCAATGCCCCGGGGTTCTTGTCGGAACGCAGGCCGACGTAGAGGTTCTCGCTATCGTAACAGATCGACGCGTACGCCCATTGCCCGTGTGGGTACATCGTGGCGGCGTTGATGGGCAGCGGGACTCGAGAGGCCGTCGACCATGTGTCTTCGTCGAGCCGGCCGTCGATGGTCACGGGGGTCGCAGCCCTCGGCACGACCAGCATGGGTGGGGAAACGTCGCCGCCAACGTCGGCGATGTAGCGTTGAAGGATACGGTCAGCCGACAGCGGGACGCCAAAGACTTCGAAGTCGTCGATCAGCGAGCGGTCCTTGCCGTTGTGAAACGTGCCGTCTCCGAAATGGAAGATCGGCACGAGGTTGAACCGCACATTCTCAAACTTCGGGAAGCGGATGCCTTCGATTTCTTTGCGCTCGCCGAGCCGGCCGTTGACGTAGATGGCCAGGTGCTTCGCGTCCCAGGTGACGTCGATCTTGTGCCACTTCCCCGATTTCCAGTCGGCCGTGCCATTGAACTGGTACAGTTTTGAACCGGGACGTCCGCCGCCGCCCTGGCTTACCACGACGCGCGCCGCGCCGGCCGAATTCGGGCTGTCGACGTACATCACGAAGGGTATGCCGTTCTCGCTGCCGGAAACTTGAAAGAACTTCTTGAAGCGGCCTTCGGTGTCGTTCCAGTTGTGGGGCCTGGCCCAAAAGGAAATCGTGCCGGCCGACAGGTTGAGGTTGCCTTGGACCTCGTAGGAGCACTCTTCGTCGTCACCGAGCAGCAGGGCCGTTCTCTTGTTGAAGCCTTCCTTGGCTGTCAGGCCCAAATCGCGCGTCAACGACGACTTGGGGTTGCCCGCGGCAACCTGGGCGTTGGCCGTCAGATCGTCGAAGGTAACGCGGAAGAGCAAATCGGGTTCCTGGGCCGCCACGGGCAAAGGCATCGAGAAGACCGCGAGCAGTAGCAAGGAGCGTATGCACGGAAATTGCATGATTTGGTGCATTGTCATCACCGCCGTTGTCTTAGCAGAATCTCAGACTGAAAGTGCGGTAGCGCGAGGAAAGGGGAGGGAAGGGTTTTCAGTTTTCAGTTTTCAGTGTTCGATGAAAGGGCGATGGGATCATTTGCCGCTGGCATTACTTCTTCGGTGAATCCAGGGGCTGCCACTCGCGGACGCTTTTGATCACGCGAATGCGATCGCCTTTGCCCAGCTTCTCATACACCTGTCGAGTCCATTGGTAGGCTTTGGGCATGGCGCCGACGAAGGTGATTGGCCGGGGATACACCAGCGCCAGGTTCTCCGGCAGGTCTCCGATACGCAAGATGCCTAGGAATTCGGGCGTTTGGGGGTCTTCGTGGCTTTCCGGCGGATCGGCAAGGATGACTTCGCTGACCTGTCGATCGAGGATCGCGGCATAAACAGCCAACGGCGCCGTCACGCCCTGGCCGAACAGCGCCAACGGGCCGGTCGATGCCTCCGTTCGCATCACCGCGATGCCGGCCAGCAGGTCGTGGACCTGCCGTTCGGGCAACGTGTGACCCAGAAGCGGATAAGCGCGCCGCAGCGTCCACAAGTAGCCCGGCCCCACCGAAGTCGCCCCGGTATTGCGAACTTCCACACCCGCCGTGGCGAACTCGGCGGCGATGCCCGGCCGCGACGAACCGCCGCCCGCGAACGTGCTGCGGGCGTCGGGCTGGATGGAGAACGCCACGGTCGGTATCGGCCAAGGGGCATCTTGCGGCATCGTGGTTCTGACCGCCAAGGTCAACCCATCGCTGGTTTCGAATGCGTAGGTCGCCAAGCTGATGCCACTCTTAGGGCTGCCGTCGGCGCGGCACTCTTTCAAGCGGGGATTCTGGACCGCCGGGATATTGCGAAAGGTCAGTTCGCGCAGTCGGCGGATGGCGGACTGCTGGTGCGTCTGCCATTGGGCCTCGTCGGTTACCGTGGGCGGCTGCGGACGTTTCACCAGCAGGGTATCGATCTGCCGCATCCGATCGTTTTCCGGCAACTTCCCGGCGAAGACGAGCAGGTTTTCTTCCGGCTCGACGAAGTCGGTCACGTCGTCTTCGACCGGCGTCGGATCGCCTTTGAGGTGCTTGTTGAACCAGGTGAAAATAGCGTTGCGGAGCTTGGGCGTGTAGCCGTGGGGCGTGAGGTCTTCGACCAGGTCGAACCGATCCGATTGGCCCAGGGCGGCGTATTGATGGCGGATGCGATGGGCCACGTCGCGATACCCGTAGGGCCGCCATAAGACGTCCTCGCTGCCCGAGGCGATCAGAAACGCCCGCGGGGCGATCAGCGCGCCGAGGTCGGGCCAGCACCAGCGATAATAGTTGATCCAGAAGGCACAATCGCAGTGCCCGTCGGTGGCGCGGTCCACGACCACGTGCTCGATGCTGCCGCTTTGGCATACCGGCACGACGACCTTCACGCGTTCGTCGGCCGCTCCCAGGCACCAGGAGATCACGCCGCCGCCGCTTAGGCCGGTCACTCCCATCCGCTCGGGGTCCACATCGTCGCGGGTTTGGAGATAGTCGAGCGCCCGCATGGCGTTCCAGACCTCCGTGCCCGCCGGCGTGTAGCCCCGGCTGGGCCAATCCCAGCGCTCTTCGCGATAGGTTCCGTGGTGCAATCCCTGGGACTCGCCCAACTGGATCGGGTCCAACACCAAGGCGACGTACCCATGCTGTCCGAACCAACGAGGATTGGCCTGGTACGTCGGGCTGACCTTGCCTTTCGTGTGGCCACACAGGTAGAGCACGGCAGGCAGCCGCCCAGCAACCTTGGCCGGACGATAGAGGTTTCCGATCACGTACGCCCCGGGGATGCACTGAAAATGGACTTTTTCCACTACGTAGTCCCCGCGGTCGAGCACGCCGGTGACGGTCGCCTCCAGCGGCGTCCGCTCGGGCATCGGCGAGAGCCCCAGCATCTCGCGCCACATCTCGCGCCGCCGCGCGACGGTGGCCTCCCATTGGTTCGGCGGCAACGGCACGGCAAGCGACGCGCTGGATACCTGCCGCGACTCTTCGCAAGCGCACTCGTACGGGGTGGCGGCCAGGCCGAGCGATGCGAGAGCGAAGACGCCCAAGCAGCCCAGGCAGGAGAGGATTTCAAGACGTTCTTTGTGTGGCATGACGGTAAGCCTCGTGTAAGGTGACTATACTTCCTTGGTCCGGCCCGGTTGCGGCGCCGGGTAGATGCCGTCGTCGCCCGGTTGGATCGGGGCGGGGGTGTCGAAGTTGAGGTTGTCGATCGCGGGCAAGTACTCGAAGGTGGAGGCCATCGCCTCGTCCCAAGTGATCATGGCGCCGGTGTGCGTGGCCATCCGGCCCATCAGCGTCGCCAGGTTGGCCTCGCCCGCGCGGCGGGCTTCGTTGTGCGGCCGGTTTTGGCGGATGGCGTCGAGCAGAACCTGCCACTCCTCGCGGTACGGGCTGGGCTCCTGCCCCTCGTATTTCCAGACCAGGTCGGCGTCGACCATGTTCTGGCTCTTGTAGATCCGCGGGTCGGGCGTGGCGAGGTTCGTCATGATGACGGCCGACCCTTTCGATCCGTGGGCGTAGTCGGAGTAGGTCTGCCAGCAGTTGGTCATGTGGCGGGAGAAAGCGAAGAGCTTGGCGCCGTCGGCAAAGGTGTACTCGACCGTGTAGTGGTCGAAGAGATTGCCGGCCTCGGGGTAACAGCGGCCGCCCATGCCCTGGGCGGAGACGGGCCAGGCGTTTTTGACCCAGCAAGCCACGTCGACGTTGTGGCAATGCCAGTCGATGAAGAAACCGCCGGTGACCCAATTGAAGCTGGCCTTGTACCGGATTTGGAATTCCATTTCACTCATGCCGGCAGGCTTCTTGGGGCAGTGGACCGGCCCGTGAACGCGATAGATCCTGAGAGTATGGACGTCGCCGATCTCGCCGTCGTAGATCCGCTGGACGACGGCCTGGCGGGCCTTGGAATGACGCCACATGAAGCCGCAAGCGACCTTGAGACCCTGCTTCTCCGACTTCTCGGCCGCGGCCAGCAGGCGACGCGTGCCAGGGGCGTCGACGGCGAACGACTTTTCCATGAAGACGTTCACCCCCTTCTCCACCGCGTACTCGAAGTGCAGCGGCCGGAAGACCGAGGGGGTGGTCAAGAGAACCACGTCGCCGGGCCGGAGGCAATCGATCGCTTTTCGGTAGGCATCGAAGCCGACGAAGGAGCGGTCCGGCGTCACGTCGATCTGGTCGGCGAATTGCTTGCCGAGATTCTTCAGGCTCCCCTGGATGCGGTCTTCATAAATGTCGGCCATGGCGTAGAGCTTTACTGGCCCGCCGGTGCAGGAAAAGGCGTCGGCCACGGCGCCGCTGCCGCGGGCGCCTGTCCCGACCAGGGCCAGCCGGATCGTGTTGTCCTCTGCCGCATGGCAGGGCGGGATCGCCACGCCGGCCATCGCCGAGGCGGCCAGTGTCCTGCCGGAAAGTTCGAGAAACTTTCGCCGCGATTGGGATGCTGAAGTTATCTGGAAACCGCTATCGCTCATCACAGGCTCCTTTGAAAAGACAAACGGCGTCGGCGTAAGGCCGCCGCCATTGTAACTCGACCGGCAGCCCGTGTGCCAGCGGCGCGGGGCAGGTTGGCGATACGGCGGTTCAATAGTCCGGCAAGGGCTGTGTTCACGAGGCGGCTTTGTTTCCAACAACTGAATTCGCCCGGTAATTCACTGTGGCGATTTTTCAATTGAGGGCGACAGATACCGGGCATCGCGAACCCCGCGGCTCCGGGGATATGCATCGCAGACGTTGCTTCCGGTCCAGACGCAGTGGGCTCGAAAACAGGGATGTGTTACGGAACCATCGGCCCTTCGCCTCTGGTCAGGGAAGCGATGTTGGCACTACGAGCGGCTGCGGATACACTTGATTTGCATCCGCTGGGGTCAGCCCGCAAGGTCTGCATGTGAGAAATCGGAGCTGATGGCAAAGGGTAATTGCATCGAACGAGGTGCTGGACGCGGACCGGCAGACTTGAGAAGATGAATAGGTATCCAGACGAGCCTGGTTGTTCCTGCCTTTTCAGCAACTGCGAAGGTCTGCGTGTGAAGACTGCCGGACTCTATGAGAGGTTGCTTTGGGGATTGCTCGTCCTCACGGCGTGCGGTGCAGCCCTGGCCGACGATCCTGCCCGCCGTCAGGACGCCGCGTACCTCGGTCCCTCCGCAATTGCCGTATCGCCTGATGGGCGGATGCTGTTCGTCACCCTGTCCGATGCAAGGCAGTTGGCCATCGTCGACCTGCCGGATGCCGGCGAGAGCCGATTCGTCCGGACACCAGCCGAGCCGACCGGACTGGCGCTCAGCCACGATGGCCGGCGGGTCTATGTCACCTGTGCCGCTGCGGCCAGTTCCGTGCTGGAGATCGACGCGGCCTCCGGCGAAATCACGGCGACATTCCCCGCCGGCCACACCGCCACGGCCCCGACGCTCTCTCCCGACGGCAAACGCCTGTATATCTGCAATCGCCACGACCACAACGTCTCGCTGATCGACCTGGAACGCCGCAAGGAGATCGCCCGCGTGCCCGCGGTGCGGGAACCGGTCGCCGCTGCGATCTCGCCCGACGGCGGCGAACTCTGGGTGGCCAATCTTCTGGCGGCAGGCCCCGCTAACCGCTATGGGGTCATTGCGGCGGCCGCCGTAGTCACTGTGGTTGATACCCACACGTTTCAGACGGCCCAGGTTCGGCTGATCACCGGCGCCACCAGCGCGAGAGGAATCACATTCACTCCGGACGGCAAGTACGCCCTGCTCGTCCACATCCTTGCCCGCTATCACTTGCCCACAAAACAGGTCGATGGAGGCTGGATGAACGCCAACGCGCTGACCGTGATCGACGCCAGCCGGCGCGAGGTGCTCAACACCGTACTGCTCGACGACTTCTGGCAGGGAGCGGCCAATCCGTGGGCGGTCGCCTGCACGGCGGACGGCCGCTGGATCTGCGTCTCCCACGCGGGAACGCACGAGATGAGCGTGATCGATGGCTCGGCGCTCTTGACGACGCTCCAGCAACTGCCCATCCGGGCTTTCTCCAATGCTGCCTTCTTCGATGGAACTTCGTACGGCTCTTATTCAACCTCGACCGGCGAGGACGTCGCCAACGTGCCCGGCTTTCTTGCGGGAGACCGGCGGCGCGTGAAGTTGCCGGGGGTGGGACCGCGGGGCCTGGCGCTATGCGGATCGCAGGTCTACGTGGCGGAATATTTCACCGACACCATCGCGGCTGTGACCCTGGCGGCTGAAGACGACGCCGCGCTGCGAAGCCTTCCGCTGGGCCCCAAGCCGCAATGGAGCGAACTCCGCCTCGGCGAAATGCTGTTTCACGACGGCCGCGTTTGTCTCCACGGCTGGCAGAGTTGCGCAAGCTGTCATCCCGACGCCCGCGCCGACGCACTGAATTGGGATCTGCTCAACGATGGAGAGGGCAATCCCAAGAATACCAAGTCCTTGCTCTTGTCTCACCCGACCCCGCCGAGCATGGCCTCCGGCATTCGGCCGACGGCGGAAGCCGCGGTCCGCTCCGGCATCGAACACATCCTGATGTCAAAGCGGCCCGAGGCCGACGCCGCGGCGATCGACACCTGGCTCAGATCGCTGCGGCCCTTGCCGAGCCCCTATCTGGTTCACGGGCGGCTCAGTCCGGCGGCCGAACGAGGACGGCAGCTCTTCGAAAGCGACCGGGGCGGTTGTGCCGGGTGCCATCCGGCCCCGCTCTACACCGATCTCGGCGCGTACGACGTCGGCACTCGGGGTGAGTCGGACGAGCGGTCCACGTTCGACACGCCGACGCTGGTCGAAGTCTGGCGGACCTCGCCGTACCTGCACGACGGGCGCTACGCGACGATCGAGCAGTTGCTCACCGAAGGCAAGCACGGCCGCGCGGACAAGCTCAGCGCCGAAGAACTTGGCGATCTCGTCCAATTCGTCTTGTCGCTGTAACAGACGGCGGCGCCACGATCCGGCGAGGCGTGAACGTCACCGAGGAAAACGGCCACTTCGTGTCGGCCCGCACATCGCGCTAGAAAAGTTGGTCCCGGTTTTCGTAGATCTTTTCGATGGCGTCCGCGGTCTCCTCCATGTCTTGCCGGGTGCCCAAGAGCAAGTTCTGGCTCAAGAGGATAGTCTCTTTGCAGAGCGCGTCGTTCGCTGGGCAGTGATTCTCTTGCCGGCAGTGATCGAGCTGCGCCTTGGAATACATCCTCTGGAAGTTGCGGGAGTTCAACACGTTCTCAAAGAACGGCTGGCGATTCAAGGCATCGTAGCCTCCGCCGCAAGGCACTCCCTCTGCGCGAAGCGCGGCCATGAACCGCTCGCGGGTCACGCCGCCGAACTGCTCGGGGTTGATGCGGAAAGGATAGCGGTGATAGGAAGCCAGGGTCGCGCCATCGTTCAGGCGATGCAGAACGATTCCGGGGATCTCCCGGATTCGCGCGCTGAGGTACTGCGCGTTTTCCCAGCGGCGCTGCGTTTGTCCTTCCAGACGCTTCATCTGGGCCAGCAGGATGGCCGCTTGATACTCCGTCAGCCGGCTCTTCACACCCAGGCGGACAACGCCTTTTTGGCCCGGATCCGGCTCGTTGCAGGCGCTGCCGAAGTTGTGGTAGGAATAGGCGCGGTTCACCACGGCGTCGTCGTCGCCCACCAGGGCCCCGCCTTCCCCGCACGCAAGGTGCTTGGAATTCTGGAAGCTGAAGCAGCCCAAATCGCCCCAGGTACCGCACTTCTTGCCGCCGATCTCCGAAAGCCACGCCTGGCAGGCGTCTTCGACGACGAGCAGGTTGTGCTTCTTGGCGATCGCGACGATCTTCTTCATGTCGACCGGCAGCCCGTAGATGTGAACCGGCAGGATCGCCCGGGTGTTCGGCGTGATTTTCGCTTCCAGCAGGTCCGGATTGACTAGCCAGGTCGCCGGATCGGTGTCGACCATGATGGGCAGCGCACCGGCGGCGAAGATGCAGTTCACGGAGGCGATAAACGTGTAGGGGTTGACAAGCACTTCGTCCCCCACCCCGATCTCCAGCGCGCTGAGCGCGGTCACCAAGGCCATGGTGCCGTTGGTTGTCGCCAGGCATCGCTTGGCGCCGACGAGCGCAGCGTACTGGCGTTCGAACTCCGCCACCACCTTGGACCGCGACCACACGCCGCTGCGGAGTACCGCCAGAACCTGCTCTTCATCGGTCTGCTGGTTCCAGATTGGCCAAGAGGGAGACTTCCGGGTTCGCGCCGGCTTGCCTCCCCGGATTGCCAGCGAACTCTTGCCCGGGGACGAGGCCGCGACGGGAATCGCTTGCGAAACGGCTGTGGCCAGGGCGCCGGCGGACGCCGCGGCGATGAACTGTCGCCGAGTGGCGGATGGTTGAGTCATGTCTTAGTCCTTTCATAAACGGGCAATGTCGGCCTCCACTTATTCTGGTCACCCAATATCAATCGGCGCTTCCACCGGCACGAGGTCGGTGGCGGCGGTCAGCATTCCACGAATTGCGAAAACTGATTCAGGACTCGCCGCGCAGATACCCTGCGCTGGACTGGAAATACTTGCGGCGGCGCGAGTCGGCGGCCTCGGGCGCTTCGGCCTGCTGTTTCTTCAGGTCCGCCAGATTCGCCTGGCAGTAGCGGCAGCCGACCACGTCGAGATGGAACGCGATGTAATCAATGCGTTCTGCCGGCAGCGCGCCGAGCAGAAAGCTGCCCAGTTGTTCCCGCGACGGGCAACTCAAACGATGGCGCCGCCAGATGGCGCCGAGACTGTGTACGCCTGCGTCGCGCCGCGCATTGATCTCCGCCAGCCGGCGGACGAGATCCGGCTGATTGCGAAGCGCCAGTTCGATCCTCGCCATCTCTTCCGGCGCCAGGGCTTCGTCGAGATAGCCTTCCAGGTCGGACGGTCGGATGGTCGGAGGCATGGTGAGGATTCTCTGCGGCTGGTCTAGTCGTACAGTTCCGGAAAGACTTCATCCGGGAGTTGCTGGTGTCGGACGGCGTTGCGAAGCCGGGCGAGAAACTCGAACTTGTGGTTGGCCACCGCCTGCTCCGATAATGCGAGCCGAACGGCCACGTCCTTGTTGGCCCAGCCTCGCACAAATAGCAGTTCCACGCACTGCACCTTTTGCCAGTCGCCCCGCTGACGCCAGTGCTCGAGCTGCTCGCCGATCGCCGCCACCAAAGCGTCTTCCTCAAAGCGGCGTCGCTCGCCGCTGCGGAGAATGCTGCTGGCCGGACGCGACCTGCCCGCCGGCTCCCAACTGCTGGGATTGCTCCCGTCCGGGATCAAGGGGAGCGTGGGGCGGCGGCCCTCGCGGCGGAGATGGTCGGTAAGTTTATGGGCGGCGATCGAGAAGAGGTAACCCTCCAGGGCCCTCCTCGCGTCGTAGTTCGGCAAACTGGTCAAGAACCCGATAAACGCCTCCTGCACGACGTCTTCGGCGGCTGCCCGGTTCTTCGTCCGCTTCTCGACAAAGGCCAGCAGCCGGCCTTCAAATCGCGCGATCAGTTCGTTCCATGCGTCGGCGTCGCCCGCGCGGATGCGGCGGACCAGAAGGCTGTCGGCCTGGTTGGGAGCGGGCATGAGCGAGTGGTCGGTTGTTGCGATCGGGAAACGCGACGCCGGCGATAAGCCAGCCCCCAGATTATCGCGCGGAGGCCGGCGTGGCAACCGTTGAACTACCCCAGCACCGCCAGCCCGGCCAATACGAAGAAGGCCATTGCCAGTCCCGTTACGAACCGCAGCCGCTTGCGATATGCCCCGCCCGTGGAAAGATCGGTCTTCAAATAGGCCCAGCAGGCGGAAAGGATGAGAAGCAGCATCGTGCCCAGCGTGCCCAAGGTCCAGAGCTTGCGATGAATCACCGCCCGCCGCCAGGCATCGTTAAGCGCGTCGTTCACGCTGCGGTCGAAGCCGAGGAGAACGTGGAGGCGGACCATGGGGATCTGCTTGGAAGGACTGACGCTCACCTGGCGCGTCTCCAGCCATTGCTCCCGCACAACGTTCTCGCGGAGATAATCCCGTGAAAGTGCGACGCGGCCGGCTGCTTTGGGACCAAGGTACTGCCGTGCGTACTCGTCCACCGCGGCATCAATCGCGGCGGGCAACTCCCGCTCGCACTCCTCGCGCGTCGCGTAAGGACCGGCCGAAATCGCCATGCGAAAAGTCCCATCGATCTGCTCGGCAGACGCGTCCACCCAAGCCGGTTGATCCGGATTGGGCGGTCGGCGGGGCGCGACGGTCTCATCGGTCTTCTCCGCCGTCAGCGCCACGCCATCGTCCGCGGCGGCGGGCGGATTGCCCTCCGCCACGGTCTTCAGCATCGCCTTGGACAGCGCGCGAAACAGCCGCCCGAAGCCGTGCTCGCCGTCTTCGGCGGTGCCCTGGTCGGCGGGAGGAGCAACTTCGGCGGTTGCCACGGTCCCCGCCGCGGTTTGTTGCGCGGTGTGCTCCACGGCGAGGTCATCGATGATCGCGGTCTCATTGCGGATCGCGGTTCGCTGCCAGCCGGCCAAGACCGCCATCGCTACCAGAACCACGACCGGCACCATTACCAACGTCTTGACGGCAGCACGAAAACGCTCGCTGCTGAAGACCACCAATGCCAGCAGAACAACGCCGAGCACGCTCGCCAGAATGAAGCCGAAGACAATCAACCACGAGACCGCCATCATCTTACCGCATCCTTCCGTTGGACAGACGGAGTTTAGGATGGACCCAGGGGCTGGCCAACTGGACCGACGCCGAGATCGCCCCGGCGGCCATCATCAGCCACGGCTGCGGAAAGACCCACATCGCGGCCACCAGCCATGCGACCACCACCGAGACAACCATCGCGCCGAGACTCATCCGTGTCGTTCGCAACGGGTCCGCTTGCCGCCACCAGCGAATCAGCACGAAAAGCGTTCCAAAGCAGGCGAGGTAGGCCATCACCAGCGGTTGGCCGGCACGGTAAAAGCTGGGCGGCAACTGATAACTGTGCGGTTGGGCGAACTTGGGATCGTACGGCAGTCGCACGTCGAGGTACTCGGCTGTCAGGTAGGCGAGGGCGCCCAACCCCAGGCCGATCACCATCAGCACGAAGCGGCGGACCATCGCGTCCCCCTCAAGCCCCTCCCAAAACTTCGCCGGAATCATCACCGCCCATGTCCCGGCGATGCTCACCACCAGCAGCCAGGCATACTGTTCCGGCCGTGGCTCCGCCGAACGGAAACTGTTGAGAATGATCATCACCAGGCACATCGTCATCGCCGTCAGCGCGCCGCCGACCATCGAACCAAACAGCTCCGTCGTTCGCTCGCGCGGCGACCTCGCCGGCAGCGCCGCCGCCGCCGGCTCGTTCCATCGCCGCCGCCGAACCGCTGCGTGGGGTCGGTCCGCGTGGTGTCGCCAGTCCTCGGCCCGCTGTCGCGGACCGGCGGGCGGGAAGTGCGCTTCGGTGGGGCAGTTGCTGCCGGGAACCGGTGGAGGCGAGGACCGCGCCCGCAAGGGGACTCGCCGCGGATTAAGGGTCAGCACGATCTCGCGGGTGAGCCAGTAGCAGGCATAGAGGATCAAGAGCACGACGACCAGCGGAAGCCAGGCGCCGCTGGTCGACAGCAGCACGAAGAGACCGCAGACCAAAAGGACGAGCTTCGTCGGCGTGTTGAGCCTCGACCGGTTGTAGTTGTCCAGCAGTCGCCGCCACACTTGGCGGACAGCTTTCCCAATTGGCTCCGCCTCTTCATCGACGGCCTCGGCGGCAACGTACTGGGCGCCGCCCGCGCCGCGCCGGCCCGGTATCCCATGCGGCAACGGCCTGGCGTCGACGTGCGTGCGGACCGGTTCGGGCAAGGCGTCGAGCATCTCGCCGACCGAGCGGAATCGCTTGCCCGGATCCTTGTCCAGTGCCTTGGCCACCACGCTCCGGTACGGCTCGTCGAGACGGGAGACATCCGGCGCCGCCGTGAGGTGCTTCATCAATACCTCGCCGACGCTTTCACCCTCGAACGGCACGTGGCCGGTGAGCATTTCGTAGAGGATCACCCCCAACGCATAGATGTCGATTTCCTTGCCGTAGCGGCCGTTGGCCACTTCCGGAGCCATGTAGTGGATGGTGCCGATGCTCTCGGTCTGCCCGCTACGGCGACTGCACGAAATGAACTTCGACAGGCCGTAGTCGCCGATCTTGACCAGTCCTTCGTCAGAGAAAATGTTCCCCGGCTTCAGATCCCGATGGACGATGCCGTGGTCGTGCAAATAGGCCACACCGGCGACGATGCCGTGAAACCACGCCAGCGCCTCGTCCACCGGCACGCCGTCGGGATGCGAGGAAATCACCGCTTCCAGGCAACGGCCGCCGACGTACTCCATCACCACCCAGTTATCGCCGCGCGCGTCCTGGCGGATGTCGAAAACGGCAACCAGGTCGGGATGTTTGAGGTTGAGGCACTGACGAATGCCCCGCAACTCGACGTCCAGATTGCGGCGAATCAGCTTCAGCGCCACCTCCTTGCCTGCGTCGCTGGTGGCATAGTAAACTTCCCCGAATCCGCCGTGACCGACGCCGCGCTTGATGGTAAAACCCTCCAGCGGGCGCGAACCGCTGGGATAGGTGAAGCGCACAGGCGATGATCCCGCCGCGGCAGCCACGTTCCCGCCGGCAGGACGCTGAGATTCGGCTTGCTCCTCGTTGGATTCCACGGCAACCACCGGTTGTCTCATCGGACCACTCCTGGCGACCGCCGCAGGTTACACCCCACGGCGGCTGCCTTCCATTCTATCGCAAACGGGAGATTTGTCGTTATAGCCCCCACATCGGCTGGCGGTTGCAGCCAGAATAAACGCGTGCGACATCTTGACATTGCATACAACGACTCTAAAACGCCTCCAAACTCATGCAGAATTTCTCGCCAACGATCCGGGAACTAAAGCCAACCGGTCCCCGGTCCGTATATTGCGAGCCATCGATCTCGAGCCACCCTCGGGTGCGACACTGCAAGCGGTCTCCGTGACGAAAAAGAACCACCTCATTCGGCCAATTCCCGCAGACCACGTGGCTCTGCGGCCGGGGCCCCAACACACACGAATCCGCCATCAGCAGCACCCCGTCGACCGAGGGCTGGGTGCGGTGCGAGCTGAGAAAATCGAGCCGCGCCGTGGCGCTCAGCGCGTGGGGCCGACGGAACGACAGTTTCACGGCACTGCCCAACTGGACGACGCTCCCGTCGGCCAGCATCGCCGACTGGCGAACCGCCCGCCCGTTGACCCACACCGGCCGAAACGCCTCGATCAAGTAACCTTCGCCGTCGCGTGAGATCTTGGCATGGCGTCCGGAAATATCCCCAAGTA
The DNA here is from genome assembly GCA_012728855.1 of Rhodopirellula sp. Taxonomy (GTDB): domain Bacteria; phylum Planctomycetota; class Planctomycetia; order Pirellulales; family Thermoguttaceae; genus JABWBD01. The sequence continues at coordinate 16,438 of JAAYEH010000462.1, read as the reverse complement.
TGGGGATGTCGACTTTGCTCTGCGAGATCGGCTGCCCCAGGACGACCTCGTCTCGCATCGAGACCAGGTAGCCTCCCACGGCGTCGATCCAGAGGAGGAACTGATTGGTCATTGGTCGTTGGTCGTTGGTCATTGGTCATTGGTGCGGCCGAGCAGAGTCTGTGGGCTGGTAGGCCGCAGCGTGACACAAGATCCCGCCGGCAGGCGGGATCTACGGCAGCCCGGCTGCTTTGAAGCAGCCGGGCTGCTGACTGCGTTCGATCTTAGCCTTTCCGGTTGCTTGGGACCGCCTGACCAGCCAGGCCGGTTGCATCGCCAGGGCTCTCGAAGTACTCGGTCACCTGCTCGACGATATTCGCGGGTGCAACCTGATCGAGGGGGATTTCGTCGTGGAATGTGCCCTCGGCGTTGACCATCCGCTCGGCTACGTCGAGCCGCGTCCGCAGGTCGGAGACCAACTGTTTGACTCGGCCAAGCTGGCTATCGTCGAAGTTGTAGTCGCTGGTGCTCTGAGCCGCGGCCACCATTTGGAGCCGGGCCTCCAGGTTTTCCACCTCGACCTGCAACTGTCGCTTCGAGGCCAGCATCCCTTCCAGTTTCTGCCTCGCCGCGTCCAGGCTCCTCTGCCGCGCCTGATGGATCTCCTGCAAGCTGGCCACGGTGGCCTCCGCCGTCTTGTACCGCTCGAAACGACTCGCCAGGTCGGTCTTCACCTGCTCGGGCGAATAGCTGCGGCCCGCATAAACAAAGCGCGGCTGATTCGAACTGAGATCCGTCTTCAAACGCATCAGTTCGGTCTTGTCCTGCGCGAGGTTCGCCGCCGCATCGGCAATCTGTCGCTCGAGTCGTTCGACTTCCACCTCTTCCTTGGCGATCACATGCATGTTCTTGCGGATCTCCGGCACGATATCGTGGATCATCCGCCTCGCCCGCTCGATCTCGAATTCCAGCGGAACACTGTCCTTCACGGAGTCCTTGATATAGCCGGTCGAAGTGGTCACATAACTGACCGCATCGCGACCGAAAAACAACAATCCCAACAAAAGCGACACACCACCACCGATAATTGCTTTCTTGATCATTTTCGTTTCCTCCGAAAGTCAGCTACAATGGGCCACGAAGGGTTATTCGCGGCCGAGCATCGCTTCTTCAAGAAATTTCCGAATTTTCTGCCAACCAAAACGAGTACACCGATCCGTGTCCGGGCACTTGGGCCGACTTGTCGCCGCGATTCACGCCACCCCACCCCGAGTTGTGCTTGTTCTGACGGGCGGGGGAAGCAACGCGCTGGCCGATCTTCTCGCCGTCCCGGGCGCTTCTCGGACTGTGCTGGAAGCCGTCGTCCCTTATTCCGAGGGGGCAATGATTGATTTCCTCGGCGGGCGTCCCGATCGGTTCTGTTCCCCCCAGACTGCCAGGGCGATGGCGATGGCGGCCTTCCACCGGGCTCTCCGCTACGGTGGGGGGAACGACGCAAACGCCGGGATCTCCTGTACAGCCAGTTTGGCCACCGATCGCCCGAAACGTGGCGATCACCGAGCGCACCTCGCATTGCAGACCGCCACCACGACGGTAACCTGGTCGCTCCAACTCGCCAAGCAACGCCGAACCCGCTTGGAAGAGGAACGGCTGGTGAGCCGGCTGGCGCTGAACGCGGTGGCCGATGCATGCGAAATCCAAGACCATTTGGAATTGAACCTCTACGAAGACGAACGCTTGGAACGTACCGCGGTAGACGCCCAGCCGGCGTGGCGGGAATTGCTCCTCGGTTCGATCGAACGGGTGCGCCAGGGCGACAGCGCGGCGGCTGGCGCCGCAGCGCCGCCCGTGGTGTTTCCCGGGGCGTTTAACCCTCTACACGCCGGCCACCGCGGCATGGCTTGCATCGCCGAGGAGATTATGGCGGCGCCGGTCGCCTTCGAGATTTCGATTATCAATGTCGACAAACCGCCGCTGGACTACTTCGAAATCGACGCACGGACTCGCCAGTTCACTGCCGATCGCGCCTTATGGCTGACGCGTTCGTCCACCTTCGAGGAAAAGTCGCGACTCTTTCCCGCCGCGACGTTCGTTGTGGGCAGCGATACCCTCGCTCGCATTGGAAATCCTCGCTACTACGGCAACGACTCGACCGCCTGCCGGCTGGCCATCGAGCGGATCGCCGACCGCGGCTGCCACTTCCTCGTCTTCGGGCGGTATTTGGACGGCCGCTACGTTCACGTCTCCGATCTCGACCTGCCCGAGCGCTTGCGTTCGATCTGTCGGGAAGTTCCCGAGCAGCGGTTCCGCGAGGACATCTCTTCCGCGGCGATCCGTCGGCAGACCGTCCCTCGCGCTGGCAACGCCAAGCATCCTCGACTAGGATAGGCGATGGGCAACGATCCTCAAGAGTGGAAGTGATGAAGCTCCAACGGCTGGGACCGTATCGCATTCTTCGCACGCTCGGCCGCGGCGGCATGGGGACGGTCTACGAAGGGATCAATGAAGAAACGAACGAATCGGCCGCCGTCAAGAGCCTCTCTCCGGCCTTGTCGCAGGAAGAGGATTTCCGGCAGCGGTTCGAGATCGAGATCGAGACCCTCCGCAAGCTCCGCCACCCCAATATCGTCCGTCTCTTCGGTTTTGGGGAGCAGGATGGCCAATTGTACTATGCCATGGAACTGGTCGACGGCCAGAGCCTCGAGGAGGAACTCAAGCAGGGGCGTCGCTTCAATTGGCGCGAGGTCACGGTGATCGGCATCGAAATGTGCCGTGCCCTTCGCCACGCCCACGATCGCGGCATCATCCATCGCGACATCAAGCCGGCCAACCTGCTGCTGGATCGCAGCGGGCAGGTGAAACTTTCCGATTTCGGCATCGCCCGGCTGTTCGGCATTACGCGGCTGACGGCGGTCGGAAACGTGCTGGGCACGGTCGAATACATGGCGCCCGAACAGGCCGACGCCAAGCCGGTCGGCCCGCGCAGCGACCTCTACAGTCTCGGTGGCGTGCTCTTCGCGCTGTTGGCCGGGCGTCCACCGTTCAAAGCGCACAGCCTCCCCGAGATGCTCGACTTGCAGCGATCTGCGATTCCCGACCCCGTGTCTCGCCACGCCGGCGGAGTGCCGAACGAGTTGGAAGCGATTATCGCGCAGCTTCTTGAGAAGGATCCCGAACGGCGGCCGCCCAACGCGATGCTGCTTTGCCGCCGCTTCGAGGCGATGATGCACGCACTGTCGTTGTCACCGCAAACCCAAGTCGTGTCGCTCGACGATAGTCTGCCGGATATCGGTTTCGAATTGAGTCCGGCGGTGGAAGTTACCGAACCACCGGAAGAGAGTGAGACTCTCGTCACCCGCGTCGAAGGCGAGGGAAGCGCGGCGGCGGCCACCGACGCGCACGAAATATCGGTCAATCCGGTCATCACCCCCGGCGACATTCCCGAGACGCGGGCGACCGCGGCGTTTCAGGGATACGACCTTGCCCCGCAGCCGCCTCCGCCGCCGACCGTCGCCAAGCCGGTCAGCGAGACCGAGCCGCAGTCGAGCGACCGGTTCGTCGTGGTCGAGGAAGAGGAGTTGGACCGCTACGAATCGGGCGAAGCTCCCGCGCTGATCTCCTTGCATACCTGGATGCTCGGCTTCAGCCTCGTCGCCGTGGGGTTTATCGTGTGGTACCTGTTGCTGCCCCCTTCGGCCGACCAACTCTATGAAAAGGTCCGCCGGCAGACGGCCGACCGATCGATCGATTCTCTCTTGGATGCCGACAACAATATTCAGGAGTTTCTCACCCGTTTCTCCGCCGATCCGCGAGCCGCCACGCTGCGGAAATACAATCAGGAGATTGAGTTGTACCGCATGGAGCGGGCTTTCGAGCGGCGTTCCAAGGGGATCGGCAGCACGGAGTCGCTTCTGCCGATCGAGCAGGCGTACCAGGAGGCGGTCAACTACGCGCGGATCGATCCGGCCGAGGGGCTCGTCAAGCTGCAGGCGCTGATCGATCTCTACAATCACCGCAACGATCTCTCCGGGCCGACCGGTAAATGTCTGGAATTGGCGCGACGGCGGCTCGCACAACTGGAACGACTCGTCCACGAAAACAGCCGAGATCATCTCGCCATGATCCAGGATCGCCTCGACCGGGCCGAGCGGCTCCGCCAGGACGAGCCGCAGCGGGCCCGCGCGATGTTTCAAGCCGTGATCGAGCTGTACCAGCAAAAGCCTTGGGCCGCGGATGCCGTACGCCGGGCCCGCGAATCGCTTTCCACCCTCAACAGCGAGCGCGTACCGTGAATCTCTCTCGTTTTCCAACGACTCGAATGCGGCGCCTCCGTTATCACCCGGCGGTGCGGCGCCTGATTCGCGAGACGACCCTGGCGCCGTCGCAGATGATCCTACCGCTGTTTGTCCGCGCGGGCAGGCAGATCCGTGAGGAAATCTCCTCGATGCCGGGGCATTTCCAGCTTTCGCCCGATTTGCTCGCGGGAGAAATCCGGCAGGCGGCGCAACTGGGATTGGGGGGCGTGCTCTTGTTCGGGATCCCGGCCGAGAAGGACGCCGCCGGAAGCGACGCGCTGAGCGATACGGGGATCATTCCGCAAGCGATTCGCGCTGCCAAGGACGCGGCGCCGGACCTGCTGATCGTCACCGACGTCTGTTTCTGCGAGTACACCGACCATGGGCACTGCGGGCCGTTGGCGGAAACGACGGGCCGAGTCGACGTCGACAACGACGCCACACTCGAATTGCTCGCTCGCCAGGCCGCCGTTCATGCGAAGGCCGGGGCGGACCTCATCGCGCCCAGCGGCATGATGGACGGCATGGTGGCGGCGATCCGCGAAGGGTTGGACTCGGCCGGCTTCGCGCACGTGCCGATCATGAGCTACTCGGCCAAGTACGCCAGCGCCTTCTATGGCCCGTTCCGCGAAGCGGCCCAGAGCGCACCGCAATTCGGCGATCGCCGCAGTTACCAGATGGATCCGGCTGCCGCGGCCGGCCAAGCGCTGATCGAGGTCGAATTGGACCTCTCCGAAGGGGCGGACATCGTCATGGTCAAGCCGGCCCTGGCCTATCTGGACATCCTTTGCCGGATTCGCCAGGCGTTTCCGGGTGTGCCGCTGGCTGCGTACAATGTCTCCGGCGAGTATAGCATGACCAAGGCGGCGGCGCAGCAGGGCTGGCTGGATGAGAAGGCGGTCGCCCTGGAATCGTTGACCGCGATTCGCCGCGCAGGCGCGGATATCCTGATCACCTATTGGGCCAAGGACGTGGCGCGGTGGTTGGGATAGGTCGCGAAAGCCGCGGCGATAAAGGGGTGGGAAACCTCTGCAAGAGGCTTACAACCTATCGGATGGGACAAGAAAGTGCCCGGGAAGGAGTTGCGTGGCGCGGATGTGCGACAAAATCGGAGGAGATGTCCGTGCAGGCGGCCTCGCGGCACAGGCATAGCTTGGTGAAACAACGGTCCCGGCTGATGGTGCAGATACGTCGGCTACCTTGACGAACCCCAACTCCCGCCGCCCGTGTAGCACTGCGAACAGCGGCGGCGAGAGGAACACCGAGAGCAGTTCCAGAAAGTGCCGCCGGCCGTAGGTCTCCTCGCCCTTGCGGCCGATGCCCAAGATGCCCTCCTCCTCCCAGAGGATTCCCTGCTGGAGCATCCAGTCGACGACCTCTCTAATCCGCTGCGGAGGCATCGCGGCGAAGGCCGGCACGCCGCGAACCCACTCCAGCCAGGTGTGCCTGCCGATGCCCTGCTCCTGGAGCACCAGGGCCATCAGTTGCTGGGCCAGGACGTGGTAGGGCTCCGGCGGTGGCTGGATCGGTTCCACGTAGCCTTCGGCCCAGAGGTCGATCAGTCCCGCGGCCTGCACCAACGTCTCGTCCCGGGTGGCCAGGAACAGGCAATTGCGGTCGCTGCCCGAGCGGCGCCCGGTGCGACCCATGCGCTGAAGGAAACTGGAGACGGTGGTCGGGCTGTCGATCTGGATTACCCGGTCGAGGTTCCCTACGTCGACGCCCAGCTCTAAGACGCTGGTGGCCACGATCACGCAGTCGCCGCGGTTGGCAAATGCGTCCTCCGCCTGCCGGCGTTGCTCCTGGCTGAGCGAACTATGCGTGACGAAGGCTGTCATGCTCAGTTGCCGCAGGCCGGCGCCGAGTTCCTCTGCTCGGGCACGGCTATCCACAAACACTAGCCGCTTCTCGCCCCGGTGAAGGCGGGGGATGACCACGGCCGCGTTCTCCAGCGACCCAACGTAGTCCAGCTTGACGTCGGCCTGGGTGCTGCTCGCCTCCGCGGGCTGGTACACCACACGATCCCCGGCGCACGAACCTGCCAGCCAGTCGATAAGCAACTCGGGGTTCCCGACCGTCGCCGACAGTCCTATCCGCTGGAGTTCCCGGCCGGCCAACCGCGTGATACGCTGGAGGACCGACAGCAGGTGCCAGCCGCGGTCGTCTCCGGCAAAACCGTGGATCTCGTCCACGATCACCGCTCGCAGGTTGCAGAACAGACCGCGGGAATCGACATTGGGCGAGACCAACATCACCTCGAGCGATTCCGGTGTGGTAAGCAGGCAGTCGGGCGGATCGCGGAGTAGATGCCGGCGCGCCGTTGTGGTCACGTCGCCGTGCCAAAGGGCTGATCGCCGGCCCAAAAGCGTGCAGTACCGCTGGAGGCGGACATCAAGATTGTTGAGCAGGGCTTTGATGGGGCAGACATAGAGCACGCTCAAGCCGGTCCAGCCTTCCGCAAGCATGCGGGAGACGACGGGAAGGAAGGCAGCCTCCGTCTTGCCGCCCGCCGTAGGCGCCAGCACGATCATGTGCTGCCCGGCCAAAACGCCCGGGATTACCTCCTCTTGGAAGGGCCGCAACTCCCGCCATCCCATGCTGTTGACGACGTGGTGCTGGACGGCGGGATGGAGTTGCTCGAAGTTGCTCACAGATGCAGCTCGATTTCATCGACGTCCGACGCCCCCATCGCCTGCCGCTCCACCGGCGTCAACTCGGTCTCGGCGATGGTCAAGGCGTAGTGTTGCCGCGGGTCGAAGTCGGGGAACTGATCCACGCGGTCCAGGACATCGGCCACGAGCTTCTTCAGGAAGATCCGCGGGGCCACGCCGACCTTGCCGCCCAGGCGGCCGGTCACGGCCTCGGCCAATTCCCGGATGTAGCCGTCCTCGCAGGACGAGGCGATTCGTTCGGGCACCTGGGCGTGCTGCTGAAAAATGTCACGGACTTTGGAACCAACCTGGCAGAGCCGATCCAGGTTGAAACCGGGCAGGCGAATCTGGACGGCCCGGGGATTGTCGAAGCGGGCGTCGGTCTGGAAATCGACGTGCAGCCGCTGGGCTAAGGGCTCCAACCGTTGGGCGCCTTGCGGCCCCTCGTAGAATGCGCTGGTTCCGGTGATCAATAGGTAAAGCCCGGGGAAACGCCCGGAGTCGATGTCGTCAATAAGCTGCCGGAGAGCGTTGAGGCTTTTGTCTCGCACGTCGCCCCGGACGCGTTGGATGGTCTCGACCTCGTCGAGCACGAGATAGAGCCCAGCGTGCCCGGAGTCGCGCAACACGGTCAGCAGGCCCTGCAGGAAACTCATGGCGCCGAAATGATCGATATCGCCCTTGACTCCCACCTGTCGCTTGATGGTAGCGGCGACGTTCGGCTGCCCTGTCAGCCAGGCAGCAATGCCATCGGCAAGTGCCGTGTCGCGGTTCGCTCGTGCCGTGTGATAGCCACGCAGCGCGACGGCGAACATCGGCGCCGACTGAGTGACGACGGCCAGTCGCTTCTCCATCAAAGCATTGGAGCGTTCCAGCAGTTGCCCATGGTCGCCGGCCGAGATGTTTCCTTCGGCCAGCACGTCCTCTTCCAAGGTGAAGAACCAGCCGTCGAGGATATTGCGGAACGCCCCACTCGGCGTGTCCGGGGTGCCTAGCCGTTCCATCAGCCGGCGATACACGGTCTCCAGGCGATGCAAGGGTGTCTCTGTCTCGGAGATCTGGACCTCGGAGGCGGCGAAGCCCATTTGCCGGGCGCGCTCTGCCAGCCAGCGGGAGAAGAACGTCTTGCCGGTCCCGTACTCGCCGCGAACGGCCTTGAACTTGGCCCCGCCGGCCCTGATGGCTTCGAGTTCCTCTCCCAGCGTGCCGGCAAAGCGATCCAGACCTACGGCGAGCAGATCGAGGCTTTGCATGGGAACGGTGCCCCTGCGAAGTGCATCGATCAGTTCATCTCGGCGTTGGCGGCTGATGGTCTTCATGGAATCGATCCGGCCTCATGGACTCAACTCGAACTGTTTCTTCAGCAGTGGAACATTCAATACAACGGTGTTGGCAGCCTCTTGCCGATCCAGGATGGTGTAGCCCTCGACATTCAGCAATCGTTGAACGACGGCCAACAGGCCGGGCAGGCGATGCTCTGGAACCTCAATGGCCCCTGCAAGTGCCGCAGTGGTCATGGACCCACCGCGACTGGCCAGGGTCGACAGAAGCCGCTGTAATGCCGCGTCCTCGACGCGCACACGGCCCGCCAACTGCTTCTGAACCGCGAACACCTCGCTCTGCAGGAGGGCCTTGATCCATGTTTCTTCCGGCGCGGGCACAACCCGTCGCTCTTCGATCTTGTCGAAAAGCGATGGTGGTTGCGGCTTTCCCTTTTTCGGACGCCTCGGGGGTTCAACGACAGGCACGACGGGCCGGGCGGCCGTGGGTTCGGTCCACCAAGACGGCAGTCCGACAGGCAGTTCGTCCAACCCTTCCGGCAGGTCAAGTTCGGGCCAAAGAATGCTGATCGGAATGAGCATTTCCTGCGGTGTCGCTCCACCGTGGTAGCCGTTCTTCTTTGGGCCGTAACGCAAGTGCTCCGACCACGGCGCGATGATGCGGTGCTCTTCAGGAGGGACAACCACTCGCGGCGAACTGACCTCGATCTCGTCGTTGCGAACATCGCCGGTAGCCCGACGCCAGCGCAGGCCATCGGTCGCCTCGCGCAACTCGGTTTGACGGTCGAGAACATGGCCATGATCGCTTAACAGAACGACAAGCCGGCCTGCTGCTCCGGCCTCCGCCAAAATCGGTTCGAGCACCCGGATATGCTGCAGCGTCCAAATGGGGTCGGTTTGGTCCCCCTTGTCCAGATGGTCATCCACCGCGTTGATGACAATGCCCACCACGCGTTGTCTCTTGTCCGCCAACGCACTTCGGATCTCTCCAGCGAGGCTCGAGTCCTCGTCGCCTTCCAGAGCCGCCTTATGAAAGAGCTTCGGCGCAAAGCCTGGCTGCGAGACCACAACGGTCGCTGGGTTGGTAGCGAACCCTTGCACCTCGGCGGACGCCTGTCCGTGTCCCAGCAATCCGCGCAGCAGGCTCGCGCGGCACACCTCGGTGATCGATGGCAGCGCAGCCAACCCAATCAACCGTTGGGGTGACGGGGCGAAGCCCAGCTCAATCCAATCATGGGATTTGATGTCCGACACGAGTTCGCGGAAGACGGCCCAACTCATTCCGTCGACGACTAGCAGAAGCACCGGGGCTTTCTGAGCCGCCTTGGCGACGATCCGTTCGAGGATCTGTTCCACGGGAACGAGCCCCGAAGCGGCATCGCTGCCGGCCCGCTCCGCCGCGACGGCCTGGCCAAACCTCAGGTTCTCAGCCTCCCGCAGCTCGGTGACTCGGTCCACGAGACGCACCAATGCGGCCGCAAGGTCTTTGTTCGGCTCGCCGCCTCGCAAAACCCGACGGGCCCAATCCACGAATCCTCCGTCAGCAGCGTACTGGCGCGCGATTGCCAGCATGCTGGAGGGCGTCGCGCGGCCCCCGGTATTCTGATCCGCCAGCCAACGCGCCAGCCGGAGGGCCATCGCAGCCCGTTCCAGCCGACGACCGGCAATGCGTCCCAGCCGGTGTTGCTCAAGGCTGCCGTAGACGTTCTGCAGTTCCTCAGAGATGCCGGTCGCACGTGCGTCAACATGGGCCGCCAATGCCTGTCCGAATCGCGATAGCCGTTGTTCAAACCCGCTTTCCAGTTCGCCACTCCGCCAAGCCTGACTCGCCGCGCCAAGGTTCCCCAGGATTGCCTCCGCCTCATCAAGGCAGCGCCGCAACGCCGGTTTGGATAGCCGGGTGGTAACGGCCACTGCCGCATCGCGCCACCGCCTGGCGATCTCGGTCGACAAGTGGGTCGTGCCTGCATACGCTTCGAGTCGCCCCGCCGCCTTGTCCAACTCGTTGGCGACGGCGTCGTGATAGACGACGCCCATCACCAGACCAATAGCGACGGCCTTGGAGCCGTGCTCCGCCTCCAGGCAGCCAAGCACGGTGCTCGCGGCGTCCCCCGCGGTTTCGGCGATCCACGCCTTGGCCGCGCTGCGGAATTCCGCCGGACAGGAATTCCAGCGGGCCGCCAGGTCGAATTCGGCGGTAGCTCGGAGAAGCTCGACCAGGTCGGGATGCGGACCGGAAAGGCCGGCCCGTTCTGCCAGTAGCATTCCCCAAACCGTGTCGGCATCAAGCAGACCGCCGGCGACCGGTTGGAATTCCCGAGTGCCGGCATTCTCAAGCAACATCTCAGCCAGCAGTGCATGGCGCGTGATCCGCGGGTCCAACTGCTTGGCCTTGAACAAGGACCGCACGATCTCCCAATTGTTGATCGGAAGCAGCTTCCGCAAAGCCAATCGCACCAGGATGTCATCGCTTACCTTTGCCTGGTCCAACGGCGTGATCAGCACCGTTGCCGACGCGGTTTCGGGATCCACCTCCGCAGCGCCTGCACGGTGATCGCGGCGCCCGACTCGGCGGCTTTGCGTGTGAAATGATCCTTCCACCGTTGCCCCAGGACAAAATGGGTCTCGCCCTGCTCGCCTAGATTGAGCGGCTCCGCAATCTGCTTGAGCAGGCTGCGGACGCTTTTCTCGACCAATACCCGGCCGCCCTTCTCTGATACGGCCTTCAGCACCTCGTCATGCACCTTGCGCAGGTGCAGGCTCTTGATCCCCGCCCCGAAACTGGGATGCGCGGGGAACTCGAAGCCGAGGGCCTGGCCGAGCAGATCCTCCATTGCCCCTTTGAGATTGCTCGCCGCCGGCGGCTGGAGGTCCAGTCCGGAATAGAGAGTCTTGTAGGTGTCGGCCAGCGTGTGAGAATCGTCGATGGCCTTACTCTGGCTTCCACGGATGCCATAAGCCGCCTCGACATGCTGTTTGACTCGCTCTTGGAGCGAGCTGCGTTGATTCTCCAGCAGCGTTCGCGCCGTCTGTCGATCCTGGGGAGAAAGAAACGCCGCGTATCCCGCGAACCGCTCGCCCGCCAGAATGTGCTCGATGATCACCAGCCGGCTCAGGTCGCGCCGCGCCGTTTCCGAGAAGAAGGCCGGAAGCCAGACAATGGTTCGCGTGCTGGGGTTGTTCGCGCCGTAGATTTGGAGTTTCCCGAGATCATCGCGAGTGGTGTGGCCCGCTTCGTCAAACGGGTAGTCGATGATCACCTTCCAGGTCGTTCCGTTGGCGGTCAGGCTGGTGTCGGGCAATGACCGCACGTTGCCGTAGATCACATCGCACTCGCGCGGGGTATTCCGCCAGGGGAACGCATACGACAGGAACATCTGATCGACGTTTTCGATCTCCAGTTCCTCAAAGAGGATTTGCCGCACCATCCGCATCTGGTTGCCGAGGTTATCTTCGTGCTCCGCCGCCGCGATAATCGCTTCGGTATCGACGCCGCTGAGCTGAATCGAGATCGTCGGGTTGGGAGTGTCGCGTTCGACCTTGATCTCGCCCACCTGAGTGGACCAGTCCTTCACTTTCTGCAACACCATCCCGGCCTCTTTGCCGGGGATTGGCGAGCGGACCGTGCCGTGGTTCAGCGCAGCCAATCGACTGGCGTTGAGCGCTCGCAGCGAGGGTACGCCCGGCACCAGGGCCGCCAGCAGGAGCGTCTTTACCAACCGATCGTCGTTGACAAAATTGACCCGGCACAGGTCGCCGATTGGTTTGGCCAGCAATTCCTCGCGCCGGGCCCCGTGTTGAGCCTCCAGCATCGGCAGCAACTTCTCGTGGTAGAGCTTGCGGGCGTTGTCGAAATGGACCTTCATGTCCTGGCTGAAGGCCTCGTCGCCATGCGCCACGGCATCGTACAGATCACCCACGGGCACGATGTCGCCAACCTTGAGCGTATCCCGCTGCTCCACCAGAAGCTGCACCATCACCTTCAGCGCCGTCCGCTCGCGCTGCAACATACTCGAAGCGGAGATCAGCGTCTCCATCAGCGCTGGGCTGAACGGATAGATCAGCCGAAACATCTCGCGGCCGTATTCGTCCGTCAACAGCGTGTCCATGACCTCCTTGCGGATATTCGCCGTCTCCTCGAACGAGGCGTCGAGTTCCTGCCGGGCCGCCGCGCTCTTAGGCTTGAGCACGCGCCTGTTGGCGATCATGGGCAGGTTGCGATCTTCCAGCTTGATGACCCCGAACCGCCCTTCCGACCAATCCACCGAGTCGTCGAAGTTCACCTTTTGCGCGCCGGGAACCGTATCGCCGATGAGCTTTCGCAGATCCCGCTGACGGGCGACAAAGCTCACCAACGGGATCGGCCGATCGACGTTCTGCGCCTCGACCAGTTTCACTAATTATTGTGTCTCGTGGTGAATGAAGTTCAGGTCCGCCGCATGGCTGGCCATCCACAGGATCAGTTCGTCCAGGAAGAGGATCAGCGCGTCATAGCCGAGGGCCTGAGCATGCTGCGAGATGACGGCCAGGCCCTTGTCGAGGTCGAGATAGGCCTCGTCCTGTCCGGCGGCCACGTTGTGGTAGCTGCGGAAGAAAGCCCCAATGAGGTCGCCAACCAGGCGAGTCCGCTCTTTGTCGCCCGGCGCCGCGGCCACGGCCGTATCGAAACTACCGGCGTCCCAGCCTGCGGAGATGGTGCCCCATCCACCGCCGCCCGCGCTCTTGTTCTGGTTGAGCTTCTGAAAGAAGCCGGCGTCGCCCATGTCGATGCGGAGGCTCTTGGCGTCGTCGAACAGGCTCTCCGCCAGGTAGACCCCCGGAATGGGCGCGCCCGGATGAAGCTGGCGGACGTAGTCGGCATACTGCCCGAGGATCCCCTGCTCCATGTTCCGGCTGCCGATCATGTGAAATGGCACCAGCAAAAACCGCCGCCCCTGCGTCCAGTCGTTGTGCTTGGCAACGACGCCGGCGAGTTCCTTGATCGCCCGCGCGTCGGGGTTGCCCTCAAGCAGTTGGTGCAGCACGGCCATGAAGTGGCTTTTGCCGCTGCCGAAGCTGCCGTGCAGGTAACACGCCTTGCTGGACGCCGAATCGATGGCGCCCTTGATGAAGCCCAGCGCCTGATCGAAGCAGGCGGTCAACTGCGGCGTCACCACGTAGCTGCGCAGCGTCCCGCTTACGTTCGACTGCGACACGCCCGCCGCCAGGTTGAGGACGAAGTCGCCCCGGCTCACTTGCGGTGGGAGGTCGATAAGGTCTTTGATGAGGGGCATTGGTTCTTAGTTCTTAGTTCTTAGTTTTTGGCAGCCTCTACTCGCGGGGATGCACATCGCGTTACATGCCTAACTTGTTAATGAATAAGGCGTTGCGCTACTTATTGCTACTCATCGCTGCTTGTCAGTTACATCGCGCTATATGTCCGTCGGCGGGGGGGATTTCCCGACAAACCCTGGTGGCCTGCCGCTTCGCTAAATTGAACGCTAAATGGCGCGATGATGTAACTCCTTGTCTCATAAACTCTTGCGTTACCGCTATCGGATGGGTGCTCGTTTGCATATTGGACTGCTAAATTGACGCAGAAGTCACGGATTCGCTGGCTCGCGGAGTACGTAACGCGTGTATCGCCCGCCACCTTCCCGCCGCAGAAACCCGGCCGTTCCCGACCATTCCTTCAGGTGCCGCGAAACATCAACCTTTGCCGACGCCGACTCGCCCAGCCCCAACAACTCTCGGCATTCGTGGGGCGCGATCGAGCCGTGGTCCTGGACGAAGGCCCGGACCATCTCGGCATATCGCAACGGATCAAGGCCCTTGGTTCTCGTGTACGCCGCCTTCCCCAAGAGATCTTTGGCTACGGCCTTCGTAAGATGGTACGTTGCGGCCTTGGTCTTTCCCCTCCGCTCCAAGATCCCGGTCTTCGGTTGGGCCAGTTGGTCAAGCACCCCACGCGCACTATCCTGGAGCAACTGAAGCAGATCGGCTGCGGTCAGGGTGTCGATAAAGGCATGATCCAGGAGGTAGCCCAATACTAAGAGAGCGTCGATGTCAATTTCTCGCCCCTCCCCACGCCATTTGGCAACCAGCACAGCCATTCGCTCACTGAACGAACCGTCGAATATCCGCAAGGTCACGCGGGAACCGTCCGTCTCGTACAGCGGCGATCGCTTGCCATACGACAACGTAGGAATGAAGATTCGTCGCCGCCCCATCCCAGCCCGCTCGACCAATCCCAGCTTCTCGAATGCCTCGGCCAGCGCGCGGTTTCTCGGAACCGGCTCGTGCCGCAGGATGTTCTTAGGGGTAATGCCACCCAGGAAGCCGCCCGGGCTCGTAACCGCCAGTTCCTCTGCTGCGTGCCGGATCAGCACCTCGTTCGGATCAGTGTAATCGCGGTGCGTTACGGCGTTAAGCAGGGCCTCGCGCACGACATCTACGACAAAGGCCGGGATGCGCAGCTTGAACAGACCGACGCTCACTTCCTGCTCTGGGTTGGCCGGTCCTGTAAACGCTTGCTCGATTCGCTCTAGGATGTTCAACAACCCATCCCGATACGAGTCGTTCCGAAAGACCTTCAGATCCGTGTGCAGGACGTAATGCACTTGGTGTTGTGGGCAAACACGAGTGAGCAGCGACTGGTTGCCGAAGAGCAACAGGCCCGCTCGCGTCACCCGCCCTTCGTGGATGGCTCCGACTCCAACGAGCAAGGTCTGGTCATCCACCTTCAACAAGTCGGACTGCGGCTTGAACCGCCGCAGGACGTTGCGTGCGCGGGCAATCTCCACGAGGTCCAGATCCCCGACCTCGACCCCCTCGGCCGGCAGCCCGCTCCAATCGACGACGCCAGCGGAAACTTGCGCCCGGGCGAAGGCGTGCGGGTCCATCGGCATGCAGTTCTTCCCGACCCGCTGTTTGTACAGTCCCTGCATTGTTCCATAGGGCGGGTTTGGACCCTTGGGCACCCGTACCACCAGCAGCCGGCCGGTCCCCTCGGGCACTGCCAGTTCGTCCACCTCCACCACCAGGTTGGGGCGTGTCGAGTCGAAGATGCCACGCCGCCAGATGTCCAGGTCGTAGCCCCGCGCCCCGTGGATCGCTGCGGCACGCCCGCGGATCCGGTCAGCCACGCCGAAGACGATCACACCTCCCTCGGCATTGGCGAAGCAGACGGCATACTCGACCGCCACGCGCATATCCTCGCGCGGCCCCGTCCATGGTTTGAATTCCAGCCACTGCGTCTCCAGATCGTCGGCGCTCTGGGTATCCAGCCGATCAAGCTGCATCAGGATTTCGGCGGTAATCGGGATGGGCATGGGGTAGTTGTCAGGGGCAAAGGGGCAAAGGGGCTAAGGGGCAAAGGGGCAAAGGGGCAAAGGGGCAAAGGGGCAAAGGGGCTAAGGGTTAGTGGTTACGTCTTTTCAGGCTTTGGATCAGGCTGGACATCATGCGTTCAATCTCACGGGTTTGTTCGTGCAGGGTGTCGTAGATCTTGCTCTCCATGTATCCCAGGTTCAAGGCAATCTCGACCTGCGTTTGCAGCTCGTAGAGCGATCCGTTGGCGATCGTGAGGAAACGAATGTAATCGACTGTCGAATGTCGCCCGAAGCCCTCCGCGATATTGCTGGGTATGGATACTGCGCACCGCCGGATTTGTGAAGACAGCCCGTATCGTTCGTGGGACGGAAACTCCCCCGAAGCTCGATACACCTCGGTAACCAGCGCCATCGACTTCTGCCACACCAACAGGTCGCGAAACGTCTTGATCTCGACACCCATTCATTCACCTACCGTTTCCCCTCAGCCCCTCAGCCCCTCTGCCCCTCTGCCCCTTTGCCCCTTTGCCCCTTTGCCCCTTTGCCCCTCATTCGGCCTTCTTTTCCCCGGTGGTTGGCTCGTCCCAAACAACCTGCCCGTCGCGCCAAACGGCAACCTTGTGACCCGCGCGCTCATGTTCCAAAATGGCCTGACGAGCAGCCTTTTTGAGTACAACTTGGACTTTCTCCACATCCTTCAGTCGTTCCGCCACCGTTGCGTGGTCGTTCTTGTCGGTCGGAATCATGCGTATTGCTCCTGGACGAGTTTCCAAACGGTTTCGTTGGCCACGATAATCTTAGGGCCTGCGTCAAAATTACCTATACAATTTTTGCGAAGGACGAGGTGAGAGGGTGTAGTTCCAGTCGCCGTGAAAGGCATGTCGCTTTAGGCGTAGTTGCGAGAGTTCCGCGTCACTCACTTT
>JAAYEH010000461.1 GCA_012728855.1 Rhodopirellula sp. | reverse complement strand
GAAGAATCGAATCCCTTTGTCTGTCTAGGAGCTGAACATGAACGATTTCGCCGGCCGCTGGTGCACCACCTTTGGACGCATGGACTTGGAACAGTCGGGGACGCACGTCAAGGGCGTTTACCAAGCGCTCGAAGGCATCCCGTGCCAGATCGAGGGCCAGGTCCGGGGCGACGTGTTGAAGTTCGATTACCGAGAGCCCAAGGCACGCGGCACGGGTTCGTTCCACCTTCAGCGGTACGGGATGTTTTCAGGACAGTGGCGCGAAGATAAGACGGGCAACGAAGGCGTCTGGCACGGGTATCGTGGTTTCGACGGCGTCTGGGATACGACGTTCGGCCTGTTGCGGCTGATTCAAGAGCCGGATCGGGTCGTCGGGATCTACGAGTTGCAGGAGGGGGGCGCTTCGCTGGAAGGGCAACTGCGAAGTTCGGAGACTCCAGCGAAGGCAAGCCGGCTTAGCGGTCCCGAAACGCCTCTTGATGCGGCGCAGGGCACCACGGGGACGACACAGGGTGAAGCCAGCCGCTTGGTTTTCCGTTATCAGGGACCCACGAGCCAAGGTGAGGGCTGGTTCGAGTTGGACGAAAGCCAATGGCGCTTTCACGGGAAATGGCGGGCGGCGGGAGCCCGTTCCTGGGAACCCTGGGGCGGACAGCGCGTCTTTCCCACGGCGAACCTAAAATGGCTGGTGGTGCTGGAAGCCCACTGGCAGCGTGTGCTCCAAGAGGAGAACTACTCGCTCGGCGGCATGCTGCGGGAATTCTTTGCCCGCGTGCCGGGACTGGAGGTGCGGCACCGGTTTTTCGCCAGCGAAGCCGACTTGGAAAGCTGGTGCCGGGAAATCTTGTACGTGCCCGAGCCGGTCGTTCTGGTCGTCGCCACCCACGGCACTCCGGAAGGACTGTGCGGACACAGGGGAATCCTTCGTCCCGATGCCTTGACCAGGAATCTCCGCTATGCAAACAACGTGGACGTCCTGCACTTTTCCGCGTGCTACCTGGGAAATGGCTCAGACGGCGGCTTCGCCCGCACGCTGTGCCGGGAACTGCCCTTTCCCATCTCCGGCTACGCCGCCTACGCCGACTGGGGTGCCAGCGCCCTGGTCGACTTCACGTATCTGGACATGATTCTCGATCACGGCCTGACTCCGGAGAAAGCCGCCGAGCGGGTGAAACAGCTCCTGCCATTCGCAGGCGACCGGACCGGCCGCCAGTGTCCCTACCCCGCCACCCGCTTCTGCTATTGGCCAGCAGGCGGGGGACGACGCCCGTCGGCGAAGACACCGCCTTCGATTTCGCGACCTGATGAAAATGCCGTCAGGAAGCCAGCGACTGGCACGCCAAAGAAGACCGCTGCATCGTCACCGGCTCGCACCAGTACTGGGCAACAGGCAAAGCAGCGCGACGGACAAAGCAGTGCGGCGTCTTCCCCGGTCTGGTCGTTTGTTGTGTAGGTGGTGCATCGACTGCCTTGCTTCGGCGAACGGTGCGGCGTTAGCCCACCGGTCCCTTCGACGCAAGCCAGCCGACCCGAACAAGACCGGTGCCGATTCCGCCGAAGTCAGACAATCGAAGTAAAGGAGACTTCGGATGACCAAAAAGCCCAAGAGATCGAAGTCCGTTTCCGAGTGGTCCTCGCAGTTTCGAAGTCATGCGGTGGCGTGCCGAGCCAGCGTTCCGCTGCCGAGGCGGGACGACTTGCCACCCGCCGAGGACTGGCAGCGTCGCATTGTCGGCAGCTCCCTGGTGAACTGGCTGCGGAAGATCGGCCCGCGATTCCTCCAGGAACGGGCGGTGCTGTCCAAGATCCTGGAGATCGACCGCGAGCCGTTCATCGTGTTCACGTCCGACATTCCCGGACTGGTCGCTGCCAACGAGATCATGGGACCGGACCACGAACGGGCCGGGTTTCTGCTGGAGGACGAGTTTGGCAGTTTTCTGCGGCAGGTCGAAGATCCGAACTACTGCTGGCACGTCCACGTCTGGTCTGTGTTCCGCAAGATCATCGCACCTGCCTTCGAAGCCGAGGCCCGGGCCAAGTACCCGATCCCGGACGGATGCAGTTATTGGCAGCACAGCGAAGGCACCATGTGGGCCGTCAACGCCGGCCGCGGCGTAGACCACCTCTGGCGCTGGGACGGCCAGACCCCGGAACTCCTTGAGGAAGATTTGACGCACTGGGTCGCGTAGCGTGCGGCGCCGGACGCTCGGTTGGGAAATGCGTTTCTGGCGTCCAGTGGTGTTGACAGCGACGCGACAGACCCCGACGCTGTGAGCAGCGATTTGAGCGATTTGTCGGCCTTCAATGTTCGGAGAAACGACACTGCCATGCCTCTATCAACCACGTGCATTAAATGCCCGAATTGCGACTTGTGGCTTCAGGTCAAACCGGATCGAGCCGGGCGTCTTGGCGCACGGGAAATCAAATTCACGGGCCCCAGACCCACCCCTGGCGGATGGAATTCGGTTGGTCCGGATGTGTGCTCGGAAAAAACGGGCGGGTTTTTCTGCCTAAATTGCAAATCGCCTGCTTCACCGGCGGTCGGCGCGATCCTGCAAATCGTAGCCGAGATCCTTGAGCCAATCGATCCGGTGATTTTCGTAGCGCCCGAACACGTCGATATCGAGGCCGAGGTAGCGTCCTTGGGCCATACCTACAAGGATTGTGTCGTGAGGATCCTCGATTCGGAGGCTCAACGTGATGCGGAGTTTGCTCCCGCGGGCCAACTCAGCTGGCTGGATGCGGCGGTCGTCAACGCTATGGGACGGAAACTCGGCGTGTCGCCGGAAGACGTCAGGCTGTACGGACATCAAGCTCGGGCAATCAAGACGCTTGGAAAGACGGGCGGAAGCGTCATCCTGGCCACGACAACGTCATCAGGAAAATCGCTTTGCTTTCAGATCCCGTGGCTGAACGACGTCGCCCATTCGTCGCCGGGCGAGGCACCGACGGCGTTGTACTTGGCCCCGCTTAATGCCTTAATCGATGATCAATTCCAGTCGCTGAGAGCATTTTCACTCCCCCTTCGGCCAAACCACCTCAGGGGCGCCGCCGTCGACCAGGGATTCCTCGCGACTGTCGATCTTGGTGGTGGTATCCACACGCGAATCGCACAGTATCACGGCGGCGTTCCAAAGGATCTTCGGCCGGATATCCGCCAAGCTGAACCTGAACTGGTCTTTGCCAACCCAGAGATGCTCTCCATGGCGATGCTCGCCTACGCGCTCGATGTGGAGGCACCTGGGGTTAACAAGATGAGAGCAGGCGGTGCCTGGAAGTACTTCTTCCAGCGTTTGAGGTACGTAATTCTGGACGAGTGCCACGAAATGCGGGGCGTATTCGGCAGCCACGTTGCGAACCTGCTACGCCGCCTCCGCCGCGTCTGTTCGCTTGCCGGAAACGCCGAAGCGGATCGACTTCGCTACGTCCTCTGTTCCGCGACCATTCGCGAACCGGGCAGGTTCGCCGAACGCCTCATCGGCACCAAGCCTTCGCTCGTAATTGAGCGCCGGGACGATACGTCAGAACGACATGCCAAGAAGCTTGTCTTTCTCCGGCGTAGGGACCCCGATAGGCCGTTCAAGGACTTCGCCCTCGGAGGGCTTGGCAAGGTGTTCTGCAATCGCCGCCTGCGGACGATAGCATTTCAGGAGAACATCCCGGCCATCGAGGAACTCTACGACCGATTTTCGCACGCCCTGGAGGGAGACCAGATTCCACAGGAATCCCTCGGCGTGTTTGCTGCTGTTTTCGGGCCGGAAGAGAAAGCCGAACAGCTGGACAACCTTCGAAGCGGAAAGACCGCGTGCATCATCAGTACCAGTGCCTTGGCACTGGGAATCGACATCGGTGCGCTAAGCTGTTCCATCCTGATCGGTTACCCCGGCAGTATGGCCAAGGCATGGCAGATGCTGGGGCGAGCTGGACGACGGGGGCCTGGTCTTCAGCTATTCTTGCTCGGCAACACGTATCTTGATCGATTCTGGGAGGAACATCCGGAGGAGTTCCTTGACCAGCAGAAACACCTTGACGAACTCGTGATCATGCCCGACAACCGCTACATCCTGAAGGAGCATATTGCAGCGGCCCACTTTGATTTTCCGCTTAACTCCAAACGAGATCGGAAGTTCTTCGGAAGCACCTTCCCCGACGTTCTCCGCGAGATGCTTGAACAGGGGGACTGGCTGGTTCCGGGTGACGAAGACCCCGATGAGTACTTTGAGCTGGTCGATGGAGACCGTGTCTTCAAAATCCCCCTCCGCGGCAGCGGTGCGTTCAAGGTCCCGGTTTGTCTCAACTCATCGGATGGTGAGGTTATCCTCCAGGACGATCAGGTTCGAGCGATTCGTCGGCTGTATCAAGGAGCGACCTTCATCCATAACCGCAGTTTCTATCGAGTCACGACCCTGGCGTACGAATCGGGCAAAGAGAACGTCGACGAGCAAAGTCGCCCGTTTTACGCGATCGTGAAAAGAGCATCTGGAAGCAAGGTCACGGTCCCAATCATCCAGACGACGATCAATTCATTGACTGACGAGCCCGAAGAACAGGACTTGGGCGTCATCTACGCCCGTGCCGGTAGGGTGAAGATCACGACGATGGTCAACCAGTACTACGAGGTTCCCTACGATCCGCTGGACCCGCCACAGGAAGAGGTGGCCGTTCCGCAAGATGGCGAGCCACCTGATGAGGATGGGGCAGTTTCAGAGGAACCGGAACATGGTGGAACGAAGCAGCCCCCGAGAAGATTTCAAGTCACGTTTGGGCCGAATACCCCAAGGAGATACGCGTACGAAACTGACGGGATGTGGCTTGTTGTCCCCGCGGAAGCATTCGCCGGAATCGAAGGGGACGACGATCAATATCGGGCACTCTTCAGCGTCGGGAAGGCCGTGACGCGTGCCGTTCCGCTGCTGCATTACTGCGGACCCGACGATCTTCTGTTCACCCCAGAATTGTATCACGAGGCAGCGGATGGTCACGCCGCGATTTTCATCTACGAGCAAACTCGCGGTGGCGTCGGGCTCGCGAGCCGCACGTTCGAGCGGATCACAGAACTCTTGAACAACGCGCTGTACGAGGTTCTCGAGGGCTGTCCAAGGTGCAGGGACGAGCCCGAAAGTTGTGGCTGCCTGAGTTGCATTGCGGACATTTCCGGACTCCATGACCGACGGCTTGCCATCCGCTTGCTTCGACGCTGGCTCGGCGAGCCTCCGATTGACGGCGCGCCCTCGATGACGCCTGAAGCCGCACTTCAATCTCTTGGGTTTGACGAGCCGGAAGAGATACTCGAGGGCGGCATGGGAAAGGTGTACAAAGCGCGGCGAGACGGCCAGTACTGGGCGTTCAAGATGCCCGGTGGCAAGCGGATGTCGCCGCAAAAATGTGCCGAGATCGCTCGCGAGGGTCTTCGCCAGAAGGCGTTGGCCGGCGAGCATCCGTGGGGTCAACATCCCAACATTCTGCCGGTGCTTGAGGTGATTACGATTGATCCGTATGTCTTCCTGCAACTTGAGTACGCCGACGGCGGGAGCCTACACGAACGCATCGGTCCCACAGGGTACACGCCACGCGGAGCCCGCACGCCAGCAGAGCGAGCGCATGGGTGCGTTCGGGACATCTTGCCCGTCATCGACGCCGTGGCCCACATGCATGAATGCGGCTGGGTTCATCGGGACATTAAGCCCGGAAACGTCCTGTTTGTTGGTTCGACGGTGAAACTAGCGGATTTCGGGATTGCCAATCGTCAGTCATCAGAAGACGAAACGATCACTGGAGCAGGAACGCTCGGATTTGCAGCGCCTGGGCAACTCGCGGACTTGACAACCGCGGATTATCGGGACGATGTCTATTCGTTGGGCGTCCTACTGATCGCGATGTTGACCGGACGAATGCCGATCGAAGGCCAGCGGCTCGCCGCGCTGTCAAAAAGCACCCCGGCTGAGTTGCAGGCGATCATTGCGCAGGCGACGGCAACGGACAGGATGGAGCGGTACGATACCGCAAGAGACCTGTACCGTGAACTGGAACGATTCGCCCCACCAAACGCCACGAAGCGTACGAGGCGTCCACGAAGGAGGTAGGCAAATGGCCGGTTTCCGAACAGCCAACGAGTTTCGACATGACACCGAACGCGAGGCTGCTGAGGCTCTGGTGCAAAATCTACAAGCTCCGGCGCAAGTGGTCGGCAACTACGTGCTTCCGGGACGGTACACGGGTGGCGAGATCGATCTGTTGGTCATTCTCGCCGAAGGGATTCTGGTGGTCGAGGTCAAGAATTGGTTCGGACGCATCCAGCGCGTCGGGACACTTGTCGAATTCGAAGACGGATATTCCGTTCCCAGTCCTTTTCCGGGATTGCAGTACAAGACGAAAATGCTTCGCAGTTACCTCGTGAGCCAGGACGTTATCTCGGACGGCGTGCCCGTGGGAGGATGCCTGATTTACGTCGGGAAGTTGGATTTGCCGGACGACCTACGGGCCGCCGAGCACGTTTTCTCGGTCGATGTAGCGAGCAAGAAACGTGCCCTCCTCCAGCCGCTGGCCCTGCACGGTCGACGCGAGACACTGGACGAAAAGACCATTACGGCCGTCGCCGAATTCCTTGCTGAGAAAACCGCCGGCACCGAGACGTGGCGGGTCGGCTCGTTCGTTTTGGACGAAGAGTTGCCCGCGACGGAGTTCACCAGGCAGTTTGTCGGACGTTGTTCGCACATTTACAATCGAGACGTGCTCTTGCGGTGCTGGGAGATCGACCCCTTGGCCGAGCATCGCAAGCGAGCGGCAACGCTCCGTAAGTTGGAGGCTGAGGCGTCAGCGCTCGCTCGGCTCGAAAGCTGCCGGTGTCCGGCGTTACCCATCGTCTACGATGCTTTTCGCGATCCCGCAAATTTCAACGTGTTTTGGGTTGCTCAGGAATACATCGGCCCCGACACCTTGGCCACGCTTGCTCACCGCTTCGTCAAGGACGCCGCGTTTCGCGAACGTGTTCTGGCTCAACTGGATGACGCGTTGGAGGCATTGGGGCAAGCTGGGATCGTCCATCGGAACATCGCCGCAGAGGTCATCTCCGTGGGCACTGACGATCGAATCCTTCTCGGCGGATTGGAGTTCAGCGCGTCCGCGGACGGTCACACAGGGAGGCGAACAGTCGCCCATCATTCTCGGCAGCCGCCGGAACGTTTGAGGGGAAAAGCCGATTGTCATGCGGGCGATGTCTACGCTGCGGGCCTCATGGTCCTGGACCTGTTGGTGCCGGGAGCAGGAAGCTTAAGGGGGCGATTACGCAGGGTTGAAGATCGCAGTATTCGTCAGCAACTGAGTGCATGCCTGGACGACAATCCCCAGGAACGACCAAAGTCGTTGGAACGTCTGAGAAAATCCTTGAGGGAATGGCGATTATGACCGGTAAACTGGACGCGTTTCTGAATGCAGCGTGTGACATCGCAGATTGCTTGGGGGAAGATCCAAAAGCACAGAAGGGCTCGACGAGCGTTCCCGTCGCGATGCTTACCGGATATCTTCCGCGCGGCGTGTGGACGGGAGATCACGAAGACCAGCAACGTCTGGAATCGTGCCTCGACGCCGTTGGTGTGGCCGTTGAAGGATGGGACGGTAAACGTGCCGATCTCCGTTACCGCAGCTGGGATACCGGGCCGTTGGACCAGGCAACCCGGCTTCGTGACGGATTCAGGGCTCGCATATTCGGTCCCAAGGAGTTACTGAGCAAAGCGTCACTCGTGCGTCTTGCTGGTTACAGCAAGGCAGGAACCACCGACTTTGCGGGAGTTCTGGGGGCTGCGCTCGAATCGGTGGGGTTCAAGTCGTTGGGGACGTGGCAAATGAAGAGAGGAAAGAACCGTCTCGTGATTCAGAACGAGCAGCTTACTCTGCAACTCAAGAGTGCGCCAGTTCGATTTGCCGCGAAGCGGCATTTCAAGACATCCAAGCCCGTGCCTTCGGATGACTTGCTGCGCCGGCATTTTCCGAGCTTTTCCCGCTACACGTGCGCGGCCCAGCGGGATGCTGTTCACGCGTTGCTCGCTCCCGACGGTCCGGAAGTTGTCATTGCCCGAATGCCAACGGGGTCCGGGAAGTCCCTTTTGTACCTGCTGGCCAGCGATGAATGGCGGCGTCGAACCGAAAAATCAACCGCTATTGTGGTCTCCCCGGTAATCGCGTTGATGAACGACCAAGTCCGCAAAATCCAGCAAGACTACGAGTTTACGGGACTTCGTGTCGCCGAGATCAACTCAACCGTCCCCGCACCCGATCGGACGAAGATCTATCGGAAGCTTCGAAAGGGCGAACTCGATGCCCTGTTCCTGAGTCCCGAAAAGCTTGTGGACCCATTCTTCCAGCAGATTCTAATCGACTGCGCGGCGCACGTCCGTCTGTTCGTGGTTGACGAGGCACACATGGTAGCCGAGTGGGGCCAGGATTTCAGGCCCGATTTTTTCCGCCTTGGCGTGGTGCGAAATCGGCTGCTCGCGGAGAATCCGAAGATCAAGACCCTGATGCTGAGCGCGACCCTCACGGAGGACAGCGAGCGGACATTGCTGCAGGTATTTCGCAACCCGGCCGGTGTGGCGCGATTCGAGGACCCCAGTCTTCGTAAGGAGCTTTCCATACGAGTGATTGCGAATTCGCAGGAAGCCGGTCCGACCGAAACGCTGCTGGCGTTGGTTCGTCAAGTACCGCGACCCTGCATTGTGTATTGTACGCGGCGTGACCACGTGAGACGCTTGCGCAAGGAGTTTCGCCAGTTGAGCATTCGGCGCGTGATGGACTACACCGGTGCCACAGCCTCCGACGCTCGACGCGAGCGTTTGGAAGCATTTCAACGAGGGGACGTCGATTTCGTTCTGGCAACGAGCGCTTTCGGACTGGGAGTTGACAAGGCCGACGTGCGGACCGTGATTCACTTCGATGTTCCGCGCAGCGTTGATGAGTACTATCAGCAAATCGGAAGAGCGGCACGGGATCACTGGACCGGCCACGCGTTCCTCTTGTACAGCCCCAGTTCCATGGGGCAAGCGACCAAAGACAACAAAGCGATCATCAAACCCGAAACGGCTGCGGCACGCGCACTGGCATTCTTGAGTGAACGCCTTGACCTGCCTGCTGACGGGCCCGGCGCAGCGCTGGTTCCGCTCCATGCTCTTCCTGGACATATCGCACAGGCGTCTGAACTGAATCGCAATTGGAACTTTGCCGTATTGAATATCCTGGAGCAAATGGGGGACATCGAGGTCGACCGCGCCGTGCTGCGAACTGTGCGTGTCCAGCCAGGCTCGAAGCCGGAACGTTTACGCCGTTATCCAACGCTGGCCAGTTGCCTCGCTAGGCACCTTCAGGCTTCGTCGCCACGAGATGTCGACTTGGGAAAACTGTGTTTGTCGAAGCGAGTGTCTTTCTCCGACTTGGAGCGAGATCTTGTGGCGGCAGTGCTCGATGGTGCAATTGAACTGATCCGCGACGATGACACGTCTGAGCAAGAGCGAGAGGAATGGGTGCTTGTTCGGCGTCACGGTCTCGGCACTTGGTCACCCGAGCACATTAGCCGGCTCGTTGACTATCACGTGGAGTGTCACAAACGTGCTGAAAAGCAGCGTCGGGAACTCAGAGACCTCGTTCGTGGGAAAAGATGCCGGATGGGTGTCTTTTCGACTGTGTACGGTTACTCGCTTGACAAACCGTGCGGGCACTGCGACAGGTGCGACTGTTCGCTGTCCATCAAGCCAGAGGATGTTGGGCGATGGGTTGAAGCAGATGGTGGCGAACCATCAGTTCGACGGAGATCGACGGCACGCACTGCTCGGAAACCGACGAATCCGCAAACTGAGCAAGGTGCGATCGCTGCCGCCGGTGCGAACGCGAACGGGGTTTCCGTGGTTTGGACGCTGGTTGGGGACAGCTCCGGAGAAGCCCGCGATGTTGGATGCTTCGTTCCCTTCGATTCCTAGGCCAGCGGGTGTTGTGTCTGACCGCTTGGCAAGTACTGTCCGACGAACGCCGCCAGGAGCCAAACGATCATGACAACCACAAATCGCGAAATCCTGGAACGGCTGTTTCATCAGCGGACGATCAACCTTGTCCGCGGCTCGATTTTCGATCAAGCTCCCTCGCCGCTGCCGGCCGGGTTTGACTTCGCCAAGGTCGAAGGCATGATGCTGGGGTTGGCGATTGGGGACGCGTTGGGAAATACCAGCGAAGGGCAGGTTCCATCGGCGCGGCGGGGGCGGTATGGGGAGATTCGGGATTACTTGCCGAACCGGCACGCGGACGGCAGGCGGGTCGGGCTGCCCTCGGATGATACGCAGTTGGCGTTCTGGACGCTGCAGCAGATGCTCGACGATGGCGGATTTGTGCCGGCGCATGTGGCCGAACGCTTTTCCCGCGGGCGGATCTTCGGCATCGGCAGCACGATGAGACAGTTCTTGCGGAACTACAAGAGCGGTCTGCCGTGGGAGCAGTGCGGCGCGCCGTCGGTCGGGAACGGAGCGCTGATGCGGATTGCGCCGATCCTGATTCCGCACGTGAAGACCGGCACGGCGGACCTGTGGGCCGATGCGGCGCTGTGCGCGATGCTGACCCACAACGACGCGGGGCCCACCGCAGCCTGCGTGGCCTTGGTGTCGATGCTGTGGCAACTGCTGGCGATGAGCGCGCCGCCGCCGGCCCAGTGGTGGCTGGAAACGTACGTCGCCACGGCCCGCGAACTCGAAGGCGACACGCGATACCGGCCGCGCAGCGAACAGGTTGCGGCCTACGAGGGACCGATTTGGCGTTTTGTTCAGGAACGCGTCGGCGCGGCGTTCCAGCAGGATCTTTCCGTGCTGGATGCCGCAGACAGCTGGCACTCGGGCGCTTTCTTGCTGGAGACCGTGCCCAGCGTGGTCTACATTCTGATGCGTCACGGCGATGATCCGGAAGAAGCCATCGTCCGCGCGGTCAACGACACGAAGGACAACGACACGGTCGCGGCGATCGTGCGCGCGGCCGTCGGGGCGCTGCACGGCCGTCAGGGGCTGCCAAGCCGCTGGATTGACAACTTGGTAGGCCGCACGACGGACAACGATGACGGACGGGTCTTTGAATTGCTCGAGTCGGCAGGGTTGAAGTGGGGAAGGACGAACCCGAGTTGATTTGCGGTTAGCAACGTTCCAGAATCAACGGCCAGATGTCCGGTGAGCGGCAAGGCACTAGCCGGCGGTTTTTGGGACGGTGCCGTACCGGTGGCCAGCGCCAGTCCGCTCAGGTGCTCTTGACCGGCTGAAGCCGGCACTACGAGCGAGGGGTTGCGGCCGCGAGGTGAATTTCAATGAGGACCCACACATGGAAACGGTTAGCATCGATGGCGTGGCGTTGACTCTGGCTTCACCTGACGATCATGAGTCGGAGTGGGTGGACTACAACGACTATGTTCGCCAATTGGAGGCGGCGTGGCTGCGGCTGTCGGATGTCGAGCCGCCGCTCAATCCGCGGTTGATCGGCGAATCCGGACTGGGAAAGACGACGTTGGCTTGTGCTGTCGGGCGGCAGATGGGCAGGGAGGTCTACATCTTCCAAT
>JAAYEH010000460.1 GCA_012728855.1 Rhodopirellula sp. | reverse complement strand
TCGTTCTCTCAAGGTCATGCCGCGTTGCAATGCGTCGAAGCAACATGAGTCTTAAGTGAACTGGGTCTACGGCATCGCTGATGGAAAGCCTCGCCAGCATTTGGCGATCAAAATACGTTGATGTGAGGAGGTAGCGCCCAAGAAGATCATGCGCCATTGCCCATTGACGCTGCGAGGCGATTGATTCTCGTACAAGGGCAAGAGCTGGACCATCGCTACGAACTTGTTCCAGGATGACTGAAACGGGAAAGGCTTGCCCCCTAATTTCCGGCATTAATCCTTCCGGCAGGGGCTGTCGCTCGACGCTCAATGCCGCAATTTCGAGAAGCAGGCAACGAACCTCGTCTGTGACGGCAAGCTGATTGAATTGTTTGTACAGCCAACTCTGAACGGATTCAGATATGTCGAGCTGACCTTTAAGCCAGAATTGAAGCGCAATCCAAAATGATGCGACCTGAGCTGATACATTGGGCCGATGAGCGTCGAAGAATTGCTGCCATTGAGAATCTGTCTTCTCGGTTCCGTGTGGTTTCAAGAAACGGTTTAGATGGCGACCGAGATCTAAAGCTTCGCTTTGATTCAATTCATGGCTCAGCACTTCGATACGCTCGAATCGTGCGCTGTTGCGAAGTTCCTCCGAAACGTCGGGGCCTGTGACCACTAGAACCACAACGGAGCGGCCACGTCGCGTGAGTTCTCCAAGAAAATGTCGCAGCTCCGATTCACGGCCATCCCAATGTTGAACATCGAAGACAATCAACCAAGGAGTCTCTGGTGAATCCTCATCGGTTACTGACTCCGAGTTTGCCGTGGCGGCGCGAAACTCTTGACGTACACGTAGGAGAAAAGACTCGATTTCCGTGGCTTCGGGACGAAACTTGAGAGATCGCGCAACTAGAACAGGAAACCCGGCTGACGCAGCCAAAAACGCGACTGACCTCGCTAGGGTGGTCCCCCCTGCGCCGGGTTCTGAGGCAATACACAAAAGCCGGTTGTGGTCATAGCCTGTTCTGAGGCAGGTTTTCAAGGAGTCTATAACTCTCCGGCTTAGGTCGGGATGCCGTTGCCATGGCAAACCCGCACCATAGGGAGCCCATGTTTCGGCACTCTTGTCAAAAAAAGCAGAAAACTCTTCTTGCGACAAGTCTTCGGGTTGAAGTAGCCGAAGATCGTTTACTCTGATGATGCTGTAACGATCGAGCAGCGGCTGTTCGGACAGCTCACACGTTGTG
This sequence comes from Rhodopirellula sp., assembly GCA_012728855.1. GTDB lineage: Bacteria > Planctomycetota > Planctomycetia > Pirellulales > Thermoguttaceae > JABWBD01. The sequence goes on along the minus strand of JAAYEH010000460.1, from coordinate 1,990 downwards.
ATATCCAAGTTGATCATGTTCTCATCCGGACTGAGCATGCGGACCACGACTCGCTCTTCTGGGATTTCGAGGCGCGTTCGAGCGATTAGGTCATCCGCAAAGTCCGTCACGGCTACGGGACAGAAGTCAATCGCTGATGGACTTTCCGGTTGCGTGAGCCAAGCGTCAATTCGTTTACCGTCTTCCGCGGACTTGCTCGCGACCGACAGAAGGCAGCGAAATCCGTCCTGCCACAGTTCAACTAGTTGTTCAAGCAGTCGCGGATCGTCGTTGGCGACTACGACGAGTGAGGTTGGCTTGGCCCTCACAAGCGTGTTGAGCATGTTGAGCCGACGAGTCTTGTGCGCCATTCCGGTGCGTTTCGAGGACTCCGAAGGATCCTGCGCGTCAGCGCGGCCGTTCAATAGAAATACGGGAAGTGCTCGTGGTGGCAGCGAGACCCCCTCTGGATTGCTTGCGACTAGATGCAAGAATCCGCGGGCGTGGGTGAACTGAGCTTCAGACCGTTGAGCTACTGCTTCGAGGCTTTGAACGAAGCCTGCTTCCGAGGATTCGCAAAGGACCATCCGCCACGGAAGCTGAATCAGTTCAACTACAGCTTGGATTTCGTCGGGCTGATCAAATCCCTCCCCAACCCAAAGCGCACAGTCGCGACTCGCAATATGACGCATGTAACTGTCAGGCAATTTCGGACGATCAAGTCGTTTTATTTTCATGCTGAGTCGCCATTTGCCTCGGGTGGTTTTTCATGGACACCGAGATACCTTAGTCCTTTATTTTATCGGTTTGATCGCGTTCGTCTAGTCGAGCCCGCTTTGAGTTGCGAAAATGAGCCGACTTTAGGGTCGCAAGTTCTTGCAGCTGTCGCGTCATTGCCCCGGACGCAAATGTCGCCACATCTGGTTTAGTATCCCTTCAAATGCGGCAGTCGATTTGAGGCTGGCTAGTGCGGGTTTGGTCGACTCATCTACGTTCCGGGTGCGCCGCAAGGAACGGTGCTGCAATGCGTGCTGTTTCGCGTCCGACCTTCGACGTCGCGGGCGAATCGACGGCGAACAACGCAGCGGATGATCTCCGCCCGCTCCGGATCGAACGACTCCCGGCGCGGCGGTAGCGTCTGGAGCGAGAACGGATTGCTCGGCATGCCGTCGATTAGCAGCCGGGCGTAGGCGGCATACATTGGCAGTCCGGAGAGATTTTCGGGGGTGATCTGTCCGGGGTATTTGCCAAGCTGCTGGGCGATCAGCTCTGCGTCCTCGCTGCCGACCTGAAACGCCACGATCGAGCCCACGTTGCCCCATACGGCATCGGCCGTCTCGTCGTTGATCTGGGCCAGGTACTGGTGAGCCACGATCAGGGACAGCCGGAACTTTCGGGCCTCCGACAACACGGACGCAAAACTGCCCGTCGTGAAGTTCTGGAATTCATCGACGTACAGGAAGAAATCCCGCCGCTCCCCTTCCGGAATGTCGGCCCGCGTCATGGCTGCCTGCTGGATGCTCGTCACGAGGAACGCGCCGAGCAGCGTCGCGTTGTCCTCGCCGATGCGGCCCTTGCTCAAGTTCACGATCAGGACCTTCCCATCGTCCATGATCTGCCGCAGGTCCAGGGATCGCCCCGGCTGGCTGACAATCGCCCGCATGTTCGTGTTCGTGAGGAACGGCCGGATCTTGTTCTGGATCGCCGCTACGGCTTCGGTGCGGTAGTTGTCGCTCCAAGAGGCGAATTCGTGAATCCAGAAACTCCGCACGACCTCGTCGCGGATGTTGGGCACCATGTGCTCACGGTACGGTTTCTCGCCCAGCAGCCGCATGACGGACAGCAGGTTGCCGCCTTGCTCGACCGTCGCGAACACGGCGTTGCGGAGCGTGTCCTCCAGCCTCGGCCCCCAGGAATCGTGCAGCTTCTTGAACGCGCTCACCACGCCCGAGGTCACCTGGTCCACGCGGGACGGATCGCGGCTGGCCAACGGATTGAACCCGACCACGTA